>NZ_JVOW01000008.1:0-5767 GCF_001055995.1 Corynebacterium sp. 239_CJEI | reverse complement strand
GTTGCCGCCGGGTGCCAGGACTTTCGATGACAGCTGATAGGGACACGGCCAGTTTTAAACTAGGTCTCTTTGTAACGTGGGTGCTTGCAACGAAGGTCATGACACCAGCGACTGGAACAACGCCATACCCATCTCGTTTTCTAGGAGCTCATCATGTCTCCGGAGCATTCCATCGACATATTCCTTGGGTTAGACGTCGGCAAATCTGAACACCACGCCTGCGCCTTAGACCGTGATGGCAACAAGGTCTTCGACAAACCGTTGCCTCAACTCGAATCCGAACTAGCAGGCGTTTTTCACCAGCTTCAGAAGCTTGGCACCGTGCTCGTGATCGTCGACCAACCCAACACCATCGGCGCACTACCGATTGCTGTAGCCCGGGACTGCGGTTGCGAAGTCGGATACCTGCCAGGTCTTGCGATGCGCAAAGCTGCAGATCTCTATCCGGGACGTGCAAAAACAGACAAACGCGACGCATTCATCATCGCCGACACCGCCCGCACAATGCCCCACACGCTACGTGCCGTCGACCGCAATGATGAGGTACTCTCCGCCCTAAAGATGCTGTCCGGCTTCGATGATGACATCGCCCGCGATTGCACTCGCACTGTCAATCGGCTTCGCAGTGTCCTCACCCAGATCTACCCCAGCCTGGAACGAGTTTTTGCTGGTAGCACCCTGACTCGCACGCCGATCCTGGAATTATTGATCCATTACAAGGGACCGCAGGGGCTAAAAAGAGCCGGATACCAACGAGTGTTGAACTGGATGATCAAGCGCACACGTAAAGACCCCACCCCGCTGGTAGACGACATTTTTACAGCGCTGAAAGCTCAAACAGTCACCGTGCCTGGAAGCGATGCCGCCGAGTTAGTAATTCCTCAACTGGCTGCAAACATCCAGGCCCTCAAAGAGCAACGAAACACCATTGCTGAGCAGGTTGAAGAGATGCTCGCTGATTTCCCTCTTTGTGAGGTCTTGATGAGTATGCCCGGAGTCGGCATCAAGACCGCAGCGCAGATCCTTCTTGCGATCGGTGATGGCTCCGACTTCGCTAGTGCTGGCCACTTAGCTGCTTATGCTGGAATAGCACCCGTGACTAGACGATCCGGTTCGTCGATCAGAGGTGAATTCCCGGCACGGTCAGGCAATAAACGACTGAAAAACGCCTTGTTCTACTCCGCATTCGCAGTTATCCGCAGCCACGAACCGTCACGGCGGTATTACGAACGCAAACGCGCTGAAGGAAAACGCCACAACGCAGCAGTCATCTGCCTGGCACGACGCCGATGCAATGTCATCTACGCGATGCTGAAAAACAAGGAGTTCTTCCGCGAAATCCCGCCACGCCCCGTCGCCGCATAAAGCCCCAAAGACGAAGCCGACCAGCACACGCTGGCCGGCTCCTAGGCACGCCTAAGAAACTACTCCCAAGACTGTGCTCGTCAACATCGGTCTGGCACTTGACAAAAACATAGGGACACCCCCCCCAACACCACCCCACCCCAAAGGTCAATACATTGAACTTGGTGATTCATTGAACTGACCACTATTCTTGGCTGCCATGAGTATTAGCGTCCAGAACTTGAGCGTGAGCTACGGCGCGAACACCGCGATTCGGAACATCAGCTTCACCCTCGACTCCCCCGGCATGCACGGCATCATCGGCCCCAACGGCTCAGGCAAATCCACCCTCATGAAGGCGATGCTCCAGATCCTGGACAAACACAACGTCCACGGCACAGGCCCCACCGGCGCCCCTGCCGGCTACCCCGTCACCCTCGACGGCAAGGCCCCCGCCGAGCAGCGCCGCGCAATCGCTTATATCGAGCAGCGCTCTGACCTCGACCGCAACTTCCCCACCAGCGTCTTCGACACCGTCCTGATGGGCACTTACCCGCGCCTGGGTCTTTTCCACCGCCCCGGCAAGGCCGAACGCGAAGCAGCCACCCAGGCTCTCAAGGACGTCGACATGTGGGACTTTCGCCACCGCCACATCAGCGAACTCTCGGGCGGACAGTTCCAGCGCGTCCTCTTTGCCCGCGCCATCGTCCAGGACGCGGAGTACATCTTCCTGGACGAGCCCTTCGTCGGCATCGACGTCCCCAGCGAGAAGACGATCGTGACCCTGCTGCGGCAGATGGCGGACGCGGGCAAGCACGTCGTCGTCGTGCACCACGACATGAACACGGTGCGCGGCTACTACAACGACCTCATCGTCCTCAACGGCGAGCTCGTCGCGGCGGGTCCCACCGAGGAGGTCTTCGTCCCCGACGTGCTGCAGAAGGCCTTCGGCGCGCTCGTCATCCGCGAGCCGTCAGCACCAGCCCACCCCACGCCACGGCAGGCAGCCCTCCAGGAGGAGACAGCATGATCGCGGAGTTCCTCGACTCACTACTCAGCCACGGCTACCTGCAAAAAGCGCTGATCACCTCGGTGATCGTGGGCGTGGCCTGCGGCATCGTCGGCAGCTTCATCGTGCTGCGCGGCATGGCCCTGATTGGCGACGCCATCTCGCACGCCGTACTACCGGGGGTCGCGGCCTCCTACCTGCTCGGCACGAACCTCTTCCTCGGGGCGGTGGTCGCGGGTCTACTCGCCACACTGGCGATCGGGCTGATCAGCGAACGCTCCACTGTGAAGAACGATTCGGCGATCGGCATCGTCTTTTCCACCTTCTTCGCGATCGGCGTGCTGCTCATGGCGAAAGCGCAGACGGCGACGGATCTGACGGAGATCCTCTTCGGCAACGTCCTGACCGTTCAGGACGCCGACCGCAACCTCTCGATCGGTATTGCCGCTGCCGTGCTGATTCTCACGCTGGTCTTTTACAAGGAGCTCAAGCTCAGCACCTTCGACCCCGTCATGGCGCAGTCGGCTGGCGTGCCCGTGCGGGCAATCCACTACGGGCTGATGGTGGTGCTCACGCTGGTGACGGTCATTTCCCTGCAGACGGTGGGCGTGATCCTGGTGGTCTCCCTGCTGATCACTCCGGCGTCGGCGGCGTACCTGCTGACGAACCGGCTGGGAGTGATGATCGGGCTTTCAGTGGCGATCTCGGCGCTCAGCTCCGTAGTGGGGCTGTTCCTGAGCTATAGCTACAACGTGTCCTCCGGCGTGACGATCGTGCTGACCGCCAGCGCGCTGTTCCTGCTGGCTTTCCTCTTCGCGCCAGGCAAGGGACTGATTGCTCGCTCGCTGGGCAATAAGCCACTGGCCGCGCTGTTGGCCCTCCTGGTGGGCGGTGCCCTCGTGTTCGGGGCCGTGACCTTCTCGACGGAGGAGAAGGCAGACGGTGAGCAGCTGAACGTCGTCACCACCTTCACGCTGCTGGCGGACCTGGTGGAGGAGATCGGCGGCGAGGCGGTGGACGTCCATAACCTCGTGCCGACCGGCACGGACCCGCACGACTACGACCCCCTGCCCGCGGACCTGGATGCGACGAGCGACGCCGACCTGCTGTTCTACAACGGGCTGAACCTCGAGGGCGGTGAGCACGGCTGGCTCGCGAAACTGAAAAACACCGCGGGCCTGGACGATTCCCAGATGGTCGAGGCCACCAAGGGCGTGGAACCGAAGTACCTCAAGGACGAAAAGGGCAATCAGGAGATCAACCCGCACGCCTTCCTGGACCCGACCGTCGGCATCGCGATGGCCGAGAACGTGACCGCGGCGCTGGCCGAGGCCCTGCCCGAGCGTGCCGAGCACATCGAGGAGAAGGGGGCGGAGTACAAGGCCATGCTGGAGAGCATCGACGCCGACTACCGCGAGCAGATCGGTGCGCTGCCGAAGGAGGATCGTGTGCTCGTGGCCAGTGAACATGCCTTCCAATACATGGTCGACACCTACGGCATGGAGCAGCTGTATATCTGGCAGATCGACACGGATGAAAACGGCTCCCCCGCGCAGATCGGACACCTCGTGCGCCAGCTGAAGGACAAGCGCCCGAAGCACCTGTTCGTGGAGTCGAACGTGGATACGCGCCCCATGAAGACCGTCTCGAAGGAGGCCGGGATTCCGATCTTCGACGAGCCACTGCACTCCGATGAGCTCGGCAAGCCGGGCACGGTCGCGGGAACCTACGAGGATTTCCTGCGCAGCAACTTGAAGACCATGATCGCGGGGCTGAAGCGCTAAAACGCGAATGCTCGAGGCCCACATGCGTTGGGCTTCCCCGGTCGCATTCCCGTTACCTTGTGAGTGTCCCCGATAATGGGGATAGTCGCTGGTCCCGGTATGGCTTACCTGCCCTGTAGTTTCCATAATCCGGGGGGGGGTGTTGCCGCCGGGTGCCAGGACTTTCGATGACAGCTGATAGGGACACGGCCAGTTTTAAACTAGGTCTCTTTGTAACGTGGGTGCTTGCAACGAAGGTCATGACACCAGCGACTGGAACAACGCCATACCCATCTCGTTTTCTAGGAGCTCATCATGTCTCCGGAGCATTCCATCGACATATTCCTTGGGTTAGACGTCGGCAAATCTGAACACCACGCCTGCGCCTTAGACCGTGATGGCAACAAGGTCTTCGACAAACCGTTGCCTCAACTCGAATCCGAACTAGCAGGCGTTTTTCACCAGCTTCAGAAGCTTGGCACCGTGCTCGTGATCGTCGACCAACCCAACACCATCGGCGCACTACCGATTGCTGTAGCCCGGGACTGCGGTTGCGAAGTCGGATACCTGCCAGGTCTTGCGATGCGCAAAGCTGCAGATCTCTATCCGGGACGTGCAAAAACAGACAAACGCGACGCATTCATCATCGCCGACACCGCCCGCACAATGCCCCACACGCTACGTGCCGTCGACCGCAATGATGAGGTACTCTCCGCCCTAAAGATGCTGTCCGGCTTCGATGATGACATCGCCCGCGATTGCACTCGCACTGTCAATCGGCTTCGCAGTGTCCTCACCCAGATCTACCCCAGCCTGGAACGAGTTTTTGCTGGTAGCACCCTGACTCGCACGCCGATCCTGGAATTATTGATCCATTACAAGGGACCGCAGGGGCTAAAAAGAGCCGGATACCAACGAGTGTTGAACTGGATGATCAAGCGCACACGTAAAGACCCCACCCCGCTGGTAGACGACATTTTTACAGCGCTGAAAGCTCAAACAGTCACCGTGCCTGGAAGCGATGCCGCCGAGTTAGTAATTCCTCAACTGGCTGCAAACATCCAGGCCCTCAAAGAGCAACGAAACACCATTGCTGAGCAGGTTGAAGAGATGCTCGCTGATTTCCCTCTTTGTGAGGTCTTGATGAGTATGCCCGGAGTCGGCATCAAGACCGCAGCGCAGATCCTTCTTGCGATCGGTGATGGCTCCGACTTCGCTAGTGCTGGCCACTTAGCTGCTTATGCTGGAATAGCACCCGTGACTAGACGATCCGGTTCGTCGATCAGAGGTGAATTCCCGGCACGGTCAGGCAATAAACGACTGAAAAACGCCTTGTTCTACTCCGCATTCGCAGTTATCCGCAGCCACGAACCGTCACGGCGGTATTACGAACGCAAACGCGCTGAAGGAAAACGCCACAACGCAGCAGTCATCTGCCTGGCACGACGCCGATGCAATGTCATCTACGCGATGCTGAAAAACAAGGAGTTCTTCCGCGAAATCCCGCCACGCCCCGTCGCCGCATAAAGCCCCAAAGACGAAGCCGACCAGCACACGCTGGCCGGCTCCTAGGCACGCCTAAGAAACTACTCCCAAGACTGTGCTCGTCAACATCGGTCTGGCACTTGACAAAAACATAGGGACACCCCCC
>NZ_JVOW01000007.1:0-144667 GCF_001055995.1 Corynebacterium sp. 239_CJEI | reverse complement strand
GATAATACGTCCATGACTATTAGCCACGAGTCGATTTACCAGGCCCTTTACGTACAAGGGGCAGGCAGCTTGCGCAAAGAACTTGTGTTTGAAAAGTCCTGCCGGACTACCCGGCCAGGGCGTAAACCCCGCTCGCTTTTAGCCGGGGTGCCCAAGCCACGTGGAAAACGCTGGACTCATGATGCCAATATTTCACTTCGCCCAGCCGAAGCCAATGATCGTGCGGTACCCGGTCATTGGGAAGGCGATTTGATTATTGGCGCAGATGGCACCAGTGCTTTAGCGACGTTGGTGGAACGCCGCAGCAGGTTTGTGCTGCTCGGCAGACTCGGCACTGACCATACTGCCGCCAGTGTCAATGAGGTGATGGTACGGATGATTCGTCGGCTCAAAGAGTCGATGGACACCACGATTTCGACGTTGACCTGGGATCAGGGAGTGGAGTTTGCCAAACACACCGAGTTTTCTGTCGCGGAGAATATCCAGGTGTTTTTCGCCGATCCGCATTCGCCGTGGCAGCGAGGTAGCAATGAGCGGATGAACCGGGATATCCGGTTTTATTTCCCCAAAGGCACCAACTTTACCGATGTCACCGACCAAGAGGTCGCCGAGGCGGAAGCATTGCTGAATAACCGGCCACGGGTAGTGCTCGACGGGTTAACTCCCCGGGAGGTAATCTCTGGTGTTATCCATGATGCAATGACCGCCTGACCCTACCGGGCCGTTTTTGACATAAACGCAGTCAGTAACTCGGATCGCCAGGCGACCTGCTGGCGCCAGCCAGAAACGCAGCCACTACCAACAGGCACCTAGATAATCAGCAGGCTTACTTCAGCTGCTCCATGCGCTGTGCAATCGACTCGAGCAAGGACTGCCAGGAGTCCACGAACTTCTCCACGCCCTCGCGCTCCAGGACAGCGAAGACGTCATCGAGGTCGATGCCAATCTCGCTGAGCTGAGTCATAACGGCATTGGCTGCGTCACCCTGGCCGCTGACGGCGTCGCGAACCTCGCCCTCGAAGCCCGCAGTAGCACGCAGCGTCTTCTCCGGCATGGTATTCACAGTCTGCGGTGCAGCCAGCTCAGTGACGTAGAGGGTGTCCGGGTAAGCCGGGTTCTTCACACCGGTCGAAGCCCACAGCAGGCGCTGCGGCTTAGCACCGGCGTTTTCCAGCTGTGCCCAGCGAATATTCTGCGCCGAGAAAGTCTCCTCGAACTTGGCGTAAGCTGCACGGGCATTGGCCAGACCAGCCTTGCCGCGCAGAGCCAGGGCCTCCACGGAGCCGATCTTGTCCAGGCGAGCATCGATTTCGGTGTCAACGCGGGAAACAAACAGCGACGCAACAGAGTGAACCGAAGCCAGGTCCACGCCGTTGTCCTTCGCACGCTCAATGCCCTCGATGAACGCATCAATGACCTGCAGGTAACGCTCCACCGAGAAAATCAGGGTGACGTTTACCGAGATTCCCTCGGACAGAGCCTGGGTGACAGCCGGCAGGGAAGCATCGGTCGCCGGAATCTTAATCATCGCGTTCTGCTTGCCGACGCGCTCCCAGAGCTTACGGGCCTGCGCAATCGTGGCCTCGTAGTTGTCGGCGTAGCGAGGATCGACCTCGATGGAAACACGGCCATCGACACCGTCGGTTTCTTCGGATACACCAGCGAAAAGGTCACAGGCATCGCGGACGTCGTCGATTGCCATCGCGAACACAGCATCTGCCGGGTTCGCACCCTCTGCAGTGAGCTGCGCCAGCTGAGAGTCGTAATCCTCACCGGCGGTCATCGCCGAAGAGAAGATTGCCGGGTTAGTAGTGACACCGACAACCCGAAGCTCTTCAATAAGATTTTTCAAATCGCCCGAGGTGAGGCGCTGGCGCGAAAGATCGTCGAGCCACGCCGAAGTCCCTACCTTGGCGAGCGCTTCCATCGTGGTGTTTCCCATAGTGTTTAACGCCTTTCTGTCAATACCGCTTCGTTGCCTAAAGACTTCGCTAAAAGTTGTATGTCCTTAAACTACTGTGCGTCACAAACAATACTGGCGCTACCGGAGCGCGGTACGGTTTTCACAAATCCCGTCCCGACAACGGCCGATAGCGCCAGGTTTTAACAAACTTACTTAGCAGCCTCGATGGACTCCTTGGCGGCATCGACAACAGCCTCTGCTGTGATGCCGAACTTCTCGAACAGCTCCTTGTACGGAGCCGATGCACCGAAGTGCTCCAGGGAGACAGCGCGACCAGCATCACCCAGGTGGCGGTACCACGGCATTGCAATACCGGCCTCAACCGAGACACGAGCGCGGACGGACTTCGGCAGAACCTGCTCGCGGTAGGCATCGTCCTGCTGCTCGAACCAGTCAAGACACGGAACGGAGACAACGCGGGCGCTGACGCCTTCCTCAGCCAGCTTGTCAGCAGCTTCGACAGCGAGGTGAACTTCCGAACCGGTAGCCATCAGGATGACGTCCGGGGTCTCCTTGGCACCGTCGACAAGCACATACGCACCACGACGGACGCCCTCAGCGGCCTTCTCCTTGGTACCTTCCAAGACCGGAACGTTCTGGCGGGTCAGGGCCAGAGCCTTCGGGCCTGCCTCGCCCTGAAGAACAGCGGCCCAAGCCTGAGCGGTCTCGTTAGCGTCAGCCGGGCGGACAGTGGACACACCCGGGATAGCGCGCAGCGAAGCCAGCTGTTCAACAGGCTGGTGCGTCGGACCGTCTTCGCCCAGACCAATGGAGTCGTGAGTCCAGACGTAAATAGGGGAGATGCCCATCAGCGATGCTAGGCGGACAGCCGGACGCATGTAGTCCGAGAAGATAAGGAAGGTGCCGCCGTACGGACGGGTGCCACCGTGGAGCAGAATGCCGTTGAGGATCGAGCCCATGGCGTGCTCACGGATACCGAAGTGCAGATTGCGGCCGTACGGGTCGGTGGTCCAGGTACCGGTGGTGATGGACTTCGGGCCGAAGGACGGCTCACCCTTCAGGACGGTGTTGTTGGAGCCAGCCAGGTCAGCCGAGCCACCCCACAGCTCCGGCAGGGTCTTGCCCAGTGCCTGCAGCGCGGCCTCAGAGGCCTTGCGGGTAGCAACGCCCTTCTCGTCCGGCTCCCAGGTCGGCAGCTCAGCGTCGAAGCCCTCCGGCAGCTCGCCAGCGGTCAGACGGTCCAGCAGAGCCTTGCGCTCCGGGTTAGCCGCAGCCCACTCGTCGAACTTGACCTGCCACTGTGCGTGAGCCTCAGCACCACGCTCAACCAGCTTGCGGGTGTGCTCAATGACCTCGTCAGCGACGTTAAAGCTCTTGTCGGTATCGAAGCCGAGAGCTTCCTTGATGCCGACAATCTCCTCGCCACCAAGAGCAGCACCGTGCGAAGCGCCGGTGTTCATCTTCGTCGGAGCCGGGTAAGCGATCACAGTGCGAACGCGAATGAAGGTCGGACGCTCCGTATCCTTCTTGGCCTCCTCGACAGCAGCCTCGAGTGCTGCGACGTCCTCGCCGCCGTCGACCTCAATGACCTGCCAGCCGTAAGCACGGTAGCGATCCGCGACATTCTCGGTGAAAGCAATGGTGGTGTCGTCCTCGATGGAGATGCCGTTGTCATCCCAGAAGACAATCAGGTTGCCCAGCTGCTGAGTGCCGGCCAGCGAGCCGGCCTCGGCAGTGACACCCTCCTGAACGTCACCATCAGAAGCGATGACGTACACGTAGTGGTCGAACGGAGACTCACCCGGAGCAGCTTCCGGGTCGAACAGCCCACGTTCCCGTCGCGAAGCCATGGCAAAACCGACAGCCGACGCCAGCCCCTGACCCAGCGGGCCAGTGGTGATTTCCACGCCGTCAGTGTGGCCGTACTCCGGGTGACCCGGGGTGAGTGCATCCCACGTACGCAGCGCCTTCAGGTCATCGAGCTCCAGGCCAAAACCGCCGAGGTAGAGCTGGACGTACTGCGTCAGAGAGGTGTGACCACAGGAGAGAATGAAACGGTCACGGCCGATCCACTTCGTATCCTTCGGGTCATGGCGCATAACGCGCTGGTAAAGAGAGTAAGCCAGCGGTGCGAGGCTCATCGCAGTGCCGGGGTGCCCCGAACCTGCCTTTTCAACGGCGTCTGCAGCCAGCACACGGGCCGTATCTACGGCCTTCGTATCCAAGTCAGACCAGTCCGAGGGGTAGTTGCGCACAACCCGTGCTTCATGCTCAGTCGACAGTGTCACGTGAATGACTCCTAGTATCCAAATGGATTAGTAAAATTCTCCTCCATACTAACTAGGATTGCGCGCTCCGGGTTCAAACCGGGCCGAATAGCTGAGAGATAAGTCTCAGAGGGCGCGCCGCACATGCTTTACGACGGTCATTATTGGAACCGTTATGATTACCGGTAAACTGATTGCCTGCCCCTCATTTAATTTTGCGGAAAAACTCGTCGGGAACTTTCCGACCGTTACATCCGACTATCTGTAAACGGGGGGTTTGTTTATGGCGCGTGAAAGGGACATTGCTTTGTTGGAAACAGTCAAGGCGTATATTGCACTGACTAAGCCAAGAATTATCGAGCTCCTGCTCGTCGCGGCCATTCCCGCAATGCTTCAGGCTGATCGCGGTCATGTTCACGTTGGACTGATTCTTCTCACCTTGTTCGGTGGTTGGCTGGGTGCAGCGGCTGCGCACACCTTCAACATGGTCATGGATTACGACATTGACCAGAAGATGCGCCGTACTCGCCGTCGCCCGCTCGCGCGCAACCAGGTTAGCCGTCGAGCGGCAGCGATTTTCGGCACTGTCTTGATGATTGCGTCGTTCCTATGGCTGTGGTTGCTGTGTAACTCGCTGCTGGCCGCCGTTTTCATTCTGATTACGATTGCCTTCTACATCTTCGTCTACACGTTGTGGCTGAAGCGCCGTACTGATCAGAACGTAATTTGGGGTGGCGCTGCGGGGTGTATGCCGGTGATGGTCGGCTGGGCCGTAATCACTGACAACAACCCGGAGATTACGGGGCTCGCTCACTGGTGGCAGGCATTCATCCTGTTCCTGCTTATCTTCTTCTGGACTCCGCCGCACACCTGGGCATTGGGCCTGCGCTACAAGGAGGACTACAAGGCCGCTGGCGTGCCGATGATGCCAGTGGTCAAGCCGGCAATCGTCGTTTCCAAGCGCATTATTTACTACACCGCCGCGACCGTGATCACCACTCTGCTGTTGGTTCCGTACGCTGGTTGGATCTATCTGATTGGCGCCGTTGGCGCTGGTGCCTGGTTCCTGTGGGGCGCCATTGACCTGCACCGCCACGTTAAGACCGGTGGCAAGATCAAGCCGATGAAGCTGTTCTTCATGTCGAACAACTACTTGTCTATCGTCTGTGTGGCGCTTTCTCTCGATGCCGTACTCGGATTGCAGACAATTTCGAGCATGTTCTAGGTCAGCTGCTGAGCTCCTTTGAAGAGGCCCTTTCCGGTTGCGGGAAGGGCCTCTTTTTGTGTGTGGAGATGGGCACGGGCTGCAAACGTGAAACTGTGCGAGTTTATGCCACTTTCAGGCAATTTTTCGCGCGATTTCTGTCATAAACATAGTCAGTAACTCGGATCGATAGGTGGGCAGACCGCCCCCTTGCACCGCCCGCGCAGCCCGCGCAGCCCGCTAGCCACTGGGAAACGCACATCCGAGCACACGGAGCCGAGCAGACAGCAGAACCGCCTAAACACGCACAACCAAAGCGCGTGTTTAGGCGGTTCAAGCAGGAATCAACAGCCGGTAACCACAGTGGTTAATACAGCCGCTGACCGGCAGCTAGCTACGCGGTAACCTCGACGTTCTTCTCCGAAGCAACAGTGGCGGCAGCCGCATCGCCTTCAAGCGAGCCAGTGACTTCTGCGCTCCCACCGACAGTGCGGTAACCGTGCTGGAAAAGTACTGCAGTCAAAGCGGTGCAGATACCAGATCCGGCAACGTGAACCGGCACCAATGCCTCCGGTACACCGGACCAATACTGAATCATTCCAACTACGCCCTGCGCCAAAATGAACACAACGAGTGCGATGGCAACCTTACGCACAGGTGCAAAGGCTTCCGAGGCCAGCAGACCGAAAATGAGGCCGATAACCAGGCCAAGGTAGAGGTACATAAAACCAGCGTGGATATGCGCCAGGTCAACAATCGGTAGCTGGAGGCGATCCTCCGGGAGCACCGAAGCATCGCCAGCGTGTGGTCCGGCACCGGTGACCATAGTTCCGGTAATCAGCGTCATCGTCAGGGCCAGGCCGGAGGCGGCAGCCAAATAGCGCAGATAGCGCGGGTACATGCGGGTAGCAGTGCCGTCGTCAGGCTCAGAAATCTTGACGAAAAGCATGCCAGCGAGCCAGACCAGAATCATCGAAGGCAGGAAGTGCAACGCTACGGCGTACCACTTCAGGTCAACCCAAACGGAGATACCGCCGATAACAGCCTGGACGATAACGCCGAGACCGTTGAGGAAGGCCAGCAACTTGATTTCCTGACGGCGACCGACACGCATAACCGAAAGGAAGAGCAGAAGTGTCAGAGCAACCAGCACAAAGGTGAGCAGCCGGTTGCCAAACTCAATAATCTGATGGAGCATTTCTGCTTCCCCCGCGACAGGAACGAAGCTGCCTGGGTGACATTCAGGCCACGAAGCACAACCGAGACCTGAACCAGTAACTCGGACGATAGAACCGGTTACCGCAATTGCCGCCTGTGCAATCAAAACCAGCAGGGCATAGAGCTTCTGGCGCCCGATTGGTGTCAGCGGCAAAAACGATAGGGGCAAACTTCGATCTGCAGTATTCACATTAAGAAATTCTACCCATGCTGGCGGAAAATGGTAATAAGCGAAACCCCTGCGTTGGGCTGCGCTTTTCTATGCAGACTCCCCGATAGATTCCTAGTCATTCGGCATATCAAAACGGAACCAGCGAGCCGCCAGTGCAGCGCCAAGGACACCCCACACAATCAGCACCCCGACAGCTGACCAATGGACGGACATGGCCAATGCCGCGGAGATCACGTCGGTAAGCGCGACGGACGGCAAGAGGTGTAGCAGTACAGAGCTGATGTCATCTAGCGACGGTGCGACGGCCACATAAGTAGTAGCACCAATAAGGAGGAACCAGATCAGGTTGGCGAGACCTAGGATTAGCTCGGCCCCCAACGTGCCGCCCATGAGCAAGCCCAATGAAGTAAAAACGAACGTTCCCAGAAGCATCCCCACATAAGCCAACAGCCAGCCGCCAATCGAGAGCTCTGCGCCAAGAGCGAGCCCCACGAGGCTGAACAGTATGTATTGCAACGTGACAGTAGTGCAGACCGACACAATCTTGCCTGCAATAATGCCCCACGGTGGCACGCCTGAGGCACCGATGCGCTTCAGGGCTCCGTAACGACGGTCAAAGCCCACGGCAATTGCCTGCCCGGTAAACCCTGCAGACATGACGGAAATCGCCAGCACCATGGGGAAGATGCGCTCGAGCGGATCATCGAGTTCCAACACAGGCACCATCACCAGTCCGATGAGCATCGCCAACGGGATAATGATGGTGAGGAGCATTTGCTCACCGTGCCGCCAGAAGAGCTTCGTCTCCAACCACGCCTGCGACATGACCAACGTCGCCATGTCCGAACGCTGCGGCTCCGGGGCGAAAGTGCCCTTAGCAAAGCGGGAGGCATCAGACCTCGGTGCGGTAGTCATTAGCTCCTCATCTCCGTTCCAGTGATCTGCAAGAAGACATCTTCAAGCGATTGCGTCGCCTTATTCAACGAGGTGATCAACACCTCTTGTCGCTCGCAACTCTGCGCCAATACAGTCAGGGCGCGCGGTGAAGCCTCACCAATCAGGGAGAACTCTCCACCGCCAGAAAGCTGCAGACGCTGCGAAAGACCAGACTCGCTAAAGCTGCGGTTGACCTCTTCGAAGTCAAGGCTGCCTCGAACGCTGACCTTCATAGCAGTGCTTGACGACGTCCCATGGAGCGCCGATGCGCCTGCGCTAGTGATTTCCTCGGTGGTGCCGGCCACAACTAAATGGCCTCGGTCGATAATCGCAACGTCGTCGGCAAGCGATTCGGCCTCGTCCATCAGATGCGTTGTCAGGACTACGGTGACCCCATCCCGGCGCAGCGACGAGATGAGGTCCCAGACGGCTAGACGGGACTGGGCATCGAGGCCTGCTGTCGGCTCGTCGAGGAACACCAGCTCCGGACGTCCGACCAGGGCGCATGCGAGCGACAGTCGCTGCTGCTGACCACCCGAGAGCCTGCGGTAGTTCGTCTTACGATGGCGTTCTAGGCCTACGACTTCAAGGAGCCAATCAGTGTCCAGTGGATTTGCGGAGTAACTGGCAACGAGGTTCAGCATTTCGCCAACGCGAACACCGGGGTAGGCACCTCCGCCCTGGAGCATGATGCCAATGCGGCTGCGCAGTGCTGTGGTTTGAGTGACCGGGTCGAGATCGAGAATGCGAATTCGCCCTTCATCCGGCTTGATGAAGCCCTCACACATTTCAACGGTTGTGGTCTTACCAGCGCCGTTGGGGCCGAGAAGCGCAAGAACCCTACCTCGATCCAGGGAAAGCGAAAGGTCTGATACAGCCTCAACGTCATCGAATTTCTTCGTTACGTTCTCAAGGCGCAGAGCAGGAGAATTGGCAGCGTTATTCACGGTTAGTCAGTCTAATCTCACAGTTTTAATGAAGGCGAAATACCTTAGATCGCGTCGAGTACGCCAAGATGACGAGCATGACTGCGACGAAGAATACCAACGCCAGTAGGTAAATCTGAGCGACGGTGCCCGGAGGCAACCCCAGGCCGCGTGGTAGTACTACAAAACTGAAAATTGCCGAGTACAGAACCACGGCAATGCGAAATTGTACCCGGTTGGCCCAAGCGGACAGCGGCACGATGGCCCATAGCAGGTACCAGGGGTGCACGACGGGGAAGAGGATTACTAGAGCGAACATCGCCAGGCCGTAGCCGCCGAGCGGGTGAATGCGACCACGGAACGTCGCTAACAGCATGCGTAGGAGCCAGGCAGCCACTAGCGCTACACCAATGCCGCGGGTAAACAGCAAAGCACTGTCGCTGATATCGCCGAGCCCCAGGAGCCTCCCGAAGAAACCAGCGATGATCCCGAGCAGGGTAGTTAGCGACATCCAACTGCGCACCGTCGCGGCGCCACCTTGCGCGGTGATCCAACCAAAGCCCAGACCAGTTCCTAAGGAAACAACGACTGCCGTGACGACGGTTATTGTGCCCGTCACTACTGCGGAAAGAGCAACGGCCTTCCAGGTGCTGCCGAATTTTCTGGCCAGCCACATGCCGGCAAAGCCGAGCGCCACGAAACCGGTAACTTTGACCATTCCGGCGAGGCTGATGAGCACAATACCGCCTGCATACAGTGCCCATGATCTTCCTCGGCTTTGGTTCTCGTGTCCGATTGGTCCGGGTTCTGGCAGCTCATCGGGCTCCATCGATTGCGCAGGGCCGTGGATAGCGCGTAGACACAGTTCGAGGCCAACGAGCAGGAGTGCAAGCAGCAGGGCCTCGTTGTGAATACCTCCCACCAGGTGCAGCAATACCAGCGGATTGAGCGTGCCCAGCCATAGGGTGAACTGAGAGCTAACTCCGCAGCGGCGACCAAGCTGCACCAGCGCCCAGGACACCACGAGAAGCGAAACGATGGCGACGAGTCGGTGTAGAAAGACGGAAGCAATCACCCCGTCGCTGGTTATCTTGGCGATACCCCATGCCACTGCGAGGGCTGTGGGGCCGTATGGGCTCGGAGAGTGCGACCAAATCAATGGCACCGATCGGGCCAGTGGGTCGTTGGCTCCCAATAGGTCAACAGGTCCTGCGAGATAGGGATCCATACCCCGCTCCACAATTGCAGCCTGCGCCAAATAGGAGTAGATATCCTGCGTAAACAGGGGAGCGGTAAACACCAAGGGCAATACCCATGCGGCGTAGGTGCGTATGAGCATCGGAGTGGTCACCGCGGTGACGCGAGTCCGCGCACCGGCCAGAACGAAAGCTCCGACACCCAACCAGGCTGCGACTAACATGCCAATCCCCACGAAGGTGACGATTGTCGTTGCCACCAACATTCGACCGAGGATTAGACCGAGTGGTGTACCCCAAAACTCATTTCCAACCACCGGTGTCGCGCCTGCGCCAATCCCGGCGACCATAATAAACACCGACCCGAGAGCACCCAGCCAACGCAGCCAGGTGAAGCGTCGAAGTTCGCGGTAATTGATGCGGTGTTGGAGCGGCTGTTCTGAGCCTTGGTGGAGGGTTGCCGACCTGGAACCGGCCAGACCAATTTTTGGAATGGCGTCACGCACCCCGAGAGCATCGTCGAAGGTGGACGAGCGGCGCGAGGCGGGTCGGTTAGTTTTCACAAGGTCACATAGTAGACGATTCGACACGCCGAAAGGGCGTTCTAATCAGCGACGTTGCATTGATATTTAAATGCGTTGGACTTTATGCACCAATTACGACACAATTGTGTTGTCTAATACACCAGCGGCGCAAGTGGGATATTTGCCTCGCTGAGCCACCTAGACACCTTTTTATAATCCAGCAGTCCAATCGCAGGAGGTGACTCACCAGTCATGGCTGATCGGAAGCCGACCGTCAATGACGGTGATACGCGCAAGCGCATTCTCCAATTGCTTCTGGAACACAACCCGGCGTCCGCGACTTTTATCGCTGACACCCTGGGACTATCCGCTGCAGGAGTCCGTCGCCATATTGACATTCTGGTGGACGAAGGTCTCGCCGAAACCGCTTCGGCACCCAGTACTGGCCCCCGGGGTCGAGGCAGGCCAGCAAAGTCCTACCGCCTGACAGACCGGGGCCGCGCTAGATTCGGACACGCTTACGACGATCTTGCTAGCGCAGCTCTGACCGCACTGCGCAAGGCCGGCGGTGAGCAGGCAGTTGCCCAGTTTGCCCGTCAGCGCATTGATGACATTCTGCTCGGCGTCACCCCTGTGGGGCAGAACGCGGAGAAGGAAGAGGTCGTAGAGGCCGTCGTCGATGCTTTCCGACGGGCCGGATACGCGGCAACTATCAACCAGAACACTGGCGGCGTGCAGATTTGCCAGCACCATTGCCCAATTAGTCACGTAGCCTCCGAGTTTCCGGAGCTCTGCGCGGCGGAGCATGAAGCCGTTAGTAAATTATTAGGGCAGCACACCCAACCGTTGGCGACTATCGCTGATGGAAACGGTATCTGCACCACAAATATCCCACTCACTCCCGTAACAAAGACACTTACTGAATTGCCACATGAAAGGAGCGGACAATGACCCTCGCCCATGAGAACTCCACCGACGTGGCTGAATCCACGAAGGCTGCCACTCCGCAGACTGACGAAGAGATTATTGAGTCTATTGGTGCCTACCAGTTCGGTTGGCACGACCCGGATACCGCTGGCGCTTCCGCGAAGCGCGGCCTATCTGAAGCGGTCGTTCGCGATATCTCGGCTAAGAAGAACGAGCCTGAGTGGATGCTCGAGCGTCGCTTGAAGGCTCTGGAAATCTTCGACCGCAAGCCGCTGCCCACCTGGGGCGCGGATTTGTCGGGCATCGACTTCGACAACATTAAGTACTTCGTTCGCTCCACCGAGAAGCAGGCCCAGACCTGGGAAGACCTTCCGGAGGATATTAAGAACACCTACGACAAGCTCGGCATTCCGGAAGCGGAGAAGCAGCGCTTGGTCGCCGGTGTCGCCGCTCAGTACGAATCTGAGGTTGTCTACCACCAGATTCGCGAGGATTTGGAGAGCCAGGGCGTTATCTTCCTGGACACCGATACTGCGCTGAAGGAACACCCGGAGCTATTCAAGGAGTACTTCGGCACCGTTATTCCTGCTGGCGACAACAAGTTCTCTGCGCTTAACACCGCAGTGTGGTCGGGCGGTTCCTTCATTTACGTCCCAAAGGGCGTCCACGTGGACATCCCGCTGCAGGCATACTTCCGTATCAACACGGAAAACATGGGACAGTTCGAGCGCACGCTCATTATTGTCGACGAGGATGCCTACGTGCACTACGTCGAGGGCTGTACCGCTCCGATTTACAAGTCTGACTCGCTGCACTCGGCTGTTGTGGAGATCATCGTGAAGAAGGGCGGCCGCTGCCGCTACACCACAATTCAGAACTGGTCGAACAACGTCTACAACCTGGTTACCAAGCGCACCAAGTGCGAAGAGGGTGCAACCATGGAGTGGATTGACGGCAACATCGGTTCCAAGGTCACCATGAAGTACCCGGCAGTGTGGATGACTGGTCCGCACGCCAAGGGCGAGGTGCTGTCCGTTGCTATGGCTGGCGAGGACCAGTTCCAGGACACCGGCGCCAAGATGGTGCACATGGCTCCGCACACGAGCTCCAACATCGTGTCCAAGTCCGTGGCCCGCAACGGTGGCCGCGCTGCCTACCGCGGTCTGGTGCAGGTCAACAAGGGCGCTAAGCACTCACACTCCAACGTCGAGTGTGACGCACTGCTGGTCGACACGATTTCGCGCTCGGACACGTACCCGTACGTGGATGTCCGCGAGGACGACGTCACCCTCGGCCACGAGGCAACGGTTTCCAAGGTCTCTGACGATCAGCTTTTCTACCTGATGAGCCGCGGCATCGAAGAAGAAGATGCAATGGCCATGGTCGTGCGTGGCTTTGTCGAGCCCATTGCCAAGGAGCTCCCGATGGAATACGCCCTCGAGCTCAACCGCCTCATTGAACTGCAGATGGAAGGTTCGGTCGGTTAATACCTATGACTACGACGATTAACAACGAAAACCAGGCTGCTCATAGCCGCCGCGTGCTGGCGAACAAGGGCGACGTTTTCTCATCTTTCAACGTGGAGGACTTCTCCGTGCCGCATGGCAAGGATGAGGAGTGGAAGTTCACACCACTGCGCAAACTTCGCGGTCTCCACAACGGCACCGCCGCCGATCCGGTTGCAGCGTCGATTTCGGTCGAGACTGCCGGTCAGGATGGTGTCGCTGTGGACGTCGTCAAGCGTGACGACGAACGCCTTGGCCGCGCCGGTACCCCGACGGATCGCGTGGCAGCACAGGCGTACTCCAACTTCGACGATGCGCACATCGTGACCTTCGCGAAGAATTCGGTTTCCAAGGAACCGGTCGTCATTGACATCGATGGCCCGGGCGAGGACAACGTTTCCTATGGCCATATCGTCATTGATGTGCAGTCCCACGCCGAGGCCGTCTGCGTGATTAACTACCGTGGCAGCGGCACGTTCGCGGACAACATTGAGTTCGTAATCGGCGACGGCGCCAAGCTGAGCATCGTGACCATGGTGAACTGGAACGAAGATGCAGTTCACGGCTCTGCTCACCATATTCGCGTCGGCCGTGATGCCACGCTGCGCCACACCGTCGCGACCTTCGGTGGCGAGGTTGTCCGTATCGTTCCGCGCGTTGCATTCACTGCTCCGGGCGGCGACGTCGACCTGCTGGGCGTGTACTTCGCCGATGGCGGTCAGTACTTCGAAAACCGCATGCTGGTAGACCACGCTGTGCCGAACTGCCGCTCCAACGTCATGTACAAGGGCGCGCTGCAGGGCGAGCCGAATGTCGCTCATCGTGAGGCCCGCACCGCGTGGGTGGGAGACGTGCTCATTCGTGCAGAGGCCACGGGCACCGATACCTATGAGCTGAACCGCAATCTGCTACTCACCGAGGGCGCGCGTGCCGACGCAGTTCCGAACCTGGAAATCGAAACCGGTGAAATCGCTGGTGCTGGTCACGCTGCTACCGTTGGTCGCTTCGACGAGGAACAGCTGTTCTACCTGCTCTCCCGCGGTATCCCCGAAATGACAGCCCGCCGTCTGGTGGTTCGCGGCTTCTTCAGCGAGGTCATCAACCTGATTCCGGTCGAGTCCGTTCGCGAGAAGCTTGAGCAACTCGTTGACGAAGAGCTCAACACCGCTGGCTTCTAACCGCTTATCTTCTTTCTCACCCTATTTCCGCCCTGTCACCCCGGTAGCACCGGGGGAGCAGGCCACTTACACCGATTAAAGGAAAAGATTTCACTATGAGCACTTTGGAAATCCGTAACCTCCACGCGCAGGTGCTGCCGACCGACGAGTCCGCTGAGCCCAAGGAGATTTTGAAAGGCGTCAACCTGACGATCAACTCTGGCGAGACCCACGCTGTGATGGGGCCGAACGGCTCCGGTAAGTCCACCCTGAGCTACACCATCGCAGGTCACCCGCGTTACGAAGTCACCGAAGGCGAGATCCTGCTCGACGGCGAGAACGTGCTGGAGATGAGCGTCGATGAGCGCGCTCGGGCTGGCCTCTTCCTGGCGATGCAGTACCCGGTTGAGGTCACCGGCGTGTCCATGTCCAACTTCTTGCGCTCTGCAGCAACCGCTGTCCGTGGCGAAGCTCCGAAGCTGCGCCACTGGGTCAAGGAGGTCCGTGAGGCAATGGCTGACCTGGAGATCGATTCGTCGTTCTCCGAGCGCTCCGTAAACGAGGGTTTCTCCGGTGGCGAGAAGAAGCGTCACGAGATTCTGCAGCTCGACCTACTGAAGCCTAAGTTCGCCATCCTGGACGAGACCGACTCCGGCCTTGACGTCGACGCTCTGCGCGTCGTCTCCGACGGCATTAACCGCTACCAGGATGAAAACGACGGCGGCATCCTGATCATTACTCACTACCAGCGCATCCTGAACTACGTGAAGCCGGACTACGTTCACGTCTTCCACGATGGTCGCTTCATCACCTCCGGTGGCCCGGAGCTCGCAGACGAGCTGGAAGAGCACGGCTACGAGAAGTTCATCAATGCCTAACGCCGAACTACTCAGCCCATCACTCCGCGAGGACTTTCCGATTCTGTCGCGTACTGTTCGTGACGGAAAGCGGCTAGTCTACCTGGACTCCGGAGCGACCTCGCAGCGCCCGCAACAGGTCATCGATGCTGAGGTGGAGTTTCTAACCCACCACAACGCCCCGGTGCACCGCGGTGCCTACGAGATTGCTGAGGAGGCCACGGACGCCTACGAAGATGCTCGCGAAGCCATCGCAGGCTTCATCGGCGCCGACTACGACGAGCTGGTCTTCACCAAGAACGCCACCGAAGCGTTGAACACAGTGGCATTTGTGCTTGGCGACGACCGCGCAGGTCAGTACCAGGTCGGCGAAGGTGACGAGATTGTCGTCACTGAGCTGGAGCATCACGCGAATTTAGTGCCGTGGCAGGAGCTCGCTCGTCGCACTGGCGCGACACTGCGTTGGTACGGCGTGACTGAGGACGGCCGCATTGACATGAACTCGCTGGAGCTCAGCGAAAAGACCAAGGTTGTGGCCTTTACCCATCAGTCAAACGTCACCGGTGCAGTCACCGATGTGAAGGAAATGGTGCGCCGTGCTCGTGAGGTCGGTGCTTTGGTAGTCCTCGATGCTTGCCAGTCGGTGCCGCATATGCCTGTCGATGTCAAGGATCTCGATGTGGATTTCCTAGCGTTCTCCGGCCATAAGATGCTCGGCCCCAACGGGGTCGGTGCGCTCTACGCTCGCCGGGAACTGCTGGAGGCACTACCACCGTTCCTCACTGGTGGTTCGATGATTGAGGTCGTCACCATGGAGAAGACCACCTTCGCAGCGCCTCCGCAGCGCTTTGAGGCGGGAACCATGATGACTTCTCAGGTCGTCGGCCTTGGTGCTGCGGTGAAGTACTTGGATGCCATCGGTATGGATAAGGTGGCGGCTCATGAGCACCGCCTGACCGCGCTCGCGCTGGAAAAGCTGCAGGAAATTGACGGCGTGACCATCATCGGTCCGACTACCCCAGAGCAGCGTGGCTCTGCTGTGTCCTTTAAGGTCGAGGGCATTCACCCGCACGATCTTGGCCAGGTTCTCGACGACCAGGGCGTGTGCATCCGCGTCGGACACCACTGCGCGTGGCCGATTCACCAGATTCTCAACGCTCAGTCGACCGCCCGGGCATCCTTCTACATCTACAACACGGAAGAGGACGTTCAGGCGCTTGCCGACGCAGTGCGCCACGCCCAGAAGTTCTTCGGTGTCACCCCGTAACTTTAAGAAAGGAGAGGGACATGAAGCTCGAGCAGATGTACCAGGAAGTCATCCTGGATCACTACAAGCATCCGCAGCACGCGGGTTTGCGGGAGCCTTTCAACGCGGAAGTGCACCATGTCAACCCGTCGTGTGGCGATGAACTCACGCTTCGCGTCACCCTGAACGACGACCTCACCGTCGTCAATGACGTCTCCTATGACGCCGTGGGCTGTTCTATCTCACAGGCCTCCACCTCAGTTATGGCTGAGGAGATTGTCGGCAAGACTGTCGACGAGGCCATGGCCAAACTCACCGAGTTCGAGAAGATGGTCACGTCCCGCGGCAAGATTGAAGGCGACGAGGACATTATCGGCGATGGCATTGCCTTCGCTGGTGTCTCTAAGTACCCTGCCCGCGTGAAGTGCGCACTTCTCGGTTGGAAAGCTTTCCAGGCCGCAACCGCTGAGGCTCTGGCCAACGCCGCTGAAGGCAACGGCGTTGGTACCGCGACTGTAACTGTTACCGCTGACGAGGAAGGCCACCACCATGACTGAACCAAACGCTATTGACGCCACCTCGCCCGCACAGCCTGACGCTGTCGACGAGGACACCATGACCACTGGCGCTCCAATCGATGAGGGGGATGCGTACGAGTCCATCACCGTCCCGCCGGCGCCGGAGCAGACCGAAGCCGATAACAAGCTCGCCATCCAGGTTGAAGAGGCTATGTACGAGGTTGTTGACCCGGAGCTCGGAGTCAACGTCGTGGACCTGGGCCTGGTTTATGACATCTGGATTGAAGAAGGCGACATTGCCGCTATCTTCATGACACTCACGTCCCCGGCCTGCCCGCTGACCGATATGCTCACCGACCAGACTGCCTCTGAGGTCATGAAGGTCGAGGGTATCCGCGACTTCCGCCTCAACTGGGTCTGGTCCCCGGCATGGGGCCCACACATGATTACCGAGGAAGGCCGCGAGCAAATGCGCGCTCTCGGCTTCTCGGTCTAGATGATCAGTGACAGCGGTGATTAGAGAACCGCTACGTTAAAAGTGCTTAGCGACGAGCTCCTGGCTCGTTCAGCTAGGCTCTTTTTCGTTTGCCTTGAGTTACTGACTACGTTTATGGCCGGCGGCGGGTCGATGCGAGTTACTGACTGCATTTATGTCAAAAATGGCTCAAAAAATGGCCTGAAAGCGTCATAAACTTGCACAGTTTCACATCTGCAGCCCGTATTCACACGAGCATCCCCGCAATTTTTTCAAGCTGTCCGACTCGGAGTTAAAAACGACCCCACCTGGCACTGAAAAGTGCCAGGTGGGGTCGCTATTGTCTTCGACTGCTAATCCAAGTTGTGAGAGTTAGATGCGAGATGCATAGCTACTCGCATCTATTCACAGCCCTTCGCAGCTATTCGCGAGTCATGTCTGCGGTGGCCGGGTCAACGAGCTTGGAGCCCGTGACCTTCTTATGGATGAACCACAGCAGGACGAATACCGGAATACCCAGGTACGGAGTGAGGATAGCAAAGATATTTTCGCCAGTACGGATCGGATCAAGTGCCTGTCCTGCCACCACAAAGAAGCACATAATCAGTGCCAGCACAGCACCGGCGGGGAAAAAGTTCGCCTTGTAGGGAAGCGAATCCAACGGGATATTTTGGGCTTTCAGACACTTGCGGAAGCGGTAGTGGCTGAAAGAGATACCAAACCAGGTGATAAAGCCCGCGAGCGCAGACAGCGTCAGCAAGAAGGTGTACGCCACACCATCGCCTACCAATGAGGTAATGAAGCCAGCCATACCGATGACAGCGGTGGCAATCAGAGCGCGCAGCGGAACGCCATGCCCAGAAAGCTTGCCAAAGTAACGCGGAGCGTGTCCCTGACGGGCCAGGGAAAACAGCATACGAGTGGACACATACATACCGGAGTTACCCGCGGACAACACCGAAGTCAGAATGACAGCGTTCATCAGGCCAGCGGCAATCGCGATACCTGCGCGTTCAAAGACCAGGGTGAACGGTGAAATGGAAATATTGTCCTCGGCGGCATTCAGAAGATTCGGGTCCGTGTACGCAATAAGGAAACCAATAACAGCGATGGCACCGATGTAGAACAGCAAGATACGCCAGAAGATAGTGCGAATCGCGCGGGGAATCGTGCGCTCAGGATCTTCAGCCTCACCTGCTGCTACACCAACCATCTCGGTGCCCTGGAAGGAATAGCCAGCTACGACGAAAACGGCCAGCAGTCCCATTCCGCCGTTGACGAATGGGGCATCGCCCGTGGTCCAGTTTTCAAAGCCGGGGGAGGACCCACCCAAGATGCCGAAAATCATGCCGACACCAAGAACGAGGAAGACGATAACGGTAATGACCTTGATGGTCGCAAACCAGAACTCACCCTCGCCGAATGCACGTGCGGACAGGGCATTCAGCCCGAATAGAATCGCGAGGAAGAGCGCGGACCAGACGATTGAAGGCACATCCGGGAACCAATAGCGCATCACCAGTGCAGCAGCGACGAGCTCTGCGGCCACAGTAATCGCCCAATTAAACCAGTAGTTCCAGCCCATGGCAAAGCCGAAGGATTCTGAGACGTATCGGCGACCGTACTCCTGGAAGGAACCGGGCACTGGCAGGTAGGCGGCCATCTCGCCGAGAGACTGCATAACCAGCCACACCATGATGCCGATAAGGGCGTAAGCGATGAGCGCACCGCCTGGACCGGCCTGCGAAATGGTCGCACCGGAGGCAACAAACAGGCCCGTGCCAATGGCACCGCCAATGGCAATCATGTTCAGGTGGCGAGCTCTCAGCCTGCGCTGAAGCTTATGGTTGTGTGAGGAATTCTCCTCAGATTGCGTCGAAGTCATTCACTTATCATAAGCGTTTCCACTCCGGTGAATGCAAAAACCACACCGCTTTAATTGTTGGTATCACCCCACAAATCGGCTGATGTATATGCTTCCCGTCAACGATTTCTCCATCTCCCAGGTCCCCGCATAAACCCTGCGATGAGCTTTCCGCACGTTCGCGGACTCTTTTTCAGCAAAGGCACTGCCACTTTCGCCATAGCGCGAAGCGTCGTCAGTGGGGATGTCCCTATCAAATAGGCAAACACGTCCTTCTCCGGCAACGAAAAGAACGCCCGAAAAAACGCACCCGTCTGTCGTGCATCGAACCCCAGCAACGCCGCGAGTCCACGTTCGCGTAGCCATCGCTGCAATCGCATGCTTAACGACGTCCCCAGCGACCGGCTTCCCTTCTTTTCCATATCGGCCAAGAAACGGTCGACATCTTCGATAACCGACTCCACCGAGTAACCAGTGGCAGGATGCATCCAACCGCCTGCAAAGCCGAAGAGGGTGCCCATGGATGGTCCGTTGTGCGTCAAGGCACCGCGGCGAGAGGGAAAGTTTGCCAGTAGGGGAAAGGACACCACTTCTTCGTCAATGGCCAGATCTTCCGAGAGCTCCAGGGACTTCAACCGTGCTTTTTGGCGTCTCCGCAACAGCTCTAGAAGTACGGAGTCATCGGCCTTACCGCCGGTGCCGACTGCCGCACCGGTTTCGTCGAGATGCCCGGCAACCATAGGAGTCGGAGTAGCGAGGATGGTCTCTTCAATGAGGAAGGTCCTGTCATCCAAGAAAATGCGATAGGAGAAACTAGCCGGCTCTGTCTCTGGGGCATTCAGGTCTGCTGGAGTGAAGTCCATGAGGACTGCGCGGCGGTGGGCGCTAGGGACGTCGTCAAGCGAAAAGATGTGCCCGATGGCAAGCTGCCGTACCTGCCCACCTCGCCCGACTGCGGCGTGTGCGCGCCCGGTGGTGACAATCGTGATGTCAGCACCCGTGGATTCGGAATCGGTGAGCGAGCGGCGTTCGATGCGGAAACCGCCAAGTTTTTGCAGGCAGTCGTTGTTAACAACGCCGTACGTGCGGGTGAGCTGACGTTCGGTGCCGTCGACAAGAATGACGCTGGGTTGAAAAGTGGCGGCGAGGAAATCGCTGGGCAACCAGTCGGGGAGTTGGTCGCACCAGAGACCAATCGTCGAGGGCAGTGTGCCACCGGCGGGGTCGTAAGCGGTGACATCCCAGCCGCGAGCGGATGCGCGGTGGGCGGCGATTCTTCCGGCGGGCCCGAGGCCGACGACGGAGGCGGTCACGGGAAATGAAGTCATAACTGGTAGGCTACTCGTTCGTGATTGTGACCCATGACCTTGAAGTCCGAGTCGGCGCCCGTACCCTGCTCACTGCGCCGGGTGAGCAGCTGCGCGTCCAGCCGGGAGACCGGATTGGACTCGTCGGGCGAAATGGTGCTGGCAAAACGACGACTATGCGTATTCTCTCCGGTGAAACTGAACCCTATGGCGGTTCAGTAGTGCGCTCTGGCTCGATTGGTTACCTGCCACAGGACTCGCGCGAGGGCAACATCGACATCTCCGCCCGCGACCGTGTGCTGTCGGCGCGAGGTCTTGACCAAATCCGCCGCAGCATGGATCGCCAACAGGAGATCATGGAGACCGCGACCACTGACACGAAACGCGATGCGGCGATTCGGAAGTTTTCGCGTCTCGAGGAGCGCTACCACGACCTCGGCGGCTACGAGGCGAACGCCGAGGCAGCCCGCATTTGCGACGCGCTGGGGTTGCCGGAGCGCGTACTCGACCAGCCGCTGAAGACGCTTTCGGGTGGTCAGCGCCGCCGCGTCGAGCTTGCGCAGATTCTCTTCGCCGCTACCGAAGGCTCGGGCAAGTCCGCCACGACGCTGCTTCTCGACGAACCGACGAACCACCTCGATGCGGATTCGATTACCTGGCTGCGCGAATTCCTCAGTAAGCATGAGGGCGGCTTGATTATGATTTCGCACGATGTCGAGCTGCTCGAGGCCGTGTGTAACAAAGTCTGGTTCCTCGATGCGGTGCGCGCCGAAGCTGATGTGTACAACATGGGCTGGAAGAACTACCTGTCGGCACGCGCGACCGATGAGGCTCGACGTCGCCGTGAGTTCGCTAACGCGGAGAAGAAAGCCAGCGCACTGCGCAAGCAGGCCGAGAAGCTAGGCGCGAAGGCGACGAAGGCCCGTGCGGCCAAGCAGATGGTGGCTCGTGCTGAGCGCATGATGGACAGTCTCGACGAAGTCCGCGTCGAGGATAAGGTCGCCCACATTTCCTTCCCCGAGCCGGCGCCCTGTGGCAAGACTCCGCTCAACGCCACGGGACTGACCAAGATGTATGGTTCGTTGGAAGTCTTCGCCGGTGTGGATCTTGCGATTGACAAGGGGTCCCGCGTGGTTGTCCTCGGCTTCAATGGCGCTGGTAAGACGACTCTGCTGAAGCTACTCGCCGGTGTGGAGCGCACCGATGGCGAAGGCGGCATTGTCTCCGGCCACGGCCTGCGCATCGGCTATTTCGCCCAGGAGCATGACACGATTGACCCGGACAAGACTGTCTGGGAAAACACGGTCTACGCCTGCCCTGACGTCAACGAGCCGGAACTGCGGAGCCTGCTCGGTGCCTTTATGTTCTCCGGCGACAAGCTGCAGCAGCCAGCGGGAACCCTCTCCGGTGGTGAGAAGACACGTCTGGCGCTGGCGACGCTGGTTAGCTCCCGCGCAAACGTCCTGCTTCTCGACGAGCCCACTAACAACCTCGACCCGCAGTCCCGCGAACAGGTTCTCGATGCACTTCGCACTTACACCGGGGCCGTCGTTCTGGTTACCCACGATCCAGGTGCGGTCAAGGCGCTAGAGCCCGAGCGCGTCATCGTGCTTCCCGACGGCACCGAAGACCTCTGGAGCGACGACTACATGGAAATCGTCGAGCTGGCTTAAGACGGATCCATTGGCCCTGGCAGGTAACCGTCCTGCTGAGCGAGCCTATACATCTCCGACTTGTTAAGGCTGTTCTCGGCCCGGCCAGCTGCCGCATACTTGGCTCGAATACGACCCAAGTAGTCCAACACGGTGTTCGGTGTCAGCCCTGTCATCGACGCGACTCGCTTCGTCGACTCACCGGAGGCGTAAAGCTCCAGTACCTCACGCTGGCGTTCCGACAAATCGACAGAGTCGAGCAGGGGATCAGAGTCAACTACCGATGCCCATTCTGTAGTCAGCGCACCCTTGCCAAGTGCCGCCAGCCGTACTGCAGACACGATTGTCTCCCGGGTTTCCGATTTTTGCACAACCCCCATCACTCCGGTACGCACTGCCTTTCGGACAAGGTATGGGCTTTCAGCTGACGAGAGGATGAGCACGTGATCGGTAACCAATTCCAGCGACAGAACGTTCTGCGCTGGATCTGAATTATCCGCCAGCCGTAGATCCAGCACGACCACATCCAGGCGGTCATCGGTGCCCACATCGGCCAGTAGCTCCGGCACAGTTTGATAACAGCCGACGAGCTCAAAGTCTGGCTCTGCAGAAAGCAGGGTTTCGAGCCCCTGCAGAGTCAAGGCATGATCATCAATCGCAGCAACGCGAAGCAAACGATCCGACTGCACGCTGTAATCTCCGATGTTGTCGGAGTCAATTGCAGCCGAGACGTCAATGGAAGCATTGCTCATTCCCGCAATATTCTCCCTAGTCACGTGACATCACTATCCTCTCACCGGCTTCATCAAACCTTTGCACTCCATTGTCATCAGAAATAGATGCAAATGCACGTCTGCCCGGGGGCAATAGGCGAATTGTTACCGATCCTTCTTCGGCGTTATCGATTGCTTCGAGGAAGTTCGGCATCAACTTGGCCACCGCGGAATCGTCGTCGACAAGCGGAATACGGCGCACATCGGTGCTATCGGAAACGGCCTGCGTGTGATTGCGGTCATCGAGGAGCCGGACATGAACACCTCTTGCGCGGGCATCCCAAACAGCTTGGTGAAGGGACCCAACATTTAGATGCGGCGAACGTAGGACGTCTCGGAGAAGCTGCTCTGTAAGCCGCGCACGCAACTGCAGTCGCGGGGTCGGTTCTTCCAAAACTGCAGCGGCGCTAAAAATGGGGCCGACCCGGCGCTGCAGCCATTCGTAGTTACTCTGGCTGCTAATTTCGTACTCTTTTGCGGCCCCGGCAGCGTACAGCGCACGATTATAATCCTGAATAGACTGCGGAACGGTGCGCATAAAAAAGCGGACCATGATGGACGTCAAAATTCCCGCGACCAACATCACGGAGCGAACTAACAGGTCAACTCCAGAGATACTGATGTGGGTCGTATCCGAGGGGGCAAAGGGGAAGAACTTGAGAAGCTCCACCATGATCGCGCCACCGAGCACTGAATTCAGCGCAACCCAGGGGCGGCCGCGGATGGAGAGCAATGCAGATGCAAAAGAAATTAAGCTAAAGTGCCAGAAATACGACCATTCCAAATTATTTGGAATGGGCTGGTAGAGCCCCACCACAGCTAATACAACGATCGCGACACCAGTTACGATTGCACGGGCTAACGGCAATTGTGAATGGCGGCCATACATAATCAGCCCGAGAAGGCCGATCGCTAATGCCAGACTGATTTGCCCGGCCGCGGTAAATAATTGTCCATTACTGACTAGAACCATGAACAACACGCCGACGATCGCGCCGTAGAACTGCCAGGAAAAAACAATTGACATTCCCATGAGGTCATACAGCGATGTCGTGTGAGCGGAGGAATCGACTACATCTTCCTCTTCCACAGGAGAGGTATTACCGTGCCATTTGAGAATAACCTGAGTACCTTTCCCAGGCTTTGAATTAACGAGAGCATCTCCACCGCGAAGGGCCTCCATTCGCCCTTTAACGCTCAACCGGATACCTGCACGATGCGGGTCAATTCCCTCGGGGTCGAACCCGGTGCCATCGTCACGAAAATCAATGGACACCTCTCCCGAGGCAACACGAATGTGGCATTTCTTTTCCGCTGCGGCACCTGCGTGACGCTTGGCATTATTTGCCACCTCGGTTGCGGCTAATAGGAACGTGTTAGCAACTTCTCCTGGCAGCCGAACTGGACCGCCTTCTTCGCTGGTGTCTAGCGTTACCGAAATGTCGGGGCTCACCGACATCAATTGCGCCCGTACAGCCTCAGCAAAAGCTCTACCGCTTACTGTTTGCCGAGGCGAGAAAAACAGCCCAGTCTGCTCGTCTAGCGAGAAGTCAATCTTAGAGCCCTTACCGATTGCAGACAGTGCGGCCAATACATAGTCATGGACATAGGCGTTGAAGCTGCTCATCGCCTCGCCGCGGACACGCATACGCTCCGCTCTCTCATTGACCTTCCGAGAGTTCTCGTAGGTGAAGTCAATAAGCCTTGCGACGGGTTGTGCAGAGCCTGCAATAATCACAAATGGAAAAGTGTTGATGAGATTGAAACCAACATCCGACAACATGTCGAGCCAAAAAGTGTGTCCCAGCAACCACGAATTAATGACCGCAATAAGTCCGGGAACAAATACCATCACGGACAAACTGATGTGGAGTGGCACTGTCAGAGCAAATGCAGCGAGGGCTAAACCTGAAAATGGGCTATACCAGAGCGCATTTCCAACGAGGTTATGAGGGAGATCCCAATAGGTTGAAACCAACATCAGGAAAACCAACATGATGTACATCGGCACACGCAGTGCGGTAATAAGGCCTCGCCGCGTATTATTAATCACAGCCCAAATCAACAACATATCGCTGAGAATGAATATGAGCAGTGATGCAAAAGGGAACCAGTGGCTCAGAAAGTTTTCAAAGGGGACAGAACGAACAGCCGATTCAACCTGCCACAAAAAGCCGGTGACGGCAATAATAATCGCGCCGGATCGCAGCACAGACATTTCAATTGATGGTGACTGTCCGGCAAGTGCCGAATCGGGATTCCACCTCTCCATGCGACAATCACATTCCTTTTGCTTATTGCCACTAGATAAAACTAATTAGTCTCTACATGCGGTATGGAGCCGAGCGAAATTCTGAAGAATACGCCCACTTCGAGCAACATCCAACTGTCGCGCGGCCGACACCGCTTTAAGATCTGTTCCTGGTAAATAGTAGCCCTCATTTGCGTAAATCTGGAGACGCTGGGCAAATGTGTTGGCATCTAATTCCGGGTGAAACTGCGTCGCATATGCATTGCGGCCCAACCGAAACATCTGTACGGGGCAGTCCTTACCAGTTGCCAACAACGTAGCGTCGCCAGGCAGTTCTTCGATGGCCTCCTTGTGGCCGACGATGGCGTGAAAGTGGGCCGGTAAACCATCAAGAATTGGATCTGATTCGCCATCTGGAGTTGCAGCTACTTCGATTACAGCTGCCTGCTCCCCGTGCTTGCGGGAGACACGGCCATGGCCAGCAGTACCGAGCAGGCCGACGCCATAACAAGCTCCGAAGAAGGGGAAGTCTCGTTCGAGCACTTCTGCCAACAAATCCTCGAACCAGGTCTCGACTTCCTTCTGTAGATAGCTCTTATCGTCATCAGAGGCGTTAAAGGGTCCTCCGCCAACGATTACGCCCGAGTAGTTATCTAGATTCAGATTCCCCGGACGAGACTGTTCCAGGCGAATTTGATGCAACTTTGCCGGCGCCAATGCACACCTCCTGGCAAATGAGAGATGTTCAGCGTGAGCTGCGGCATCTTCGCCGCGTGTGGAAAGCAAGAGGAAGGGCTTGGCGGAGGTAGACATTTGCGGGAACAAATTTCGTGAAAAAGGGAGCTAGAGGGGGGACGGAGACTACTGCACCACTAGCAGGCTCGGATTGGCTGCATGCGTACATACGTGCATAAATCGGGGGATGATTGACGAGACGGCCTGGAGGTCCACATCAGATACCTTTAGTCGAATCGCGTCGACTTCCAACGGGTCAAAGTAACCGACGTCGGTGTAGAAAGACATTCTGCGGAGCAGTCCGTTAGCATTCATCTCCGGATGAAATTGGGTAACCCAGTTATTCGGTCCGATCGAGTACATCTGCACCGGACAGGTTGGACCTGTGGCAAGCAAAGTCGCGTGATTTGGAAGTTCCGCAACGGATTCCTTGTGGCCAGTCAACGCATAAAAAACCGGAGGCAACACCGAAGCTATTGGATCCTGAGTGGCAGCTTCGGTGAGCTCTACCCGGGTAGAACCCGCTACTTCGCCGTGACGCAGGTTAACCAAACCGCCCGAAGTAAAGGCCGTGTAGCTAGCGCCGTAGCAGATAAGCAGTGCGGGGACAGGACTCCTAAGTACGTCGTAAAGCACATCGTGCGAATACTTCTGCAGCCCCGAATGCTCAAGGTCGGTGATGTTAAATGGGCTGCCTCCGACGAATACGCCGTCATAGGAGGTCAGGTCGGGCAACTTAGCGCCGACAGCGTCGATGGTAAACAGATCCAACTGGCTGGGCTCAAGCCCGGTGGAATCCAGAAAGTCCTGGTACTCGGCTTGCCCCGCACCATCTGCGGGGCGGAGCGCCACCAACAAAAACTTACCCACACTCATAAATAGACAGCTTAGTCCATATTGGGTGAAATCTATGCATTGTCACCGGTCAAACGGGGTAAATGCACGGCAGAAAGCCGAAACCCGCTCCCGTATTAGGGGAGCGGGTGGTACGTAACGCTATCAGGCCTAGCCTGAGTGGCTAGTCCTTGCGCCGTAAGCTGTCTTCAACTAAATCAAGCACGGAATCCAATTCGTCGACAGTGCGACCAGATGCCAGACGAACGATGATGCCATCGAGCATCAGCTCGAGAAAAAGCTGCATCGTGCGAACCGAATAATCCGACCGTAGGGAGCCGGATGAGGATGTCTGGGTCAATCGGTGGGCAACAGCGTCATCCAATTGATCCTGATGGCCCAACCATTGGCCCTTAAACTCCGGATCGCTGCGAAGGCGACGGGCAATCTCAAGGCGAGTTCCCAGCCAGCCATGCTTGTCTGGGTTCGCCACGATATCACGCATTACTTCCACTAAGCCGGAAGCCTCCGCGACTTCCGCCATATTTGCGGCATCTTCTTCGGCCAATGCTAAGAACAGACCTTCTTTGGATCCGAAGTGATGGAAAATAGCACCGCGAGACTTACCGGTAGCGGACTCCAGACGAGAGACCGTTGCGCCGTCGTAGCCGAATTCTGCAAAGCACTGCCGAGCGCCGTCGAGAATTTCGTGCCGCCGTTGAGCTAAATCCTGGTTACTCACTTTTGGCATAAGGAAACTCTTTTCTTGCCGGCGACGCCCAGGGACATGTTTCACTGCATGACGTGGCAGCGCCATTCCTATACTTCCCAAGCCTCATTTTGGTTGGGGTAGAGAAACCCGAGGCCGGCAGGGCGCTAGCCCGTGGGGTATGAATCCGCGGGCTAGCGCTACCTACCGGCCTCTAGAAGCGCTGCTTGTAACAAGCCCTAGCGCGCACGAGTCAAAGGGAAACTAGTTGCCCTTGATCATGTTGCGCAGGACGTACTGCAGAATACCGCCGTGGCGGTAGTAGTCAGCCTCACCAGGGGTATCGATGCGGACCACAGCGTCGAAGTCGAAGGACTCGCCGTTTTCCTTGGTAACCGTAACCTTGACGGTCTTCGGGATGGAGCCGTTGTTCAGCTCCTCCAGACCAGCGATGTCGAAGGTCTCAGTGCCATCGATACCCAGGGACTTCCAGGACTCACCCTCCGGGAACTGCAGCGGAACAACGCCCATGCCGATGAGGTTCGAGCGGTGGATACGCTCGAAGGACTCAGCGATAACAGCCTTGACGCCCAGCAGCAGGGTGCCCTTAGCTGCCCAGTCACGGGAGGAACCGGTGCCGTATTCCTTACCACCAACGACGACCAGCGGAGTGCCAGCCTCCTTGTAGTTCATGGCAGCGTCGTAGATGAAGGCCTGCGGGCCACCCTCCTGGGTGAAGTCGCGGGTGTAGCCACCGGTAACACCGTCAAGCAGCTGGTTCTGCAGGCGGATGTTAGCGAAGGTGCCGCGCACCATGACCTCGTGGTTACCACGACGGGAACCCAGGGAGTTGTAGTCCTTGCGCTCAACGCCCATGGAGTCGAGGTACTGAGCAGCCGGGGTGCCCGGCTTAATGGAGGAAGCCGGGGAGATGTGGTCGGTAGTCACCGAGTCACCCAGGGCAGCAAGGACGCGAGCGCCCTTGATGTCGGAAACCGGTGCCGGCTCCATTTCCATCTCGTCGAAGTACGGTGCCTTGCGGATGTAGGAGGACTTGTCGTCCCAAGCGAAGGTCTTGCCCTCCGGGGTCGGCAGGTTCTGCCAGCGCTCGTCACCAGCGAAGACATCCTTGTAGTCCTCGTCGTACAGCTCGGAAGAGATGGAGGCCTCGATGGTTGCTTCGATCTCTTCGGTGGACGGCCAAATGTCGCGCAGGAAGACATCGTTGCCCTCTGCGTCCTGACCCAGGGCGTCGGTTTCAAAGTCGAAGTCCATGGTACCGGCGATCGAGTAGGCGATAACCAGGATCGGGGAGGCCAGGTAGTTCATCTTCACGTCAGGGGAGATGCGGCCTTCGAAGTTACGGTTACCGGACAGAACCGCGGTAGCAGCCAGGTCGGCCTCGTTGATGGCGGAGGAAATCTCAGCCGGCAGCGGACCGGAGTTACCGATACAGGTTGCACAACCGAAGCCGGACAGGTAGAAGCCCAGAGCCTCGAGGTCCTTCCACAGGTCAGCACGCTTGAAGTAGCCGTTAACAACCTGGGAGCCCGGAGCACAAATGGTCTTGACCCACGGCTTAGCCTGCAGACCCTTCTCGACTGCCTTGCGTGCCAACAGACCAGCACCAATCATGACCGACGGGTTGGAGGTGTTGGTACAAGAGGTGATGGAAGCGATAGCGACCATACCGTGGTCGAGCGTGTACTCGCCGCCCTTCGGGGAAGTGACGGTAATCGGGGAGCTCGGGCGACCTTCAGCGCCGTTAGCGGCGGACTCGCCGTGGCCCTCGCGGGACTCGTTGTAGTCTGCGGCCAGCTCGGAGGTCGGTGCGGAAGCCTTGACAGCGCCCTTAATCTCGCCGTCGGAGTAGTTGTGCAGGTCCTTGCGGAACTGCTCCTTGGCGGAAGCCAACTCGATGCGGTCCTGCGGGCGCTTCGGGCCAGCGATGGACGGAACGACGGTGGACAGGTCCAGCTCGAGGTACTCGGAGTACTCAGCCTCCGGAGTGTTCTCGTCCAACCACATGCCCTGAGCCTTGGCGTAAGCCTCGACGCGCTCCAGGGTCTCCTTGTCACGGCCAGTCAGGGCCAGGTACTTGACGGTCTCATCGTCGATCGGGAAGATTGCGGCGGTGGAACCGAACTCTGGCGACATGTTACCGATGGTCGCACGGTTGGCCAGCGGCAGCTTGGAGACGCCAGCGCCGTAGAACTCTACGAACTTGCCGACGACGCCGTGCTGGCGCAGCATATCGGTGACGGTGAGCACAACGTCGGTTGCGGTAACACCCGGCTGAATGTCGCCAGTCAGCTTGAAGCCAACGACGCGCGGAATGAGCATGGAGATTGGCTGGCCAAGCATTGCGGCCTCAGCCTCAATACCACCGACACCCCAGCCCAGGATGCCCAGGCCGTTCTGCATGGTCGTGTGGGAGTCAGTACCAACACAGGTGTCCGGGTATGCCAGGCCGTTGTTCTCGAAGACAACGCGAGCCAGGTACTCGATGTTGACCTGGTGGACAATACCGGTTCCCGGAGGAACAACGCGGAAGTTGGAGAATGCGCCAGTACCCCAACGGAGGAACTTGTAGCGCTCATCATTGCGCTGGTACTCAATTTCGACGTTCTTAGCCAGAGCGTCTTCGCTACCGAAGGCCTCGATGATGACCGAGTGGTCGATGACCATCTCTGCCGGGTTCAGCGGGTTAACCTGATCCGGGTCGCCGCCGAGAGTCTTAACAGCCTCACGCATGGTAGCCAGGTCAACAACACAGGCGACGCCGGTGAAGTCCTGCATAATAACGCGAGCAGGGGTGAACTGAATCTCGATCGACGGATCAGCCGAAGGAACCCAGTTGGCGACAGCCTTGATGTGCTCCTCAGTGATGTTGGCGCCATCTTCGTTGCGCAGCAGGTTCTCACCGAGAACCTTCAACGAGTAAGGCAGCTTCTCCATACCCGGCACAGCATCAAGAGCGAAGTAGTCATAAGACTTGTCTCCGACCTCAAGCTTGCGCAGGGCGTTGAAAGAGTTCTTGCTTTCAGCCACAGTCAGCTCCATTTCTATTCGGGTGAATTGTCGCCTTAGCTGAAGAGACCGGCACTCGAATTTCGGCCCTCCACAAGGCATAGGTGCGATCACGCCGCCCCTTATCAACCAATTAAAGCAATAATCACGATGCGGGGCACACGAGCCCACGCACACGTTTTTAAGGAAGCGTTACCGTCCTTGCATCAACAATAACAGTACGAACGTTCTGTATGTAGATTACCCGCGGCGCGCCGAGTCAAGCTACCCCCGTTCACGTCCAAGACAGGCCATTATAGAGGGGACAAACGAAGCAGCATCTCCGCCAAATTGGGGCGCGTGGAAACCATTCTCACGCAAAACAGGAGCACGATACGGAAGGCAGTTAATGCATACGCCAGCAGATTCACAGGCAGCGAAAGAAACCGTCGAAAAGGCGGTCGCTCAGCTACGCACCGACAACATCGTGACAAATAACCCACAGCTCCGAGAAGCGGTCCAGCCAATTGTCGACGATGCCGCAAATCGGGGGGTTCCCAATTTCAATATCATCTACCTGGATAGCGAGAAGATTTACCCCGTTTCCGAGCAAAAGAATACGGACATCTTTTCCTTTGCTCGCCAAGTGGCAGACCAAGTCGGCGGAACCACTGTTGTGCGCACGCCAGGCAATGTGGCCACCGCATCTGCCGATTTTCCCCGCGCAGCTATTGAACGCGCCGACCACGCAATGATGGAGACCCCTCGAGACTATCCGGCGGGCCTAGATGCCTACTTGCACGAACTTACTAACTACGTCGTTCCATGGACTCTTTACAGCCTGATCGCAGGCGTAGTTATCGTCGCACTCTTCGTTGGACTGACGTTCTACTGGCTACGTACGCGCCCAACCACCTAAGGGGTCGCTTTACGACGGGCACTGAAGCTTATCAGCCCCACCGAGTAGATTCACCGCCCCGGTTTTCCATCCCCAGGCAAGAGATAGGGTAAGTGCCCCACAAACTGGTAGCAGCGAGGAAACCAGGCTCCACCTAAATTGGATAACACTGTTGCAGTCATCGTAATGATGTCAACGACTTTACATAGGTCAAGCATCAACGCTTGACCTTTTTTCATGCGCGTTACCCCGAATAACTACCTGCAATGCTTCGGCACGCCGACAGGCCATCGAATAGTGACATAATTCACACACAAAACTAGGGTTCGACATAACCGCAGGCCACGACGTATAACGAAACGGTTACGAAGCAGGGGACGGTTGGTAATTTTGTTACTTATGTTTTTTTAGAGCTTTTTGACCCGTAAAGTGCTCGGTGATGCCAATAGTGGACTCAAGGGTCCAGTATTGACCAAAGAAAACTCGCGGGAGCGCTGGTGTTGCTTTTGGTCGTTGTTTCGGTTCGGCGTTTCGTGCAGTTCCGCTCAAGACCAGAAGACAACAACAGGAAGATATCCAACGATGGGGAAGTCGCTGGTGTCGGACCTGAGGCGTGAACGCACCCATAGGAGAAATGTAGGAGTAACGCGGTGCCGAGTAATCGCAAAGTCCGTGCATCATATTGGACTCGTCCAATTGCCGGTATTATCACGGCGGGTCTTTTGGCGACGAACACCCAGGTTGCAGTTGCACAGCCACTAAATCCGAGTGACGCCCAGATTCGCCAAGCGCGAGAGGCGGCCTCTAACGCCGAGTCGTACTTGCAGTTCCTGGTCGCCGAGGTGACTTCTAGCGAGCGTCGAGTATCTGACCTCGAGCTACGCATGGGCACTCTCCGCGAGGACGTCAACAAGGCCATGGTGGACCTTGAAAACGCCCGGGATGCCGCTAACCGTGCACGCGACGCGGTCAACGAGGCTCGCGCTCAGCTCGATCGTTCTCGCACTGAGCTCGCTAGTGCACAAAAGCAGTTCGACGAACTGGCACGGACAATCATGCGCCAGGGACGTTCCAGCGGCTCGATTCTTGAGGGCGCGCGAGACGCATCCGACGCTATTAATCGCCTGTCCGCCTTGCGTCGCGAAGCCGACCGTCAAGAGCAGACCGTTGACTCTCTGGATAAGAATCGAACTGAGGCTGCCAACCAGGAGTCGGCACTTCGCAAGAAGAGTGACGAGGCTCAGCAGGCAGAGGCGACTGCAAACCAGCGAAACACCGATGCTCAGAACGCGTACTCCGAGGCAAACCAGGAGCTTCAAAAGGAGCAAGCAGATTACCAGCAGGCTCAAGTTGACCGCGATGCCGCAAAAGCGTCTTTGGACGCAGCCCGTAATGCGGTCAACGAGCTGAACTCCCAGCGCCAGAATTATGAGAACGAGCAGGCCCGCAAGGAAGCGGAAGACGCCGCTGCCAAGAAGGCCGCCGAGGAAGCTGCAGCTAAGACTCGTGCCGAGGCCCAGGCGAACCAGACCGAAGAGGATTCCTCTTCTGAGTCCACAGATGAAAGCAATAGCTCCACTGGTTCTAACAGCTCCACTGGTTCCACTGGTTCTACGAGCTCCACTGGTTCCACTGGTTCTACGAGCTCCACTGGTTCCACTGGTTCTACGAGCTCCACTGGTTCCACTGGTTCTACGAGCTCCACTGGTTCCACTGGTTCTACGAGCTCCACTGGTTCCACTGGTTCTACGAGCTCCACTGGTTCCACTGGTTCTACGAGCTCCACTGGTTCCACTGGTTCTACGAGCTCCACTGGTTCCACTGGTTCTACGAGCTCCACTGGTTCCACTGGTTCTACGAGCTCCACTGGTTCCACTGGTTCTACGAGCTCTACTGGTTCTACGAGCTCCACGGGTTCTAACAGCTCCACTGGCGCTGACAGCTCCACCGGCTCCACCAGTTCCTCTGAGACGACCGAATCTTCGGATTCCTCTGAGTCCACCGATACCTCGGATTCGTCTAGCACCGGCAGCTCGTCGTCAAGCGGCACCCCGGCACAGACTGTGGCGCCGACGAATCCGGAGACCGGTCAGAGCACCTCGGGTTCTTCCAGCCAGAAGGTCGAGACTGTCATCGCACGCGCGATGGGGCAGCTCGGTGTCCCATACGCATGGGGCGGTGGCAACGCCAACGGCCCGACCAAGGGCATCCGTGACGGCGGAGTAGCTGACTCCCACGGCGACTACAACAAGATTGGTTTCGACTGCTCGGGCCTGACTCTGTACGCCTACGCCGCTGTCGGCATTGACCTGCCTCACTACACCGGCTACCAGTACCAGCGCGGAAAGCACTACCCGGCATCTCAGATGAAGCGTGGTGACCTGCTGTTCTGGGGCCCGAATGGTCATGGCCACGTCGCTATCTACCTGGGCGATGGCAAGATGATTGAGGCACCGCAGTCCGGTTCTGTGGTTAAGATCTCGCCAGTCCGTTATAACGGAATGACACCGAACGTTGTCCGCCTCGTCTAGTTTCTAACGACGTGTTCTACAGGTCGGGCGACCGACCTAAAGAAGGGTTTCTCTGTGACCTACCCAACGCCCACTGACCACACGGACCTCGAGCGCGCATACGCGGAGCTGGGGAAGGTCGTGGTTGGCCAGGAGCACCTGATTAAGCAGCTCTTCATCGCGATGCTCGCAGGAGGTCATGTCCTGCTCGAAGGTGTTCCGGGTGTTGCGAAAACTCTGGCAGTGTCTACTTTTGCCACAGTGATGGGTGGGTCCTACTCCCGCATCCAGTTCACTCCGGATTTGGTGCCATCAGATATTGTCGGCACCCGGATTTTCCGCCAGGACACCTCGGAGTTCATTGTCGAGCCCGGCCCGGTCATGTCAAATATCGTGCTCGCTGATGAAATCAACCGCGCACCGGCGAAGGTGCAGTCGGCTCTGCTGGAAGTCATGGCAGAGCACCAGGTGTCCATCGCAGGGGAGTCCACGCCAGTACCGGAGCCGTTTTTGGTTCTGGCCACGCAAAACCCAATCGAAAACCAGGGTGTCTACCCACTGCCGGAGGCCCAGCGGGACCGTTTCCTATTTAAGGTCCTCGTGGGTTACCCCACTCCGGCGGAAGAGCGGGAGATTGTCTACCGCATGGGAGCCACCCCTCCAGTCGCGCAGCAGATTCTCACCCCAGAGAGTGTTCGGGAACTGCAGCGCGCTACCCGCGAAGTCTTTGTCCACCACACACTGATTGACTACATCGTGGCCGTCATCGAACTCACCCGCAATCCGATGCGGGCGGAGTTGAAGGATGTCGACCGCTGGCTTTCCTATGGCGCATCACCGCGTGCAACTCTTGGTGCTGTCGCGGCTGCCCGCGCCCATGCGCTGTTTTCCGGTCGCGACTATGTCGTGCCGGACGATGTGGTCTCCGTGCTTCCCGACGTGCTTCGTCATCGCTTGGTCCTGTCCTATGAGGGCCTGGCCGATGGCGTTACTCCCGAACGGATTATTGACATCGTGTTGTCTCACGTGCGCCTTCCCCAAGGCGCGAGCACTGGCTCCGATGAGGGCACTGCCTCCTAATGTCAGCTCGTGAAGACGATCTTGCACGCGTCCTGGCGTACTTAGAGCTAACTGTTACGCGTAAGCTCAACGGACTTTTGCGCGGCAGCTTTCTCTCCACCGCTACTGGAGATGGCTCTGAGCCGGTTGGCTCCCGCGAATATGTCATCGGCGATGATGTTCGCCAGATGAACTGGGCAGTGACAGCCCGCACTGGAGTGCCGCACGTTCGCACCTCCGAGGCCGAGCGTGAGCTGGAGTGCTGGATCGTCGCCGAACCCGCCGCACGTCTGTCCACGGGATTGGCCGATACCACCAAACGACATCTGCTCACCGCCGCTGCCGGCGCTGTGACGATGCTTAACGACGCCCCGGGGTCCCGAACTGGATTAATCGCCGGTGGCACTCCAGTGCCCGCGGGCCAGGGCCGTGCCCACAGCTTGATGCTGCTCAAGCAGTTGGCTGACGCGACTGCTGAGCATAACCTCGCAGCGGATATTGACACAGTAATGACTCAGGCTCCGCGCGCTGGGCTGTTGGTTGTCATCTCGGATTTCCTTGGATCACTCGATTGGGCGCGCCCGCTGCGCGTTGCCTCGGCCTCGACAGAGATTATGGCGATTCGCCTGGTAGATCCAGCCGATGAAGCCTTACCCGGCGAAGGCCCGGTGGTCATGGCGGATTCCGCAACCGGCGAGACCATTGAACTCAACATCAACGACAAGACCCGCGCCGAGTATGCAGCTCAGGCTCGTGCCCACCACGAGCGTGTAATCAATGAACTGCGCAAATGCCGTGCTCGCGTTATTACCTTGCGTACGGATTCCGATTGGGTACTGGATTTTGCTCGACAAATTGGCCAACATTAGCGTCTGAGTAACCGCTTGTTAGTGCTATCTCTTTTGGGCCACCGACTAACCGGCTATAGCCACTGGTTTATACGCGACTGTTTAGGCGACTGGATGTGAGGAAACTGATACCGCGATGACGTTCCTAAACTCAACTTTTGCGCACCCAGGGTGGCTGCTCGCACTCGCTCTGCCTCTAGTGGCAGCCGTGGCCTATTGGATCAGCACTAAGCAGCGAAAGCAACGTGCCATTGCCTTTGGCAACTTCACCATCGTTGGATCACTAGGGAATAAGTCGTCGGCACGCCTGCGCCATGTCGTAGCTATCAGTGCGCTGTTGTCACTTGTTCTGGTCATCATTTCATTAGCTGGTCCGATTTCGGAGACCAAAGTCGCCCGCAACCGAGCGACGGTCATGCTGGTGGTCGACGTTTCGCTGTCCATGTCGGCCACAGATGTTGCGCCCGACCGCATCACTGCAGCTAAAGAAGCCGGCCAAGAGTTCGTGGAGAACCTTCCCGACGACCTCAATATCGGCCTGGTGACGTTCTCTGGTCGCGCTCGCACTGCTGTCAGCCCGACTACCAACCATGACACCGTGAATCGAGCGCTCCAGGCTGCTGAGTTAGATCAGGCGACTGCGACCGGTGATGCCATCGCAGCCGCGCTCGATGCCATCAATCAGTTCAGCGACTCAGTTCAGGGCGGGGGAGAAGGCGCCCCACCAGCTACAATTGTGCTGCTTTCCGACGGCAAACAGACCGTCCCACAAGAGCTCGACGATCCCCGCGGCGCGTATACCGCGGCCGCCGAAGCCGCCAAGACCGGGGTGCCTGTCAACACGATTTCGTTCGGTACCGCGCAAGGCGCAATCACGGTTCAGGGCGAATTGATTCCAGTGCCTAACGACGACGATTCGCTGCGAGAAATCGCCCGTCGAACAAAAGGTGAGTTCTTCAGCGCTGGCTCCCTCGAGCAGCTCCGCGATGCCTATGGCTCACTGGAAGATGACATCGGTTACGAACTCAAGCGGGCCGAGAATCCGAGGCCCTATCTGATCGCAGCCTTCGCGATGCTGCTAGTGACCGTGGGCTCACTGCTTGTGACCAATCGTCGAATTCCGCAGTAGGGCTGGGTTAGGGTGCCGTCGTAAAGCGATTTGTATGGAACCCGATTGGCAGGAGACGCCGGGGGCATTGAGCAGTCGTCTTATGGAGTCCTCAGACTGCGCTACTAACATGATTAGCTATGTCTTCTGATAATTTTGACGCTATTTTGCTGTTGTCTTTCGGCGGTCCCGAAAAGATGGCCGATGTGCGTCCCTTCCTGGAGAATGTCACCCGCGGCCGCGGAATTCCGCCGGAGAGGTTGGACGAAGTCGGTGCACACTACGCGCACTTTGGCGGTAAGTCCCCGCTCAACGATTTAAACCGCGAAATTGTCTCCAACCTTAAGGCTGAGCTCACTCGCCGTGGCTATGACTTGCCTGTTTATTTCGGCAATCGCAATTGGCATCCGATGGCTGAAGACACCGCGGCAAAGATGGCTGATGACGGTGTTAAGCGAGCGCTCGTTTTCGCCACTAGCGCCTGGGGCGGCTACTCCGGCTGCCGCCAGTATCACGAAGACATTGCTCGGATGCGCGAATCTCTGGGCGACCGTGCTTTTGACATGGAGAAAATCCGGAGCTTCTACGATCATCCGCTCTTTATAAAAGCCTATGCAGACGCAGTGCGTGAGGCGTTTGCCAAGCTACCGGATGACCGCCGTGAGGACACCCGGCTTATTTTCACCGCTCACTCTATTCCGGTCTCTGCGGACAAGGCATCCGGGCCGGTAGAGCTCGGCGGAAATCTTTACTCCCGCCAGGTCAACGAAGCAGCACGGCTCGTCGCCGACGCAGTGGGTATCACCGACTTTGACGTCGTCTGGCAGTCCCGCTCTGGCCCGGAGCACGTGCCGTGGTTGGAGCCTGACATCGTCGACCACGTTGAAGCGAAGGTCGCCAACGGCCTCCGATCCGCAATAGTGTGCCCGATTGGCTTCATCTCGGATCATGTTGAGGTCGCCTGGGATTTGGATGCTGAGCTTCAGGATGAAATGGCTCATCACGACATCGTCATCGAGCGGGTCGCAACGCCTGGTCCGACGGCTACTTTCACCGACATGCTCGTGGAGCTCATCGAAGAGCGCATCGCAGATGTCAAGCCCCGCCGTCTGGGAAGTGAACCGCTACTCGGCTCGGCCTGCAACGGCGCCCCCTGCGCCGCATCCTGTTGTACCCCGGCAAAGCGCCGCCCACACTGATTCCTTTGGCGGCAATGGGGCCGCGGGGCAAGGCAAATCCCTAGCGAGTCCACTCCTGAATCGCGTATTCCACCGCGCTCATCCGCGCCTGCCGAATCTTCCGCCACAGCGGGATGAGCTGCGCATCAAACGCGGCGCTGCCGTGCCCCGACTCGCTGCCCTGTGCCACCGCCAGAATCGACGACACCCGATCAGCTCTGGCGAGCACTCCCAGTGCACGGCGTGGCACATCATCCGGCACAAAGGCCATGTCCAGGTGGTCATCGAGCATGCCGACCATCAGCCGGGGATCCACTTTCGGGGCACCACTGCTTGACGACGTCAGCGGTGAACGCGGCATCGCCGCAATCGTGGCAGCCGCAACCCGCGCCGCATCTGCCAGCTGTAAATCCGCCTCGCCAGGGGAGAGATAGGCCGGCTCGGGAATGTGGCCTTCCAGTGTGTACCAATGCCACTGCGGTAGGCCTGGCACCGGCGTTGTCACTGGTATGAGCACATGGTTCCAGCCCGGCTCCGCATCCGCAATCACAATGGCCGAGCCTGCTGCGCGTGCAGCTTCAGCGGCGTCGGTTCCCGCAGGCAGTGCAGGTGCATCACCGGGCCCGGAGAGAATGAGGCGGACGAGGGGACGGTGGTCACTGTGCCAATCTCCCGCTTCAGTAACCGCTCGAAGAAGGCGGAGCATGTCGCTTCGATCGAGATCAGCGTCGCAATCGATGACATTCGGAACCGTGGCGTCGGCAAGCACGAACGTCCCCGGAACTGACGTGGGTCCGCCGAGCGAGTCTAGCGCGTCGAGGAGATGATCGTAGTTTTCCAAACCCGACAACCACGCGCCCAGCCAAAGGGCGATGTGCTGAGTTGGACTCCAGACCTGGTCGAGAACACTGCGCTGCATAGTGCAGCTCATCCTAGTGCAGCGTGTCGTTGGTCCCGTAACCGATGCTGTTAATCTCAGTACCCATGAGCTTTCAAGACCCGTACCGCAATCAGGACGTGTTCGCTGGCGCACGTGGCCACCGCCGCCGTATCCCACAGCCGGCACGCGAGGTGACAGCAGAAAATGGTGTTGTCGTCGAGGCGTCCTATGACGGATTCGTCGGTGCAATTATCGGGTTGGAGAAAACTTTCGACGGCTGGTGCGTCCGGCTGGAGGGCCGCCACGGCAAGTCTCGGCTGTTTCCCATGCACGAGCGCGGTTTTCTCATCGACGGCAAACCTGTGACTCTGGTGCGTCCGAAAGCACAACCCAAAAAGCCCTCGCAGGATCTGTCGGCATCGGGCTCGCGCAAGGTCCACAACGTCAAGGCCAAGGTTGCTCTCCCCAGCCGTATCTGGGTCGAGGGTATTCATGACGCGGCAATCGTCGAGAAGGTGTGGGGCCACGATCTGCGTGTTGAGGGCGTAGTCGTGGAGTATCTGGAGGGCTTGGACAACCTTCCAGAACGCTTGGCCGAATTTGGTCCGGGTCCGAAGCGCCGCGTCGGAGTCCTGGCAGACCACTTGGTGGAGGGCAGTAAGGAAAGCCGCATGACTCAGCAGCTCGGCCCGCACGTGATGGTCACAGGCCACCCGTTTATCGATGTCTGGCAAGCGGTCAAACCCTCGTCGGTAGGCATCGAGGCATGGCCGGAAGTTCCCTACGGGGAGGACTGGAAGACAGGAATCTGCCGTCGCTTGGGCTGGGGAGACGACCCCAAGGAGGGCTGGCGACGTGTCTACGCAGGTGTACACACCTACCGTGATCTGGAGTCAGATTTGATTGGCGCAGTTGAGCGCCTGGTCGACTTCGTAACTGAGCCACATATGCAGTACTGACCCCGGAATACTGGCTCCACTCGCCCCACATTTGTTCTGCAAAGTAGGTAGGGTGAGGGCGTGATTCCTCTCCTTTGGCTCGGAGCAAGCCTCCTACTGGTTCTCGGTGAACTCGCAGTCGGAGATTTAGCACTGTTAATGCTCGGAGGTGGTGCACTGGCAGCGTCCGGTGCGAGCCAGCTTGGAGCGCCGCTTTGGCTATCAGTGGTTATCTTCGCCGTTGTGTCCGCCGCACTTGTGCTGACAGTTCGCCCTGTGTTGCGCAAAAAGATGGCAAAACCGGACAAGTCCGCCGAACTGGAGTCGCGTCCGGAACTGCTAGCGGGCCGTCATGCTGAGGTCATCGAGCCAGTTTCTTCGTCAGCGGGTCTGATTAAGGTCAACGGCGAGTTGTGGAGCGCGCGCAGTCTTCTGACTGCGCAGACCTTCGATGCGAAGGAAAGAGTCACGATTGTAGAGATTTCGGGCAATACCGCAGTAGTGGACAAGCTGCTCTGAGCAGTCAACTCACTTAAAGGGCGCTCGGAGCACTCTTAGTTACTGACCATCAAATAACTGACCACACAGTTTCTAGCTACGAGGGAATTCCATGGAAGGCTTTATCATCCTCGTCGTTTTCATTCTCGTGGTTGTTACCTTGGTTCTCAAAGCGATTGTGCTGGTCCCTCAGGGTGAAGCGGCAATCGTAGAGCGACTGGGACGATACACGCAGACACTGAATAGCGGCCTGAACTTCATCATCCCGATTATTGACCGAGTGCGCGAGAAGGTTGATACCCGTGAGCGTATGGTTACCTTTCCGCCACAGGCAGTGATCACCGAAGACAACCTGACTGTGGCTATCGATACCGTCGTGACATTCCAGGTCAACGAACCGGATCGGGCGATTTACGGTATCGACGACTACATCTTCGGCGTCGAACAGATCACTACCGCAACGCTTCGCGACGTCGTGGGTGGTCTGACCCTGGAAGAGACACTGACTTCCCGTGACTACATCAACCGCCGTCTGCGCGGCGAGCTGGACGAGGCGACTGCCAAATGGGGTCTTCGTATTGCTCGTGTGGAGCTGAAGGCTATTGAGCCGCCACCGTCGATTCAGCAGTCGATGGAAAAGCAGATGAAGGCCGATCGCGAGAAGCGCGCCATGATTCTGACTGCGGAAGGTACCCGCGAAGCCGATATTAAAACTGCTGAGGGCCGTAAGCAGGCACAGATTCTGGCCGCCGAGGGTAACAAGCACGCAGCAATTTTGGCTGCTGAAGCTGAGCGTCAGGCAACCATTCTGCGCGCTGAGGGTACTCGCGCCGCTACCTACCTTGAGGCACAGGGTAATGCTCGCGCTATCCAGAAAGTCAACGCCGCTGTCAAGGCTTCACAGTTGACACCTGAGATTCTTGCCTGGCAGTACCTGGAGAAGCTACCTGAGCTGGCAAATAAGGACGGCAATACTGTTTGGATGATTCCGTCGCAGTTCGGTGACAGCCTCGAGAGCTTCGCTAGGGCTTTTGGCAAGAAGGATGCCGACGGTGTCTTCCGCTATGAGCCTCCGGCCGTGAGCCGAGAGACCAAGGAAGAAGCTGAGCAGGGCCGCGATGAGAACTGGTTCGACATGTCGACCAACCCGGAGTTGGCTCGTGCGGTTGCCGCGGCGAACGAGGTCGCTAACCGCCCGGTTGATGATCCGGTAACTGCAGCAGCTGGTAATACCCCTGAGAGGAAGAAGAACCGCCGCGCTGAGTCGACTCAGCCCGCTCAGCCTGAACAGTTGGGTGGCCAGAACCGCCCGGCAGCGGTTGAACCTGCGACACCGGCTGCACCGGCCGCGCCCGCTGCGCCGTCAGTTCCCTCCGGCAAACGTGACCTGCCCTCGGCTCCTGGTACCGGTAATACCAATGCAGGCGGCGGTGCACACTCCACCGATCGTCCAGATTTTTCAGGATGGTCACGTGACCCTTACGCCCCAGAAAATGGGCAGTAAGTTTTTATAACTCGTCAGCTCGCTGAAGCAGATGGACGGCCAGGTTCCACCCGGCCAGCTCCGCCTGCCAGCCAGCTGCCGCGAGGCGCTGATTGACGGCCTGCTTAGAAACTCCCAATTCTTCCGCGGCCTCTACCTGTGAATAACCAGCGCGAACCAAACCAGTTGCCTCGCGCCCTTCGGGGGACCTGCGAGAGATAACGTGGTGCAGCAATGTGAATGCTGCACCAATATCCTCCGAGTAGTCCTTACCGCGCGGATTGTTAGTCCGAATGCGGGTTTTTACCGTGCCGGCTCTGCCTCCCTTACCGATGACTGAGCTCGATGCCAGATGCGCTTGCTCAATGTCGTCCTGAGGACAAACACCGATACCTATTGCCCAGTCACCTGCGGCCAATAGCGCCAGCACAAGCGTGGTTACTCCCACAGCATTTTCAGGAGCTGCGCGAAGCTCTTCGATACCTGCAACCTCAACAGTTCCTACGCCTTCCAGGCCGGAAAGTGCCTGCGCAGAAGCCCGAACGTGATCTGCCCTGCGAGTAGATCGACCGCGATAACTGGCAAAGACTGAGTACATACGTTCCAGTCTAGCCCCACCCCTTGACAGTTGGGCTAAGACACGTTCATTCCCTCCGCAAACTCACGGGCAACCAACACCAGCTCGCCGAAAAACTCACGTCTAGCTCAAGAGCGCCAAGCGGTGTTTTAACGTTTCGAAGAACCGGTTACGACAGGGAACTTGGCGTCCGCAAGAAGTCCCAGCAAGCCAAGCACGAGCAGAATTCCCGTGGCCACCGCAAAGCGCACGTCGAAGCCGACCAACAGCGCGTCGCCAAGCAGAACGACGGCGAGTGTGTTCGGCGCCGAACCTAGGGCAGTGGCGATGATATACGGCACGATGCGTATCGACGACAGTCCACAGGCGTAGTTGAGAAACGAAAATGGCACGCCAGCAATCATGCGCAAGCTGAGCACTGTGAGCCAGCCGCGTTGCTCCAACCGATGGTCGAGACTGAGAAGACGGCGGTTGGTCAGGTGCGTGCGAAACCAATCGCGTCCCAAAAACCGCACAATACAGAGGGAGAGAAGGGCAGAAACCGTCGTCGCAGTAATTGCCAGCAGGAAACCGAGCACTGGCCCGAAGAGAATTCCGGAAGCCAAAGTGAATACGGTGCGGGGGATTGGGAACTGAGTCAGTGCAACGTATGCGAGAAAGTAGAGGAGCGGGAACCAGTCACCGGCATCGATGGACCACTGCCGGATGGTAGCGACGGTGGGAACATCGACGTACAGCGTGACGACGACCCCCACACCTACGGCTAGCACCAGCAGAACCTTTTTGAGTGTAGGGGTAATTCGCACATCGGATACGTTCACCCATTTGAGGTTACCGGGGATTGCGGGGAAGCGTGTGACCTGCGCGTTGGAGGCTCTGCGAGGAGGGCTAGTCAGCGGCTAAAGGCGTTTGCCCATTATTTCACTAGGATGGGAATCAAGGTCACTATGCCTTGGCTCGAGCACTTGACGTGCCCGTCAGCACAAAACCGAACGTAAGGGTATTGCACAAATAGCTGAAAAGTTCAGTGCATGGACACTCGGGTGAGTCTTAGCGTCTGACTAGTGGCTCTTATTGACTATTGGAGGAAGCCAACGCCTTTAAATCCCTTTCCGTCGCGGAGAATTCGGAAATTGTCGCAGCCGAATTTCCTCGGTTATGGATTGATAGAGGCGTTGCTTAGAACATGTAAGGGAGAAGGTCTGTCGTGACTGACCGAACGACCCCCGAATCACCTTCCACGCTGCCACCAAACTTCGAGGAATTGCAGAATTCCTGGTATCAGGGCGTGGCCAAGGTATTCGCGCGGGTGCACAAGCAAGACGTTGCAGATGTACCGCTCGATATTTGGAAACGACTGATTCAGACCACCTATGACGGTGTCGATGTTCGCCCGCTCTACACCCGCGCGGACGAGCTCGCGGAAAGCCCAGCTCCGGGCCAGTTCCCATTCGTCCGTGGCGCAAAGGTCACTTCGGACAACACCAACGGTTGGGGCGTTCGGGAAACCTTCGGTCGCCAGTACCCAGGTGAGGATGCACTTGACCCAAAGGCCGTCAACGAGACTCTGCTGACTGCACTGGAAAACGGCACCACGGACATCCGCCTGGACTTCACCGGCTCCCTCGAAGCCGCTGATGTGCCGGCTCTGCTCAACAACGTCTACGTCGACCTTGCTCCGATTGCCGTGCATGCCGGTAAGAAGACTGCGCAGGTTGCGGAAGCACTGACGTCCTACATCGAGCAGGCAAACCCGACTAATCCGGACGCCGTCGCAGTCGAGCTTTCCGCGGCTCCGCTGACCTCCGCTTTTGCCGGTATTGACGATATTTCTCTCGACGAGGCCACGCAGCTGGCCGTCAAGGCGGCTAAGCAGCCGGGCGACGTCCGTGCCCTGCTTGTCGACGGCGTTGTTTTCTCCAACCTGGGTGCAAACAACATCCAGGAGATTGGCTACAGTCTCGCCGTTGGTGTCGCCTACTTGCGTGCGCTGACCGACGCGGGCTTGAGCGCTGAAGAAGCCCTCGGCCAGATCGCTTTCCGCTTTGCCGCTACCGACGACCAGTTCGACACCATTGCGAAGTTCCGCGCCGCTCGCGTTCTCTGGGCCCGCGTTGCTGAGGTTATCGGCGCCCCTGAAGCTGGCCGCGCTCCGATGCACGCCGTGACAGCCCCGGTCATGTTCAGCCAGCGCGATCCGTGGGTCAACATGCTGCGTGTGACTGTCGCCTCCTTCGCCGCAGGTGTCGGCGGTGCCTCCTCAGTTGAGGTTCTGCCGTTTGATTACGCAGTTGTCGGCGGCATGCCGAACGTCTCCAAGACTTTCAAGGCTCGCATCGCTCGCAACACCAATCTGTTGCTGCTGGAAGAGTCTCACCTTGGTTACGTCGCCGACCCAGCAGGTGGCTCCTACTTCGTCGAAGACCTGACCGAAGAAATGGCCGACAAGGCATGGGAGATCTTTACCGGCACTGAGGCCGGCGGCGGTTTCGCCTCCGCGGAGGCCGATATTCGCGCCACCCTGGACGCTACCTGGGAAAAGCGCCGCGCCGACATCGCACACCGCCGCACCAAGGTCACCGCCATCAACGAGTTCCCGAACCTGGCTGAGGCCCCACTGGCTCCTGAGGCCCGCCCGGAGGGCGACCCGATTCGCCGTTGGGCCAGCGACTTCGAGGCGCTGCGCAACCGCTCCGATGACTTCCTGGCTGAAAAGGGCAACCGTCCGCTGATTGCCATGCTGCCGCTGGGTCCGCTGGCCAAGCACAACATCCGCACTGGTTTTACCTCCAACCTGCTGGCTTCCGGCGGTATCGCCGTCGCCAACCCCGGCCAGGTTGTGCCGGGCGAGGCAGGTTTCGAAGAGGCAGTGAAGGCCTCTCCGATTGTCGTGCTGTGCGCAGCCGACAGCGAGTACGAGGCCTCGGGCCAGGACGCTGTCAAGGCCGCCCGCGCCGCCGGCGCTAAGGAGGTCTTGGTGGCCGGCTCCGAGAAGAGCTTCGCCAATGCCGCTGAGGACGCTCGCCCCGACGGATACCTGAACATGACCATCGATGCTGTCGCGGAGCTGTCCCGACTGCTGAACGAACTGGGAGCGTGAAGGAAGTAATGACCACCATCCCAAATTTCGCTGACATCTCCCGCAACACCGACGACGCAGCCGCTGCCACCAACAAGGCAGCTGCCGCGGAAGCTGGTGAAGTGTGGACCATTCCAGAGGGCATCGATGTCAAGCGCGTCTACGATCGCGCTGACCGCGACGCCGCTGCTGCCGAGGGCCACCCGGTAGATTCTTTCCCGGGTATCGCCCCATTCATGCGCGGGCCGTACCCGACCATGTACACCAACCAACCGTGGACTATTCGCCAGTACGCTGGCTTCTCCACCGCAGCTGAGTCCAATGCCTTCTACCGCCGCAACCTCGCGGCCGGACAGAAGGGCCTTTCGGTCGCTTTCGACCTAGCTACCCACCGTGGCTACGACTCGGACAACCCGCGTGTGTCCGGCGACGTCGGTATGGCCGGCGTGGCAATTGACTCGATTTACGACATGCGTGAGCTCTTCCAGGGCATTGACCTGGGCGGCGTCTCGGTGTCTATGACCATGAACGGCGCTGTGCTGCCGATTCTGGCCTTCTACATTGTCACCGCTGAAGAGCAGGGCGTTTCGACCGAGCAGCTGCGCGGTACGATCCAGAACGACATTCTCAAGGAGTTCATGGTTCGTAACACGTACATCTACCCGCCGAAGCCTTCGATGCGAATCATCTCCTCGATCTTCGAGTACACCTCGGCAAAGATGCCGAAGTTCAACTCGATTTCGATTTCCGGCTACCACATTCAGGAAGCGGGCGCGACGGCCGACCTTGAGCTCGCTTACACGCTTGCCGACGGCATCGAGTACCTGCGGGCCGGTATTGACGCTGGCCTTGAAGTTGATAAGTTCGCTCCGCGTCTGTCCTTCTTCTGGGGCATCTCGATGAACACCTTCACCGAGATCGCCAAGCTGCGTGCAGGCCGCATCCTCTGGTCCGAGCTGGTTGGCAAGTTTGGCCCGAAGAACCCGAAGTCCCAGTCCCTGCGTACTCACTCGCAGACCTCTGGTTGGTCGCTGACCGCCCAGGATGTCTACAACAACGTCGCGCGTACTGCTGTTGAGGCTATGGCCGCAACACAGGGCCACACCCAGTCGCTGCACACCAACGCACTGGACGAGGCTCTGGCACTGCCGACTGACTTCTCAGCCCGTATTGCTCGTAACACTCAGCTGCTGCTTCAGCAGGAGTCCAACACCACGCGTCCGGTTGATCCGTGGGCTGGTTCCTACTACATCGAGTGGCTGACTAATGAGCTGGTCAAGCGTGCACGCCAGCACATCGACGAGGTCGAAGAGGCCGGCGGTATGGCACAGGCCACCATCGAAGGCATTCCGAAGCTGCGTATTGAAGAGGCCGCAGCTCGTACGCAGGCCCGTATTGACTCGGGTCGTCAGGCTCTCATCGGCGTGAATAAGTACCAGGTCGAAGAGGACGAGGCCATCGAGGTTCTCAAGGTTGAGAACTCCCGCGTACGCCAAGAGCAGATTGACAAGCTGGCTCGCCTGCGCGCCGAGCGCGACGAGGAAGAGGTTCAGAAGGCACTGGCCGCTCTGACCGACGCTTGCCGTAACCCGGGTGAACCGGGGGACCTGGACAAGAACCTGTTGAAGCTCGCTGTCGACTGTGCTCGCGCCATGGCCTCCATCGGTGAAATCTCCGACGCCATGGAAGAGGTCTTTGGCCGCCACCAGGCCGAGATCCGTACTCTCTCCGGCGTCTACAAGGACGAAGTTGGCAAGGAGGGAGCCGTGTCCAACGTCTCCAAGGCCATCGCCATGGCCGATAAGTTCGAAGAGCAGGAAGGTCGCCGTCCCCGTATCTTCCTGGCCAAGATGGGCCAGGATGGTCACGACCGTGGCCAGAAGGTCATCGCGTCCGCCTACGCGGACCTCGGCATGGACGTTGACGTGGGACCGCTGTTCCAGACTCCGGAGGAGGCCGCCAAATCGGCCGTCGACTCGGATGTCCACGTCGTCGGTGTTTCTTCACTAGCCGCCGGACACCTGACGCTCGTTCCTGCCCTGCGCGATGAGCTGGCAAAGCTGGGGCGCGAGGACATCATGATTGTTGTCGGTGGTGTTATCCCACCGGGCGACTTCCAGGAACTCTACGATGCCGGCGCCGCGGCTATTTACCCGCCGGGCACTGTCATCGCTGATTCGGCAATCGACATGATGACCAAGCTCTCTAACGAGCTGGGCCTCGACCTTGCCGTTGACGAAGAGTCCTAAATAACTACCGCATCCGCGCTGGGCTGACTGTTCAGCTCAGCGCGTTGTCGGAATTGAGAAGTAGCGATGAACGAGTATCTTGAAGAAAACCTGGGCACCCTCGTCACTACCGCTGGCACGGTCGTTGAGGGAAAGACCGCTGTAGCCCCCGAAGTCGTCCGCCGTGCGCGACGACGGATCGATGTCGACGACCTCTTTGAGGGCGTGCGGGCTGGAAACCGCACTAAGTTGGCCCGGGCAATCACGCTGCTGGAGTCGACTGCTCCGGCGCATAAGGTGCTGGCTCAGGAACTACTGGTGAAGTTGCTGCCATTTTCCGGCAAGGCCATGCGTGTCGGCCTTACCGGCGTCCCCGGCGTCGGTAAATCAACCACGATTGAAACCCTCGGACTGAAGCTGATCGAGGAGGGCCACCGCGTTGCAGTGCTGGCCATCGACCCGTCGTCGACGAAGTCCGGTGGTTCGATTCTGGGCGACAAGACCCGTATGTCCCGGCTCTCGGCCGCGGATGAAGCCTTCATTCGTCCGTCGCCCTCTGCGGGCACACTCGGTGGTGTCGCCAAGGCAACGCGTGAGGCCATGGTGGTGCTCGAGGCCGCAGGCTACGACATTGTCATCGTCGAAACTGTCGGCGTCGGTCAGTCCGAGGTCGCGGTGGCCCAGATGGTGGATACGTTTGCGTTTCTGGCACTCGCCGGCGCTGGTGACCAACTCCAGGGCATCAAGAAGGGTGTGCTGGAGATGGCCGACGTGATTTCTATCAACAAGGCGGATGGTAAGAACTTGCGCCCGGCAAAGCGCGCTGCGCGTGATCTGATGACGGCCATGAAGATGGTTCGTTCCTCAGACCAAGTCTGGACGCCACCGGTACTGACTATGTCGGCATTGGAGGACGACGGCATCGACAAGTTCTGGCAAGCCATCGAAGACCATGTCGAGGCTATGCACGAGAATCATCTCTTTGATGAAAACCGCGCTAACCAGCAGATTAAGTGGATGTGGTCCATGGTTCACGAGACGCTCTTGCAGCGGCTCAACACCAACGAGGCTGTGCAGACAGAGAGCACCCTGGTGGAAAAACAACTCCGCTCGGGGCTGCTCACACCGACGCTCGCCGCCCAGCGCATCATGGAGGCATTTGACCAGGGAAGGGCATCGAACGCCGGGCTCGCCAACTAGGTTCAGAAAGGCGCGGGGTTTTCGTCGTAAAGCGAGTAAAGCGGGCGTATCCGTGTGCGCCTACTGACCGCGGTGATGGGGCGGATCGCTGTAGAGCGTGTGTTCGGCGAAGTGGAGAGCGTTGACCACGAGGTTGGTAAGGTGCTCGTCGGGCTGAGAGTAGAAGCTAGACGTGCCCTCCTTGCGGGTCTGCACCATATTGGCCATGCGCAACTTCGCCAGGTGCTGAGAAATCGCGGGGACGGGGCGATCGAGCGCGCTAGCGATGGCGGTGACGGTCATCTCCCCGTCACGGAGGAGCGACAGGATCGAGAGACGCGTCTTGTCGGCCATCAACTTCAGTACGTTAGTGGCAACGTCGAACTCGGTGCTCGTAGGAGCCTTCTCAGTCATTTGGAGGGGTAGTCCTTTCGAAGTCGACATGCCAAACGCTTGCGATGTTCAATGAGTTGAACCTTACTACGTATTGATACCAGTATTCAATTTCAGATGTCACAATAGGCTGTCACGAAAAGGGGAGAGTGCACCTAAGGGGCCGCGACCAAAGGTACTGAAAATTCCTTCAGTAATATCATCTGCATGGATTGGTTGATGGGTACCTTCCCGTGGCTGGTGGAGGACTTAACGTGGTGGCAAGTACTATTTTTCGCACTCGACTACACGATTAAGTTCATCGCGATTGGATGGGTGCCGGAAAACCGAAGCCCATCGGCTTCGACGGCGTGGCTGCTGCTGATTCTGCTGATTCCATTTATCGGCCTACCTCTGTTCCTCTTCCTGGGCTCGCAGCAGATTACGGGCCGTCGGCATGAGGTACAGGCACTGGCACAGGAGCTCATTGCGGAACGTACCGAGCATCTGCCCGACGTACCGGACGATGCCGAGATAGAAGATGACGTTGTCAACGTATTCAAGCTCTCGCGCCAGCTCACGGGAATGCCGGCAATTGCCAGCGCGGAAAAGGGACTTTTCACCGAATTCGACGCCTCCATTGACCGCATGATTGAGACCATCGATGCGGCCCAGAAATCAATCCACGTGCAGTCCTACATCTTTGCACTGGATTCCAGCACGGAGCCTTTCATACAGGCTCTTGAACGCGCGCACGACAGGGGACTAGAGGTCAAGGTACTGGTCGATCCAATTGGTTCGTGGAAGTACCCCGGCTACTACAAGCTGAAAAGGCGCCTGGACCAGGCTAAAATCTCCTGGCACCCGATGCTGCCCGTGAGCTTGCTGAAGCTCACCTGGCGCCGCCTGGATCTGCGTAATCACCGCAAGCTCGTAGTTGTTGACGGCGACATTGTATTCATGGGCTCGCAGAATTTGATTGAGCCCGAATATCAGAAGAAAAAGAACCATAAGATCGGCCGTCGCTGGGTGGACACGTGGATTGAGCTCGAGGGCGATATTGCGCTGGCCTTCGACGCAATTTTCGCGGTTGATTGGACCAGCGAGCTATACAAGACCCCAGACGCCACCAGGGACTATTCACTCCACAACACCGAAGTCAACGACAACTACAACGTTGTCCAGGTGCTGCCGTCGGGTCCGGGCTTCAGCACGGAGCCGAACCTGCGCGTCTTCAATAACATGATCTACCAGGCACACGAGCGGATTATCGCCGTCAGCCCGTACTTCGTCCCCGACGAATCCATGCTCATGGCGCTGACCTCTGCCGCATATGGAGGCATCGACGTCCAGCTCTACGTCAACGAAGAGTCCGATCAGTTCATGGTCGGCCACGCGCAGCAGTCCTACTACCAGGCACTGCTAACCGCTGGCGTGAAGATCTACCGCTATCCGGCGCCTGCGGTCCTGCACTCCAAGTTCATGGTTATCGACGACCGCATGGCCATGTTCGGCTCCTCCAATCTGGATATGCGCTCGTTCGGCCTCAACTACGAGATCACGCTTCTTTCCGCCGCCGGTTCCATCGTGGACAAACTGATCACGCTTGCCGACGAGTACCGCGACAAATCTTTCCTGCTCACCCAGGAGGAATGGAATGACCGGCCCCTTCGTCAGCGCTACCTGGACTCTGTTTTCCGCTTGACCTCGGCGCTGCAATAGGGCAGTCCCATTGGTCCGACAGACAAAGCAAAAATCCCGAGAGCTGCACTAATTGCAGTTTCTCGGGATTTATCTTGTGTCCGGAGGGGGACTTGAACCCCCACGCCCGTTAATAGGGCACTAGCACCTCAAGCTAGCGCGTCTGCCATTCCGCCACCCGGACCGGGTAGGAAGCACTTCCGTGCTGACCTGTGATACTGTATCCCGACTACATAATGAAACACAAATTGGCAGGTCAGAGGGGCATTAGCGCGCCAAACCTGGGTGTAATTACATCAGCGGTGTTAGCCCCGCATCCGCCTTGGATTCGCACTGAGAATCAGGCCCTGCAGATAGGGAGTCTTGTAAAGTCCCTGCAGCGCGCTCATAAAGTAGGCACACTGGTAGTTATGACTACGAATTCCAACGACACCGCAAACGACACTGCAAATGCTCCGGTTTTCCCGGGACCAGATCCGTACGCACCGCTGAAGGATTTGCCAACCTTCGAGCTGTCCTCGCCAGATATCAAGGACGGCGAGAAGATTGCGGATGAATTCCGCGCTCCGTCGAATGTTTCCCCACAACTGGATTGGGCAAATCTGCCGGAGGGCACTAAGTCCATTGCCGTGACCTGCTTCGATCCGGATGCTCCGACCGCTTCGGGCTTCTGGCACTGGGCTGTCTTCAACATTCCAGCGACCGAAAAGGGTCTGCCACAGGGAGCTGGCTCCGAAGACGGCTCTAAGCTGCCAGAAGGCGCTATCCAGCTTGTCGGCGACTCGGGCATGCGTGGTCACTACGGAGCTAACCCACCGGCGCAGCATGCCCCACACCGTTACATGTATGCGGTGCACGCGGTCGACGTGGAGAAGCTTGAAGTTCCGGAAGATGCGACGCCGACCGTGCTTGGCTTCAATCTGTACTTCCACTCGATTGCGCGTGCCATCATCACGCCGTGGTGGGAGAACGTCGGGGAGTAGGGATACGACGCCCACACGGGCAACTCAACCGACCGGGCACGCTACTCATACAGAAAACCCCGGGGCCAGCGCCTTCATGGCCGCTGGCCCCGGGGTCACGTGTTTATTGGGTTAGGAAGCCTCAACGGCTTTCAGCAATTAACCACGCCACGGCAGACCACAGCCGACTGCCTCCGAAATGGAGTAGAATCCCTGAGCTCGAATCTGGCGAGCCAACCCTTGGTGAATGTCACGAATCCAGTCCGGACCGCCATAAATCAACGGTGTGTAGCCCTGCAGTAGGGAAGCGCCGTTGGCAATCCGCTCCCACGCTTGCTCAGCCGTTTCTATGCCGCCGACGCTGATGAGAACTAGTTTGTCTCCGACGCGCTCGTGCAGCAGCTTCAGCACCTCTAGTGACCGAGCTGCCACAGGAGCACCCGAGACTCCACCGGCCCCCATCTCCGCGACCTCATCCGCGGGCGTACGCAGGCCCTCGCGAGAAATGGTGGTGTTGGTAGCCACAATGCCCGCCAGCCCCAGGTCAACCGCCAAGTCAGCAACTGCGATGACATCATCGTCGGAGAGATCAGGAGCAATCTTGACCAGCACCGGCGAGTCGGTCTCCTCAGTCACCGCTGCCAGAATCGGGCGCAGTGACTCCACTGCCTGAAGGTCGCGCAGACCCGGCGTATTCGGTGAGGAGACGTTGACAACAACGTAGTCCGCCAAGCCGCCGAGCTGGCTAGCCGATTCTCGATAGTCATCGACGGCCTCTTCCAGCGGAGTCACCTTGGTCTTACCAATGTTGATACCAATCACGTCGTCACTGCGACGCGCCCGCAAGTTCTCCGCTACAGCAGCGGCGCCGGGGTTGTTGAAACCCATGCGGTTCAAAATGGCGCGATCTTCCTTCAGACGGAACAGACGCGGGCGATCGTTGCCCGGCTGCGGCTTGGCAGTCACGGTTCCCAGTTCCGCGTAGCCAAAACCAATTGGCCCCCAGCAATCCGGAGCAATAGCAGCCTTGTCGAAGCCTGCGGCGAGCCCCAGCGGACGCGGGAAGTCCACGCCGAACACGGTTTGACGCAGCACAGCATCGTCAACAACGAGTAACTTGCTCACCGCCCGCTGTAGACTCTCCGACTTCTGCAGCCCCTTCAGGGTCTTCGAGATGGCCTCGTGAATCTGCTCCGGTGGGACCTGGAACATTGCCTTTAGCGCGAGTTGATAGGACTTGGCGCGAAGTTTCGAAGGCATCTACTTAGTCTCTCCCTCGGAGTCGTCTGCTCCCTTGGTGTCACCTGCACCGGTCGGTAGTTTATCGGCTGGTTCCCGAACCGACATCTCCTCACGGATCTTCTCTGCATCCTGCTTGAAATCAGCAATTGCCTTATCGACGTCCGCGGAGTCAAAAATCTGGGCCCCGTCACCGGTAGCCGAGAAGACGCCAATCTGGCCATCCTCGGTGGCAACAATCGACTGTGGATCTGCAACCGTGTTGATGTCCGCGACCTTGACTGGGGTACCCGAGCTGATGTCGTAGCCAGTCAGCTTGTTCACCTTCGTCGAAGTCACCCAGACAATTCCGCGCGATTCATCGACCGCTACCGCCCACGGAGCCTCCGGGGCCGGAGCTGCCTGGTGGAGGCGAATGACGTCAGTGGCAGTGTAAATAAGAAGCTGGTTGCCCTTGGTGTCTGCGGCAGCAATGACATGATCACCGGAAGCTACCTTGCCGACGCCGATGCCCGCACGCAGCGCAGAGCCAGCGCGGGACTCATCGAGCTTGAGCTCATGCACCGAAGTCTCCGGACGGTTGACCTCTAACAGCTTGACGTCCGCGTCATTGTCCGCTTTGGGAATCTCAACGAGCTGCGACCCGTTATTGGCAGCCTTGAAGTCACTGGCCAACTCGCCATCAGCGCCGAACACATCGACGACATTGCTATCCGCATGGGCACCGATGATGCGGCCGCCTTCCAGGCCAACTGCGGCGGAGTAGTTGGTGCCACGGCCGACAACGGCCGTTTCCGTAGCCTGGTCAGTAATGACGTGGATGCCATCTTCACACGGCAGCAGAGCGTTAGGGCCGCCCGGCGCGAGCTCACCACACTTCGCGTCCAGCTTCATTGATCGCTCAATTGGGTTATTCAGCGGACCGGCAAAGATCTTGTCCCCGGCCTTCAGGACAACTCGGTCGCCGACCAACACGGCATCGGTAACGTCCTCATCAATCTTCTTGGCTCTACCGATAGCAGTATCGGGAGCAGCGGGTGAAGCGGCCGGCACTGGCGTGGCGTTGCCCATTCCGGCATCGATGTCTCCTTCCACATCGGAGGAGCACCCTGCCAGGACCACTGCGCTAGCGGAAAGCCCCGCTAGAAGGGAGGTTATGACACGTCGACGACTGTTTTCACTCACGCTATAGAAACTACCACCCCGGCCTGATTACTTTGTGGACGCCTCCAGCCGTGGGAGGTTCTCGCATTCGTTGTGCCTTATAAGTCTTTAGAAGACTGCCGTTACTGATTACAGCGTGACGTCGTCAAGCGCGTTGCAAATCTGCGGTGGCAGCGTGAGTTGTTCGGAGGTGAGGTTTTCGCGTAGCTGAGCGCGGTCTCGAGCGCCAACGAGAATCGAGGTGACGCCCGGCCGATCGCGTGCCCAGGAAATCGCTGCGACGGCAGCACTGACGCCGAGCCCCTTGGCTGCGGTGGTCAGCGCGCCTGCAACCGTGACGCCGCGTGTGTCGAGATAGTCCTGTACCTCTGCGTCGGCGTGTTCGGAAGCAGCGCGGGAGTCTTCGGGAATGATGTGCTGGTATTTGGCGGTCAAAACACCTTGGGCCAGTGGGGCGCCACTGATAAAGCCGAGCCCCAAATGCTCACAGGCGGGCAGCAGTTCTGCCTCAGGGCTTCGCTGGAGCAGCGAGTACTCATGCTGTGCGAACACCGGAGCGATTCGATCCGCGGCGGCATGCGTCACCGCTGCCTGCCAACCGCTGTATCCACGCACTCCGGCGTAACGTACTTTCCCCGTGCGCACAGCCCATTCCAGGGTATCGGCGACCTCTTCCGGTGGGGTCAGCCCATCCCAGTAGCCGGGCGACCACAGGTCAATGTGTTCGACGCCGAGGCGTCCGAGCGTTTCGTCGAGGTCCTTTTGCAGTGTCTTACGCGAGCAGTCCACGCGCCTGCCGACGGGCCGCTCGGGGTGTATGCCAGATGCGACCGAGAGCACCAATTCGTCGGCAACGCCGCGCTTTGCGATGACCGCACCCAGCATGTCGGCAACAGTGTCGCCGCCGTGGAGTGGGGAAGCGTCGACAAGGTTGCCTCCGGCGTCGAGGAAGTCCGTCAGGATGCGTCCGGCCTCGTCTTGCCTGGTACCCGCACCCCAGGTGGCCGTACCCAGCCCCAAGGCGGAGACGCGTAAACCGCTGTTGCCCAGAATTCGTTGTTGCACGATTTTTACTTTAGGACACCCGTGTGCGGTCGCGGGAAAAGTTCCGCGGGAGAGGTCTCGCTATCGCCGCACCGAAACCTCGCTATAGCCACAACACAAACCGGACGAGTAGCCTATACACCCGTGACTATCATGACGACACTAAGCGCCTCAGCGGATACCGCTGCCGATACCGCCGGCACCGGCATGACCTGGGCGCAGACGATCATCCTGTCCGTAGTGCAAGGTCTGACGGAATTTCTCCCGGTGAGTTCCTCGGGGCACCTTCGGATTGTCTCCGAGCTGCTGTGGGGCCAGGACGCCGGTGCATCCTTCACCGCTGTGGTGCAGCTTGGCACCGAATTGGCTGTGTTGGTGTTCTTCGCCAAGGACATCTGGCAGATCCTCACTGGCTGGTTTGCCGGTCTGTTCAATAAGGAAGCCCGCGGTTTCAACTACCGCATGGGTTGGATGGTGATTGTCGGTACGCTGCCGATTGCCATCATCGGTGTGCTGGGGAAGGACCTCATCCGCGATAACCTGCGCAATCTCTGGATTACAGCCGCTGTGTTGGTGCTTTTCTCCTTTGTCTTTATCGCCGCAGAGAAGTTCGGCCGTCGTGAGCGCAACTATGAAGAGCTGACCATGCGAGATGCCATCGTCATGGGTTTCGCGCAGTGCCTGGCGCTCATTCCGGGTGTGTCGCGCTCGGGCGGTACGGTGTCTGCCGGCCTGTTCTTGCACTTGGACCGAGAGGTTGCAACGCGCTTTTCCTTCCTGCTGGCTATCCCCGCTGTTTTCGCTGCTGGAATTTTTTCGCTTCCAGACGCGTTTGACCCTGCGGCGGGACAGGCCGCTAGTGGTGCGCAATTGGCCATCGGTACGCTGATTGCCTTCGTCGTCGGCTATGCGTCTATCGCATGGCTGCTGAAGTTTGTGTCGAACCACTCCTTCGCTTGGTTCGCCGCGTACCGCATCCCGGTCGGTTTGATTGTTATGGTGTTGCTCGGCTTCGGCACGATCAACGCTGTTTAGTGAGGTAGTGAGTATTTAATGCATTCGTGGCCCCAACCACAGGTTCCCAGTCTCGGCGATGCGCGTTTCGATGTGTTCAACCGCGCCAGCAATACAGGTAAGGCGCATTCGCTTGACGACGAAAACTCAACATCGGTACCCCTACGCCTCTACGACACCGCGGATCAGAAGGTCTCCCAGGTGGAAGCGGGACCGGAGGCGACCATGTACGTGTGTGGCATCACACCCTATGACGCCACGCACCTGGGGCACGCAGCAACCTACCTCACCTTTGATCTGATTTACCGTCAGCTGCTGGACAATGGACACTCGGTGCATTACGTGCAGAACATCACCGATGTCGATGACCCGTTGTTCGAACGTGCGGAGCGCGATGGGGTGGACTGGCGCGAGCTGGGCACCTCGCAGATTGATTTGTTTCGCTCGGATATGGAAAACCTGTCGGTGATTCCACCGCGCGACTATATCGGCGCCATTGAGTCCGTGGGCGAGGTCGTGGAAATGGTCGAGAAGCTGCTGGAGAATGGCTCAGCCTACCAGCTCACCGATGACGAGTACCCGGATGTGTACTTCCGCAAGACTGCCACTGAGAACTTTGGTTACGAGTCCAATTACTCGGCAGAGCAGATGGCGGAGTTCTTTGCGGAGCGCGGTGGCGACCCGGATCGCCCGGGCAAGGAGGACCCACTGGACGCGCTGGTGTGGCGTGCCGCTCGCCCCGGGGAGCCAAGCTGGGAGGCTCCTTTTGGTGCGGGCCGGCCGGGTTGGCACATTGAGTGCTCGGCGATTGCCACCAACCGCCTGGGGAAGAGCTTCGACATTCAGGGCGGTGGCTCGGATCTCGCGTTCCCGCACCACGAGTTCTCGGCGGCTCACGCTGAAGCCGCTACTGGCTGTGCACGTATGGCGCGCCATTATGTTCACGCTGGCATGATTGCGCTCGATGGCGTGAAGATGTCCAAGTCGCTGGGCAACCTGGTGTTTGTCTCCAAGCTGGTGGCCGCCGGCGTCGACCCGAGTGCTATTCGTATTGGCGTGTTCGCCAGCCATTACCGCTCTGATCGCGATTGGTCGGACGAGGTGCTGGAGGCGGCCAAGGCACGTCTCGAGGCCTGGCGAGCGGCTTGCGCAGCTACTAAGACTGCCACCGATGAGAAGGCTGTACGCGCAGCAGCGGCACTGGTTGCCGATGTGCGCGCAAGCCTGGCCAATGACCTGGATACGCCGGCTGCTCTGGCCGCTATCGATGCCTGGGCTGCGGAGTGGTCCTCGGCTACCGGCAACAAGGCAGATGCTGGCACAGTAACCGGCGCAGCGGGTGCCGGAGAATTCGTTGCCGCCGCGCTGGACGCGCTGCTTGGCGTTAAAATTTGAGCATGAGCAACTCAGATCTGTCTGCTGTCGAAGTAACGCAAGAGAACATCGATAAGCTAGTTGCCGATTTGCGCATGTTTGCCACCGGCAGCTACCTGCAGCCCGAGGAACGCGAGTTCTGGGAGCCACTTTTTGACGAATCGGTAGCCGACCAGGTCGGGGAAGCCCTCCGTGGGGCCGCCGCTGGTATTGATCAGGCGGCGGAGCTGGCCGTCGATAAGCGAGAAGAAGCCGCAACGCAGGCGGTAGAGAACTGCCTACAGCGCGTGGCTGCGATTGAGCATGAGCACGGTGGCTCGATTTTTGATGAGGAGCTCGACGAGATTCTCGCGATTATCAATTCCGCAACGAAGGCTGTCGGTTTGGACCTGCCTGCGGTGAAGGCGGAAAGCTACTTTGAGATGGAATAACCAGCCCGATTAACGGCGCGGTTATGAAAGTAGACTAAGGTGTCTATTCATGACTGATCGCCACTCTTCCGAGTTCCTCACCGCACTGCACAGCCGTGTACTCATTGGCGATGGCGCCATGGGTACCCAGCTGCAGTCTTTTGACCTCGACGTTGACGCGGACTTCCTCGGCTACGAGGGCTGTAATGAGATTCTCAATGACACTCGTCCCGACATCATCGAGACGATTCACCGGCGTTATTTCGAGGCCGGCGCCGACCTGGTGGAAACCAATACCTTCGGCTGCAACTTCCCGAACCTCGCGGATTACGACATTGAAGACCGTATCCAGGAGCTAGCGCACAAGGGCACCGCAATCGCCCGCAAGGTCGCTGACGAAATGGGGCCGGGGCGCGAGGGGATGCGACGCTTTGTCCTCGGTTCGCTGGGCCCGGGCACGAAGCTGCCGTCGTTGGGGCACGCTCCGTACGCTCAGCTTCGCGACGCTTACACGGAGGCCGGACTCGGCATGATTTCCGGTGGCGCGGATGCGTTTTTGATTGAGACCTGTCAGGATTTGCTACAGGTAAAGGCGGCCGTCAACGGCGTCAAAGCCGCCATGCGTCAGGCTGAGAAGAAGATTCCGATCGTCGTCCACGTGACCGTCGAGACCACAGGCACCATGCTGATGGGCTCGGAGATTGGTGCGGCCCTGGCGGCGCTGCAGCCGCTGGGTATCGACATGATTGGCCTGAACTGTGCAACGGGCCCGGACGAGATGAGCGAGCATCTGCGCTACCTGTCCAATTTCGCCTCCATCCCGGTATCTGTAATGCCGAATGCGGGTCTGCCAGTGCTGGGTAAGAACGGTGCGACCTACCCGCTGACCGCACCAGAGCTAGCCACAGCGCTGCGCGGCTTTGTTGAAGAGTTTGGCCTGGCGATGGTCGGTGGCTGCTGTGGTACCACACCGGAGCATGTTTCCGCTGTTCGCGATGCTATTACCGGTGCAGGCGCCTACGCTGAGCAGGGCCCTGCTGTTCAGGCAGCACGCCCATCGACGGATCCGGACGCAAAGCCAATCGATGAGGTCGCTTCGCTGTACTCGGCAACTCCGCTGACGCAGACAACCGGCATCACCATGATTGGTGAGCGCACCAACGCCAACGGTTCCAAGGCTTTCCGCGAGGCCATGCTGGCCGGCGATTGGGAGAAGTGCCTTAACACCGCCCGCGGTCAGGTCACCGATGGCGCACACATGATTGACCTGTGTGTGGACTACGTGGGGCGCGACGGTCGCGATGACATGGCAACCCTGGCATCCCAAATCGCCACCTCGGTGACGTTGCCGGTCATGCTGGACTCCACGGAACCGGAAGTTTTGAAGACTGGCCTGGAGCACCTCGGTGGTCGCTGCGCGGTCAACTCTGTGAACTTTGAAGACGGCGATGGCCCGGACTCGCGCTACCAGCGCATTATGCGCCAGGTTGTTGAGCACGGTGCTGCCGTGGTCGCTTTGACTATCGACGAAGAAGGTCAGGCGCGTACGAAGGACAAGAAGATTGAGATTGCCGAGCGCCTCATCGCCGACATCACCGGCACGTGGGGACTGCGCGAGCAGGACATCATTGTCGACTGTCTGACTTTCCCGATTTCCACTGGCCAGGAGGAAACTCGCCGCGACGGCATCGAAACCATCGAAGCCATCCGCGAACTTAAGCGTCGCCACCCGAACGTGCACACCACGCTCGGCCTGTCCAACATCTCCTTCGGTCTGAACCCGGCGGCCCGCCAGGTACTCAACTCGGTGTTTCTCAACGAGTGCATCGAGGCCGGCTTGGACTCCGCCATTGCCCACAGCTCCAAGATCTTGCCGATGAACAAGATCGACGACAAACAGCGCGAAGTCGCTCTCGATATGGTCTACGACCGCCGTCGTGAAGCGGGACACCCCGACGGGGAATACGACCCACTGCAGGTCTTCATGGAGCTCTTCGAAGGAGTCTCCGCCGCTGACGCGAAGGACGCCCGGGCCGAAAAGCTCGCCGCCATGCCGCTGTTCGACCGCCTAGCGCAGCGCATCATCGACGGCGAGCGCACAGGTATCGAAGCTGACCTCGACGAGGGCATGAAGGAAAAGGAACCGCTGGCGATTGTCAACGAGGACCTGCTGCGCGGCATGCAGACCGTTGGTGACCTGTTCGGTTCCGGCCAGATGCAGCTACCGTTCGTGCTGCAGTCGGCCGAGACAATGAAGGCCGCGGTGGGCTATCTCGAGGGCTTTATGGATGCCGAGGATGCCACGGGCTCCAAGGGCTCGATTGTGCTAGCCACGGTGAAGGGCGATGTCCACGACATCGGCAAGAACCTGGTAGAGATTATTCTCTCCAACAACGGCTACACCGTACATAACCTGGGCATTAAGCAGCCGATCGCTACGATTCTGTCCGCCGCCAAGGAACTGGATGTCGACGCTATCGGCATGTCCGGCCTGCTGGTGAAGTCCACTGTGGTGATGAAGGACAACCTGCTGGAGATCAACTCCGCCGGCGATGCCACCCGCTTCCCAGTGCTGCTCGGCGGCGCCGCGCTGACGCGTAGCTACGTGGAAGACGACCTGTCCGAGCTCTACCACGGCGATGTCTACTACGGCAGGGATGCCTTCGAAGGACTGCGCATCATGGACGAGCTGATGGCAGCTAAGAAGGGCCTCGGCCCAGACGAGAATTCGCCTGAGGCCATTGCCGCCCGCGAAAAGAAGGAAGCTCGCCGCGCCCGCCGTGAGCGCTCCAAGCGCATCGCCGCGCAGCGCGCCGCCAAGGCTGCTGCTGAAGCCCCCGAGGTGCCGGAGCGTTCCGATGTCGCCGCAGATGTCCCCGTTGCGACACCGCCGTTCTGGGGAACCCGCATTGTCAAGGGCCTGCCCCTCGACGACTACCTGACCACCCTCGACGAACGCGCTCTGTTCATGGGGCAGTGGGGACTGCGCGGCACCCGCGGCGACGAGGGGCCGAGTTACGAGGAACTGGTCGAATCCGATGGTCGTCCACGCCTGCGCGCATGGCTGCAGCGCCTGCGCGCCGAGAACATCCTCCAGCATGCGGCTGTCGTCTATGGCTACTTCCCAGCAGTTTCTGAGGGCGATACCGTACACGTACTGCCGCTACCTGCGGAAGGGGAGCAGCCCGACCCCGCGGCAGAGCCAGTGGTGTCCTGGACCTTCCCGCGCCAGCAGCGTGGTCGCTTCCTATGCATTGCTGACTTCATTCGCTCGCGCGAAGATGCCATCGCCGCAGGACAGACCGACGTCATGCCGTTCCAGCTGGTGACCATGGGACAGCCCATCGCTGACTTCGCCAACGATATTTACGCCAAGAACGAATACCGCGATTACCTGGAGGTTCACGGTATCGGCGTGCAGCTCACCGAGGCGCTGGCCGAGTACTGGCACCAGCGCATTCGCTCCGAGCTCGCGTTCTCCGACGGCACAAGTGTTGGCGCGGAAGACTCCGACGATACCCAGGACTTCTTTGACCTGAAGTACCGCGGCGCTCGTTACTCCTTCGGCTATGGTTCCTGTCCGGATCTGACCTTCCGTCAGGGCATGATTGACCTGCTGCAGCCGGAGCGCATCGGCGTGGAGCTCTCTGAGGAGCTCCAGCTGCACCCAGAGCAGTCCACCGATGCGTTCGTGCTCTACCACCCGGAAGCGAAGTACTTTAACGTGTAGCTTCGCGTTATCCCTGCGGTCGCACCAGCAAGGTCTGCATACTGCGGCCGATGGGGCCGTGCATATCGTAGAGCTCGCCCGCGGTCATGCCGATTCCGTCCGGCCCAATGGAACCGCGGGCGGCGATGCCCACCCAGCCGCCGTCTTCCGACTGCAACTCCGATTCCGCCAACTTCTCCGAGGCGCCGAGCTGGGGGAGTCGGTGCAGGTGAACCACTAAGTCGGTATTCATAAACGCCCACTGGTGCGGGCTCAGCGTGGCCCCGATACCGTTGGCGGTATCAGCTACCTGCATGACTCGCTCCACCGCAGTCGGCTCCTCCCCGAGCACGATTGGGTACTGCGCGCGAACCCAGTGAATCTGTGTCTCGGCCAGCTCTTCCGTCGCCCCTGCGCGGGCTTCAATTGATTCGATGTAACCTCCACTCCAATCGTCGGTCAGCGGAATGTACTCGGCGCTGCATTCCTCGGGCCCGGGCACCTGCTTGTCGAATGCACGCTCAATATCCCGCGTATCCGCAGTGGCCATCATCCATGCGGACGCCGTGGCAACTGGCCGCCAGGCACCCTTGACGTCGGCAAGCAATTCGGCTTCGACCTTGGCGATTTGCCGCCCCGGGCGCGAGACCCATGAGCGCGCGCGGAGCTCCGTGTACGGTACAGCCGACAACAGATCCACGGCGATGCGAGTAATACGCATCCCCTCGCTTTCCAGACGGCGGCGCTCCAACATGCGCGTCAGCAGCGCCGACGGCGGCGCACCGTGCTGAAACGGCCCCCACGCCCCATAAGTGAAGCTGGTGGGCATGAAGCGCTCGTAGCTGAGCTCGCCTTCGGTGACCGTCCCTAGCGGAATGAAATATGCCTCGGGTTGGTCGATAGCCTGGGCGAGCGAATCTTCAGTGGTTGTCATAGCGAGTCGATGCCTTTCATTCACGCGGGACACGTTCATGCGGTGGTTTCATGCAGCACCGCAACATACTTTCCTTCCTGAAACTCTAAACCCTCATCCGACGGTTTTCCTGACATAATCGCTAAATGCTTGATTGCCTGGCATAGTCGCATGGTGTGAAAGCAATTTTGTGGGACATGGACGGCAGCCTCATCAACACGGAACCTCTGTGGGAGATTGCCACGTACGACCTCTCGGAATTCGTAGGCCGTCGCCTGACTCCGGAGTTGCGCATGCAGTGCGTCGGCAACACGCTCTGGGACACGCTGTCGATTTGTGCTGATCATGCGGGACGCACGCTTGACGACGAGCTGTTTGCCTCGGGCTCCCAATTCGTCGAAGGTCGCTTCACAGAATTGGTTCTAGAACATGGGGTGGAGTGGCGCCCGGGTGTGCCGGAGATTTTGGACCAGGCCCGAGCTGGTGACATTCCGGTGGTGTTGGTGACCAATACCCGTCGGCACGTGGCGCAACCCTGCATTGATGTCATGGGGGAGCAGCACTTCGCCGCAACAGTGTGTAGCGATGAGGTGGCCAACGGCAAACCGGCACCGGATCCGTACTTGCGTGGCGCAGAGCTAGCCGGATTTGCGCCAGAGGACTGCCTGGCTATCGAAGATTCCTCAACGGGGGTGCGCTCTGCACTCGCTGCGGGATGCACGGTGGTGTGGAATCCAATGCCGGATGTGAGCGTTTCGCAGGCTGATGTGGGGACGTTAGTACCCCCGGCGCGCTTCATTTCGGGCAATTTGGATACCTCGAATTTGGGCTTATTGCGGGCTGCTTTCGCGGGCGAGTAGACGACATGGAACAATAGACCGGGTGAAGAACTTTGATGACCTGTTTGCAGAGCTGAAGGAAAAAGCACAGTCGCGCCCCGAGGGATCGGGCACAGTCAAGGCGCTGGACGCTGGTGTGCATTTCCAGGGCAAGAAAATTGTCGAAGAGGCCGGTGAGGTCTGGCTTGCAGCTGAGCACGAATCTGACGAAGCCCTCGCAGAGGAGATTTCGCAGCTGTTGTACTGGCTGCAGGTGGTCATGGTCGGTCGCGGGCTGAGCCCCGAGGATGTTTACAAGTACCTGTAGGAGAAATCAACACCATGCTGCGTATTGCCGTGCCCAACAAGGGATCGCTGTCCGAGGCGGCAGTCGAAATCCTGAAGGAAGCTGGCTACCCGGGTCGAGGCGACTCCAAGAGCCTGACCATCCACGACGAAGCCAACGACATTGAGTTTTTCTTCCTCCGCCCGAAGGATATTCCTATCTACGTTGGCAACGGCCATCTGGATTTGGGCATCACCGGCCGCGACCTGGCCGCTGACTCGCTGGCTCCGGTCGATGAGGTTCTGAATCTGGGCTTCGGCGCCTCGACCTTCCGCTACGCCGCTCCGGCCGATGAGGAGTGGACCGTAGAAGCTCTGGAGGGCAAGCGCATTGCCACCTCGTACCCGAATCTGGTGCGCGAGGATCTGAAGGCTCGTGGCATTAACGCCACCGTCATTCGCCTTGATGGTGCAGTGGAGATTTCCATCCGCTTGGGAGTTGCCGACGTTATCGCCGATGTTGTCTCCACCGGTCGCACCCTGCGCAAGCAGGGATTGAAGCCATTCGGCGATGTTTTGGTCAGCTCTGAGGCAGTTGTTGTCGGACGCAAGGGTGTAGAGGTCACCGAGGAGCAGCAGGTGTTCCTGCGTCGCATGACCGGCATTCTGCATGCCAAGACGTACTTGATGATTGACTACAACATCCGTGCGTCCGCGCTGGAAGAGGCATCCAAGCTCACCCCGGGGCTGTCCGGCCCGACCGTGTCGCCGCTGGCTAACGAGGATTGGGTAGCAGTTCGCGCGCTAGTTCCGAAGGCAGAGGCCAACCCGCTCATGGACGCACTGGCAAAGATTGGTGCCGAGGCGATCTTGGCTTCGAATATCCGTATCGCGCGTATTTAAGTCACGCGAACCTTACACGCTATCCAGTGGGAGCTTCCTAGCTGAATCCACCCTTTACCTACGCTAGCGTAGGTAGTAATATTGACACTAAGAGTGCGCACGGCGTTAGCCGGACCGAAGCAGTAACTTTATGCCTGTACATGCGGCACATACGCCAGCACTGTAGTTTTGGCGGTGTAACCAATCATCGCCACTAAATGTGGCCCACAAGGCTGCGTCTACTAGGTCTGCTAAAAGGCTAGAAGGGATTGCTTCCACATGTCCGCAACACGTACCGAGGTCGACCTGCTTGGCTCTATGGAGGTCCCGGCAGAGGCTTACTACGGCATCCACACCCTGCGCGCAATCGACAACTACCAAATCTCAGCCAAGACCATCAACGACGTGCCCGAATTCATTCGTGGCATGGTGATGGTGAAGAAGGCCACGGCCATTGCCAACCAGCGCGTCCACACGCTGCCCAGCGATGTTGCAGACATCATCGTCGCCGCATGTGATGAAATCCTGGAAAAGGGACGCTGCATGGATCAGTTTCCAATCGATGTCTTCCAGGGTGGAGCTGGCACCAGTCTCAACATGAACACCAACGAGGTCATCGCTAACCTCGCTCTAGAACTGCTCGGCCTGGAAAAGGGCCGATACGACGTCATTCACCCCAACGATGATGTCAACCAGTGCCAGTCAACCAACGATGCCTACCCAACAGGTTTCCGTCTTGCCATCCACATGTCGCTGCTGAGCCTGCAGAAGCACTTCGACTCCCTGGTTGAGGCTCTACACGCCAAGGGTGATGAATTCAACGACATCATCACAATGGGGCGCACGCAGCTGCAGGATGCCGTTCCCATGACCCTGGGACAGGCTTTCCACGCATTTGCCCACAACCTTGAGGAAGAGCAGGAGTCCATCGCAACTGCGTCGGCACGCCTGCTGCAAATCAACCTGGGAGCAACCGCTATCGGTACCGGTGTAAATGCGCCGGCAGGCTACCGCGAGGCCGTGACCCAGGCGCTGCGTGAGGTCAGTGGCTTTAAGGTGACCTCTGCGAAGGACCTAATCGAAGCCACCAGCGATACCGGCGCCTACGTCAGCGTGCATGCATCCCTGAAGCGCGCGGCCATGAAGATTTCCAAGATGTGCAACGACCTGCGCCTGCTGGCATCGGGTCCACGAGCCGGACTGAATGAAATCAACCTTCCGGAGCGCGCCGCTGGGTCTTCGATTATGCCGGCAAAGGTTAACCCGGTAATCCCAGAGGTCGCGAACCAGGCCTGCTTCAAGGTCTTCGGCAACGACGTGACCCTGACCTGGGCAGCCGAGGCTGGCCAGTTGCAGCTAAACGTGATGGAGCCTGTCATCGGCGCATGCCTCTTCGAGTCGATTGAACTGCTGCGCAGTGCTACCGACACTCTGCGCGACAAGTGCATTACCGGCATCACCGCTAACCCGGAAGTTTGCCGCGGCTATGTGGAAAACTCCATCGGTATCGTGACCTACCTGAATCCGGTCATTGGCCACCACGAGGGCGATATGATTGGCAAGGAAGCCGCTCGCACTGGCCGCTCCGTCCGGGACATTGTCCTCGAACGCGGGCTGATGGACGAGAAGGAGCTCAACCAGGTCCTGAGCACCGAGAACCTCATGCACCCGGAATACCGGGGGAAGCGCTACGTGGCAGGGGAGTCTCGCCTCGACGATTTGTCCTAAGCGGCAACAAGTCTAACGAGTGACTTTTCGGAGATACACATGTTAGTTGCCGTCCAAATCTCTATCGTTCTAGCAGCGATCCTCCTTGGCGCGCGTCTTGGTTCAATTGCTATCGGGTTCGCCGGTGGGCTGGGCGTTTTGGCGCTGGGCATCACCGGGGTTCCGGTCACCAAAGACGACATTCCGTTCGATGTCATCGGCATCATTATGTCGGTAATCGCGGCAATTGCCGCTATGCAGAAGGCCGGAGGCATGGACTATCTCGTCCACATTGCCGAACGGTTGCTGCGCAAGAATCCGCGACACATCACCTACTGGGCCCCGGTTGTCACCTACCTGATGACACTGCTCGCCGGCACCGGCCACACCGCATTTTCCACCCTCCCAGTTATCGCCGAAGTATCCAAGGAGGGAGGCGTTCGCCCGTCCCGCCCGCTGTCCGTGGCGGTCATCGCATCTCAGTTGGCGATTACGGCATCACCCATTTCAGCGGCTGTGGTGCTGATGGCTTCGCTCATGGAACCCCGCGGCGTTGGTTATCTCACACTCCTGGCGATTGTCATTCCTTCGACGTTCCTCGCCATCCTTCCGACCGCCTTTGTCACGAATCACCTAGGCAAAGAGCTTGACGACGATCCGGAGTATCAAAGCCGCTTGGAAAAGGGGTTAGTCTCCAAGCCACGTGGCCAGATGAGCGAATACGTGCCAACCAAGTCGGCCAAGTGGTCCGTGGCGATTTTCCTACTCTCGATTCTCGCGGTGATGGTCTACGCGACCATCAGCACTGAACAGGTCGGCCTCATCGCTGACCCCACGCTCCCACGAAACGAGGCGATCATGTCAATCATGTTGACCGCCGCCACTGTTATCGTGCTGGCCTGCAAGTTGGACGCGGCAACCATTTTGAACACACCGGTGTTCAAATCGGGCATGTCCGCCAGCGTCTGCGTTCTCGGTGTGGCGTGGCTGGGAACCACAATTATCAACCACTACATCGACGACATTAAGGCCGCGTCCGGCAGCCTACTGACCACAATGCCGTGGATGCTGGCAATCGTGCTATTCTTTGCGGCCGCATTGCTGTACTCGCAGGCGGCCACGGCAAAGGCCATCATGCCCGCTGCGCTCGCGGTGGGAGTTTCTCCCATCACTGCGATTGCTTCCTTCGCAGCGACTTCCGCGCTATTCGTACTGCCTACTTACCCGACGCTCCTTGCCGCGGTGGAGATGGACGACACTGGCACAACCCGAATTGGCAAATACGTGTTTAACCACTCGTTCATCATCCCAGGCACCTTATGTATTGCCCTGTCCGTCGCGTTCGGTTTCGCCTTCGGCAGCGCACTGCTGTAGTGGGGGGCTACCTAGAACACCGCATAGAGAAACTGACTAGGTTTATGACAAAATCGAAGCGGTTAAGTCCATTCACCTGTCATAAACCTAGTCAGTAACTTGTACTGACACCGTTACCGCCGACGGTGGCACCCCGCGAAAGCTAAGTTCGCCGCGAGAGCCACCCCATCCGCAGCTTTTACTCAGTGCCGCCATCGCCGACAGCACCCGGCCAACCGGGGTACTCCGGTGTGACCCCGCCATAGGCAGGGCACATCTCCTGGAAAGAACACCACCCGCAGAGCTTGGACTTCTTCGGTACAAAGTCACCGTTTTCACCGTCGCGCACGATCGCCGACCACAAGTCGGCAATCTCCGCTTGGAAGGCCTCTAATTCTGTCGCGTTGGGACTCAGCACCAGGTCATCGGCAACCTTCAGGTACATCAACCGCAGCTGTTCCGGGATACGACCGGTGAGCCGCCACCACACCAGCGCGTAAAACCGCATCTGGAAGAGCGCCTCATCCTGGAAGCGAGGAGAGGGCTTCTTGCCCGTCTTGTAGTCGACAATCCGGACCTCACCGGTCGGGGCAATATCGACGCGGTCGATAAAACCACGAAGTGGCACTGACAATGGCACAGTCTGATCCGCATCCGGATCGATAACCAGCTGAACGAACTTTTCCATCTCGGCCGCATCGAAGCCCATGGGGTTTTCCATCATGAAATACCCCTTGAGCAGGCCGCGGCATTCGACCAGGAAGTCGTAGTAATCATCCTCCGGAACTAGCTCAATCAGTTCCTCGTCCTTTGCACGCATGTCCTCCCAGGTCGGCTTCAGCCGTTTCACCGCTGCGGGGTAAGTGCGTTCTTCACGGGGCCAGGCATGCATCTGTTCGAGCACAGCATGCACCAACGTGCCCTTGACCTGCGCGACAGTCGACGGCTCCGGAATCTTGTCAATCGCACGGAACCGGTACTTCAGCGGGCACTGGCGGTAGTCATTAGCTCTCGACGGCGACAGCGCCAACTTAGAGCGGCGGGAAGGTTGAACTGCTGACTTAGAACTTTGGGCATTGTCGGGCATACTAGCCAGGTTAGAGTACCGCCCGGATTTGGCTGCACCCGACATGACCCGACCCAACCAAACCGAACCAGACCCAACCAAACCCCAAAAGGAGCCCACACACCTATGGCATTGAGCGGACCATTCCAAGTCGGCGACCGAGTCCAGCTGACTGACTCGAAGAATCGCCACTTCACCGTCATCCTCGAGGAGGGTGGCAAGTTCTTCACTCACCGCGGCACCATCCTCCACGACGACCTCATCGGCGCCAAGGAAGGCACCACCGTCACCTCCAGCGAAGGCACCGTCTACCTGGCCATGCGTCACTTGCTGGTCGATTACGTCCTGTCCATGCCGCGCGGTGCTGCGGTGATTTACCCGAAGGATGCTGCACAGATCATCGTCGAGGGCGACATCTTCCCAGGTGCGCGCGTGTTGGAGGCCGGCGCTGGCTCCGGCGCGCTCAGCCTCAACCTGCTCCGCGCCATCGGCGCTGACGGGCAGCTTATTTCCTACGAGGTCCGCGAGGATCACATCGAGCACGCGGAACGCAACGTTGTCGACTTCATGGGTCACAAGCCCGACAACTGGGACTTGCGCCTGGGCGATCTCAACGAGGCCTCCGTCGAGTCGCTCGGCGGCCCGGTCGACCGAGTCATTCTGGACATGCTCGCTCCATGGGAATGCCTGGACACCGTTTCGAAGGTGCTTCAGCCTGGCGGCGTGCTCATGGTCTATGTCGCCACTGTTCCGCAGCTAATGAAAGTCATGGAGGGCATCCGCGCGCAGAAGTGCTTCACCGAACCACGCGCCTGGGAATCCCTGGTCCGCGACTGGAATGTTCAGGATCTCTCCGTCCGCCCGGCGCACCGTATGCAGGCGCATACCGCATTCCTGGTGTGGGCACGCAGGCTTGCCGACGGCACGGTGCCTCCGCGCCCACAGCGACGAAATCAAAAGAAGCTCTAGACCCGCCGCTTCGCGCTGGGAGGTGTAGCCGTCGTAAAGCGTGATGCGACACACGGTCTAAATCGACCAAGCAACAACGGCATCTGGCCCTATGGGTAATCTGGGATACATGACAACGCCGTCTGACAAAATCCGTGATCTTGAGCAGAAGAACTACAACCTCGGCATTCGTAATAATCGCCTGGTTGAGCTGTTGCGGGACTCCCGTAACAAGCTAGAGCTACTGCGCCAAGACATGGAGGACATGCTGGAGCCGCCTAGCACGTACGGTATTTTCCTTAAGCCGGGGCCGGAGAAAGGCACCGCAGAGGTTTTTACCGGAAATCGACGGATGCGCCTGCGGGTGCAGCCGGAGATTAATGAGCGGGCGCTTCGGCCGGGTGCGCAGGTGCGTCTGAATGAGGGCTCGATAATCGTGGAGGACTGCGGTTATCCGGAAAGCGGCGACATCGCCAATGTTCGTGAGGTGCTGCCGGATCGGGAGCGCATTTTGGCCTCGGATACTCACGGTGAGGAATTCGTGGTGTCTCTGGCGGGGGATTTGTCGCCGAAGCCGGGGGACTCGGTGATGATTGACCGCAAGTCGGGCTATGCGTTTGAGGTCATTCCGAAGTCCGAGGTGGAAAACCTGGTGCTGGAAGAGGTACCGGATGTCACCTACACGGATATCGGTGGTTTGGACAGTCAGATTGAGCAGATTCACGATGCCGTGGAGATGCCGTTCCTGCAGCCAGAACTGTTTGAGCAATACAACCTGCGTCCTCCGAAGGGTGTGCTGCTCTACGGCCCTCCCGGCAATGGTAAGACGCTGATTGCCAAGGCTGTGGCTAATTCGTTGGCTCGCAAGATTGCGCTATCCCGAGGTAAAACCGAGTCGGAGGCGCAGCGGGCGCAGTCGTACTTCTTGAATGTCAAGGGCCCGGAGCTGCTGAACAAGTTCGTGGGTGAGACGGAGCGTCAGATTCGCCTGATTTTTGACCGCGCTCGCGACATTGCTGAGGATGGCAAGCCGGTTATTGTCTTCTTCGATGAGATGGACTCGATTTTCCGCACTCGTGGTTCGGGCATCTCCTCGGATATGGAGAACACTGTGGTTCCGCAGCTGCTCAGTGAACTTGACGGTGTGGAGGGGCTGGAAAACGTCATCGTGATTGGTGCCACCAACCGCGAGGAGATGATTGACCCAGCAATTCTGCGCCCGGGACGCCTGGATGTGAAAATCCGCATTGAGCGCCCGAATGAGGCTGCGGCGAAGGATATCTTCCGCAAGTACTTGACTCCAGAGCTGCCGTATAACGCAGCCGAGGTGGAAGCGCGCGGTGGGGTGGAGCAGAATGTCGCACACCTCATTGACCAGGTTGTTGAGCGGATGTACGCCAAGACGGAAGAAAACGAGTACGTGCGGATTCGCTATGCCGATGGCACCAGCGAAGTTATGTACTACCGCGATTTCAACTCCGGCGCGATGATTTCCAACATCGTCGACCGTGCGAAGAAGTCCGCCATCAAGTCGGTTATCGCTGGCGGCGAGGCTGGTATTAGCTTGGATCACCTGCTGTCTGCAGTGGCGGAGGAGTTCGCGCAGAACGAGGACCTGCCAAACACCTCGAACCCGGATGAGTGGGCTCGCATCTCCGGTCGTCCAGCGGCGCGCGTTGCCTCGGTCGAGGTGATTCGCCATGGCTAAATCCGCCGCCAGTTCTGCACAGTCGAACCGCTTCTTCGGCACGGAGATTGAGTACGGCATTTCCAGCCCGGACAACCCGGATGTCAGCCCAATTCTCACCTCCACGCAGGCCGTGCTCGCTTTCGCGCATGAGCAGGAGGAGGGCCTGTCGGGGCGCATCCGCTGGGATTACGCACCAGAGTCGCCACTGCGCGACAGCCGTGGTTTCGACCTGCGCCGTTACCACCAGCCACCGATTGTTGACCCGAATGCCGTCGGCGCTGCAAACCTGCTGGTGCAAAATGGTGCCCGTTTCTACGTCGATCACGCGCACCCGGAGTACTCCTCACCGGAGACGGCAACCGCCCGCGAGGCGGTTATCGCTGACCGCGCAGGTGACAAGATTATGCTGCGCGCAGCTCAGCTTGCCGCCGAAGCCACCGATGCTGAGGGCAATCCAGGCCCGATGCTGAAGCTCTACCGCAACAATGTCGATGGCAAGGGCGCCTCGTATGGTGCCCACGAGAACTACCTTTTCTCCCGAGAAACCGAGTTCGATGACATCGTCGCCGGTCTGACGCCGTTTTTCGTCACCCGCCAGGTGTTCACGGGCGCTGGTCGCGTGGGTCTGGGGCAGACGGGGCAGGAGTCGGGTTTCCAGATTTCGCAGCGCGCGGACTACATCGAGACTGAGGTCTCGCTGGAGACCACTTTGAACCGCGGCATCATCAACACCCGCGATGAACCACACGCAGACTCCGATCGCTTCCGCCGCCTGCACGTCATCATCGGTGATGCCAACATGAGCGAGGTCGCCACCTTCCTCAAGCTGGGCACCACAGGTTTGGTCATCGACGCCATCGAGGACGGCGTGCGTTTCGACGACCTGCAGCTCCGCAACCCCGTCGAGGCCGTCCATAAGGTCTCCCGAGACTTGACTTGCACCGAGAAGCTGCAGCTGGCAGACCATGTCACGTGGATGTCCGCAGTGGAAATGCAGTACGAGTACCTGCGTCGCGTGGAGAGCTACGACCAGCAGGGCGACGTCGTCAAGCTCTGGCGTGAAGTGCTCGACGTGCTTTCCGACGACCCCCGCAAGGCAGCCCATCTGCTGGATTGGGTGGCGAAATACAACCTCATGGAGGGCCTGCGTACCCGCCTGGGCGCAGGCTGGGATCACCCGAAGTTGGCGTTGATTGATATTCAGTACTCGGATATTGACCCTGCTCGTGGGCTGTACCATGCGCTGGTGCGCCGCGGTTCGATGCGCACACTCGTGACCGAGGAAGAAGTCGACCGAGCGGTTGAATACGCACCGGAGTCTACGCGTGCGTATGTACGCGGTGGCATTCTGCGCCGCTTTGGCAAGGATGTCGTCGCGGGCAGTTGGACCAGCTTGGTGGTGGACACCGCGGGGGTGTATCGGAGCACTCGTGACGTGGAGTCGCCTGGAATTACGCTGGCCTACATTACGCTGGATGAAGTTGACCGTTTCACTGCCGCAGAATGCGGTGACGTGTTGGAGTCTGCGGAGACAGTGGCCAAGGTGGTTGAGCATCTGCGTACTCTCGGGGCTATCCGCGAACAATAGGCACACATAGTGCAGTAATAGAGCAGTAATACTCAAAAGTTCATTTTTAAGGAGCAATATCATGGCTGGTAACACTCAGGTTTTCGGCGGCGGTTCCGGCGGAGGCGACGAGGAAGAGTTCGGCGAGGTCGCTGGCGGCGGTCAGGCTCAGGAGCACGTTGCAGCTGCTGACGACCTGCTGGATGAAATTGATGGTCTGCTGGAGAACAACGCCGAGGAGTTCGTGCGTTCGTATGTCCAGAAGGGTGGCCAGTAAAAAGTGACTGACCAGCAGGTAGGGCAGCAGGAGCCGGAAGCAACGCCGACACCGGTACCGGCGCAGGCGTTGACCCGACGCATCACCGGTATTGAGACCGAGTTCGGCATCACTCTGACGCTGGATGGCTCGCGCCGTCTGGGACCGGATGAGATTGCCCGCTACATGTTCCGCCCGGTGATCGCTAAGTACGGGGCAACCAACATTTTCACCCCCAATGCTGGTCGTATGTACCTCGATGTCGGAAGCCACCCGGAGTACGCTACCGCTGAGTGCGATTCGGTCTCGCAGCTGGTAGCGTACGACCGCTCGGGCGAGGTCATCTTGAATGAACTCGCTGAAAAGGCTGAAGCAGAGCTTGCCGACGAGGGCATCGGTGGCAAGGTCTACCTGCTGAAGAACAACGTTGATACCGTCGGTAACTCCTACGGTTGTCACGAAAACTACCTGGTTGGACGTGAACTGGGACTGAAGTCCCTGTCCAAGCTGCTGCTACCTTTCTTGGTTACGCGACAGCTCATCTGTGGCGCGGGGAAGATTTTCCTGCCGTACCCAACCTCGCCGTATCACAACGATCCGATTCAGTACTGCTTCTCGCAGCGCGCGGATCATGTGTGGGAGGGCGTCTCCAGTGCAACGACGCGCTCCCGGCCGATTATTAACACTCGCGATGAGCCACACGCGGACTCCAACCGATTCCGCCGCTTGCACGTCATCGTGGGCGACTCCAACATGAGTGAGACGACGACTGCGCTCAAAATTGGCTCCACTCAGCTGGTACTGGAGATGATTGAAGCCGGCGTGAAGTTGCCGGACTTCGAAGTCGCCAACGAAATCAAGTCCATCCGTGCGGTGAGCCGCGATATGACCGGCAAGGCCGAGATTCCACTGCGAAGTGGCGAAACTGGCACCGCACTGCAGATTCAACGCGAGTTCCTGGACGCTGCGACGGAGTGGCTGAAGGTCCGCGAAGAAAACATGGTCAATGAAGACAAGGGCATTGCCGGGGCCGGCACGTCCAACGAGGAAATGGGCCGCATCGTCGAGCTGTGGGGTCGCGCGCTGGATGCCGTGGAAACCGGTGACTGGTCTCTCATTGAGCACGACATTGACTGGGCCATTAAGTACTCGCTCATGAAACGCTACCTGGATCGCGGTCTAACGCTGGAGGACCCCAAGCTTCATCAAATCGACTTGGCCTACCACGACATCCGTCCCGGCCGAGGCATCTTCCGTGCGCTGGAAGCCCGTGGCATTGCCTCGCGGTGGATCACCGATGAGCAGGTCGCTGAGGCAGTCCGCATCGCACCGCCAACTACTCGTGCGAAGCTGCGCGGTGATTTCCTCGTTGCAGCTGAAGACTCCAGTTTGAAGACCGTAGTGGACTGGACACACCTGAAGATTTCCGGTGACGATCCCATCTCCACCATGCTCGGCGACCCCTTTGCCACGGAAAACAATGAGGTCAATGAGATGATCGAGATTCTGACGGCCGCGAAGAAGACCTCGGATACGGATCCGGAAAACTAGTTCCGCCCCCCGGAAACTGCCCCAGGAAAAGGAGCCCCACAGTCGTGTCTGTCCCACCGGTATCGGAAAGCCCCGGATCCGCTGCGATCAGTGAGACCCAACGCCAGGTTCAGCTGCTGTTGGCGCTTGCCGACGACACCGGGTGGGTCAGCGAGTCGTGGATCTCCAAACATGTCGAGGGTTACTCCCGTGTTTCCGAGGATTCCCGGGCTCGTTATTTACGTGCGGACACCGCGGCGCTCCTGGCAGCCGGGGTCCCGGTGGAGGTTTCGTCGTCAAGCGCGGGCGATAAGGTCAAGCGTCTGCGCCTGAACAGACTACGGTGGACCCAGCACGACCCCGAGTTCACTGAAGCGGAGGCTTCGGTGGTTTTCCAGGCGGCGAATGCGGCGTTTGGTTCGGAGGAGCTGAGCTCGACGGCTGTGGCGGCGTGGCGGAAGCTCGCATCGTTTGCGCAGCGCAACGCCATTGCGAAGCCGGATGAGTCGGTGGTGGTGGCCGATGCGGTGGATATGAGTCGAGTGGATTTCAGCACACTGCTGACTGCAATGACCTCGCCGCGCCGGACGGTGGAGATGTGGTACTCCCGCCAGTACGGCGTGGATGATGAACTGCGCATGCTGGAGCCGTGGGGTCTGATTAACCTGCGCGGGCGCTTTTATGTGTTGGGCTTTGATCCGCAGCGTGAGGCGGCGCGTATGTTCCGGCTCAGCCGTATCCGCGATGTGTCGGATACAGGGACGTCGGCGACCCAGCCAATGCCCGATGGTGACTTGCAACAGATTGCGGAAAACATGTTGCACCGCGGTGGCAAGACCTATCAGGCGGTTGTTCGTATCGCTCCGAATACCTGCGCTGATGTGGTGATGAAAGCGACCGCGTTGGGGGATGGGCGCTACGAGTTGCCAGCGGCACCTGTGAGTGAGATTGTGTCCACAGGTTTGAGTTACGCACCGGATTTGATTGTGGAATCACCTGAAGAGGCACGGTCGGAGATTATTGCTCGGTTGGAGCAGGTACTCGCTCGCCATGGCGGATTGAATGGTGCGAAGAACGCTTTGGAGGGCAACTAATGACAGTGCATGCAGCCCGGGAACTGGACGCAGGTGTCAGCGTCGACGAGTTGTTGGCGGTCGTACCGTACTTTTCGCAGCACCGTTCAATGACAGAGGCCGCTACCGAGCTGGCCATACCTTTTGCCCGAATTCGGGCAATCGTGGAGCAGATTGCCGACATCGACCAGCCGGGACTCCTCGGAGTGCGGGCTTTTGAAGTTGATTACCGCAACAGCTTTGATGTCCGTATTCGCCCTCAGGCAACGGTGCTCAGCCAGCCACGTGCGCTCACAGCCGAAGAAACCGCGACCTTGCTGCTCATCCTGGAAACCATCGAGGACTCCGCAGCCACCACTTCCTCCGAGGCCGCGCAGACGGCCGCGACAAAACTACGCAGTGCTCTGGGAATAAACGTCCCCATCATTGACTCGACCGCTGCGGAAAATGGCAAGGCCTTTTCCTTTTCTGAGCAGATTTATTCCGCGCTGCATCAGCGCAAGGTGTTGAAGGTGCGCTACCGGAATGCCTCAGGGCAGATTACAGTCCGTGAGCTTGACTGTGTCAACGTTTATACAGTTGAATCCACGACGTATCTCCGCGCTGTCGACCGTGCGCAGGAAGACCGTCGTCAGAAGAGCTTCCGCGTCGACCGCCTGGAGGCCGCCGAGGTCCTCGACACTCCCTCCGGTTTCCACCGCCCCGAGCCTGTCGATATCCGTGATCCCCACGCCTTTGGTGCGGAAACGGGAACGTCCGAATGGGCAAGTGTGCTTATCGACGCCGACGCCACCTGGATCGCAGACTATGAACCGGTCTTCTTTACTGAAGATGAGGGAGAAGAAGAGGATACCGAACTGGTCTCTGACCAAGGCTTAGGGCAGTCGGAATTTGTCGCTGACGTGCCGATGTCCGACTTGGCCGCAACAGTCTCCTTTGTGCTCCGCCGTTCACCGAGCGTAACGGTCGCTGAGCCCTTAAAATTGAAAAACGCCGTTGTTGCGCGAGCCCGCGAAGCTTTGGCAGAGTATGGTCGAAACGACAAGGCTTAAATCAAAGCTTAAATCGCGCACGATGTGGCAACTTGCCACTTGTATTTGTATTCATTTGAAAGGTCTCTAAGCGGATGCCGAACCTAGGTCCCTGGGAAATCATCATTATCCTGGTCGTTCTTGTCTTGCTCTTTGGTGCAAAGAAGTTGCCGGATGCCGCACGTTCGCTCGGCCGCTCCATGCGTATCTTCAAGTCCGAAGTCAAGGAAATGCGCAACGATGACGAGCACCAGGAGCAGGCTGCAATTCAGCAGGCTCCGCAGGCCCAGCCACAGCAGCCGTACCAGCCGCAGCAGCAGTACCAGCAGCAGGCACCGCAGGCTCAGCCGCAGCAGCCGTACCAGCCGCAGCCTGGCCAGAACAACCCTGGCCAGCCGCAGCAGTAGTAGAAGGCCGGTTGAAGCGTGACTTCAGCTACATCCACATCACGTCCTCGGAAGCGCCAGCGTAGGCGCAATCCCGAGGGCGTGATGACTATTGTCGAGCACATTCAAGAGCTCCGGCGTCGCCTCGTTCTCGCCCTCGCTGGTATTGCCGTCGGCACTGTTGTGGGCTTTATCTGGTATCAGACCGCCTTTACCATTGGTCAGTTCCGCATACCGTTTACCTCGGTCAATGTTGGCCCTGTGCACTTTAAGTCCCTGGGTGAGTTGCTCAAGGATCCGTACTGTCAGCTTCCACCCGAGATGCGTCTCGGCGGCGGTGAGGGCGCGGAGTGTCGTCTGCTGGCGACCAGTCCGTTTGAAATGTTCATGCTGCGACTGAAGGTCGGTGCGCTGGCCGGTCTGGTGATGTCGTCGCCATGGTGGCTCTACCAGATTTGGGCCTACATCACTCCCGGCTTGGTTCGGAAGGAACGCCGCACCACGCGCAGAGTTGTGACTGCCGCCGCGCTGCTGTTTGTCATGGGTTCCGTCCTGGCCTACTACGTTGTCGCCATCGGTCTGGAGTTCTTGCTCCAGATTGGTGAAGAGACGCAAATTTCTGCACTCACCGGTTCGCAATACTTCGGTTTCCTCTTGGCGCTCATCGTCTGCTTTGGCGTGAGCTTTGAGGTTCCGCTTTTCCTGGTCATGTTGAACATGGCCGGTGTCGTTACCTACGAGAGCATCAAGGACAAGCGCAGCATCATCATTATGTCGCTGTTCATCTTTGCGGCCTTCATGACTCCGGGGCAGGAACCAATATCCATGGTCGCAATGGCAACGGCACTGACGTTGCTGGTGGAAATCGCAATCCAGATTTGTCGTCTCCATGACCGTCGTAAAGCAAATGAGCGACCTGATTGGTTGGACGTCGATGACGAGCAAGGCTCCGGACCCATTACAGCGTCCGGCCCGATTGGCTCCGCCGGCGGTATCGGTGATGTGGGCGGCATTGACGCCCCGACTTCAGTAAGTGCGCCGACGTCGATTCAGCCGGGCGGCATGCCGACGGCATCAGCGGCCCCGACGACCTCTCCGGTCTCTGGCCCCACGCCAGTGAACGCGCCGACGCCGACGCGGGCATCCCAGATGCGTCCTACTCGCAATTCGCGTCCACCACGGCCACAGGGCATGATTCCGGAGACTCCGATGCCGACGCAGGACTTGCGAAATCGTCCGACGAGCGACTTTGATGATGTTCTCTAGCGCGGTTTATGACACTCTAGAGGCATGACTCTTCTCGGCGATTTCGTCAGCCAACAGGATTTCGATCTTGACGACTTTCAGCTCCGCGCCTGCCAATCAATTGAGGCAGGGCGGGGCGTTGTCGTCTGTGCACCCACCGGTGCGGGCAAGACCATTGTTGGCGAATTCGCTATTTATGCAGCTCTTGAGCGCGGTGGCAAGTGCTTTTACACCACACCTATCAAGGCGTTGAGCAACCAGAAGTACCACGACCTAATCGAGGACTACGGCGAGGACCGCGTAGGCCTGCTCACTGGCGACACTTCTATTAATGGCGACGCGGACATCGTGGTGATGACCACCGAGGTGCTGCGCAACATGATTTATGCGGACTCGCCGACGCTGAAGAGGCTCACGCATGTGGTGATGGACGAGATTCACTACCTCGCAGACCGCGAGCGCGGCGCTGTCTGGGAAGAGGTTATTTTGAACCTCGACCAGTCCGTGGCCGTCATCGGTTTGTCCGCGACGGTGTCCAACTCCGAGGAGTTCGGCCGCTGGCTGTCCACGGTGCGCGGGCACACGGACGTCATTGTCACGGATCTGCGCCCGGTTCCGCTGCATCAGCACATGCTGGTGGGAAACCGGCTCTATCCGCTTTTCGAGGCGAAGTCGGACAAGGTCAATCAGGACCTGTTGGAGGCGTGCCGTCGTGCCGAGTTCGGCTACGGCGACGCTGGGGCCAGGGAGCGCTACCAGTACAAAAAGCACAAGGGCGGTGGACGCTCGTATAGCTGGGGCGATAAGGGGCAGCGCAAGTTCCGCCCGCCGAAGCGCGGCGATGTTATCCGCATGCTCGGCTCCATGAACATGCTGCCCGCGATCGTTTTCATCTTCTCCCGCGCGGGCTGCGAAGGCGCGCTGGCGCAGGTCGGTGCTACGCGCGCAGAGCTCACTGACCGGGATGAGCAGGAGCGCATCGCCAAGATTATCGATGACGGTGTTGCACACATTCCGAAGGAAGATCTGCAGGTTCTCGGTTTCCTGCGCTGGCGCCGCATTCTCATCCGTGGTTTTGCGGCGCACCATGCGGGCATGCTGCCTGCGTTCCGGCACATTGTGGAAGAGCTCTTTAACGAAGGCCTGGTCAAGGTTGTCTTCGCCACCGAGACGCTTGCGCTGGGCATCAACATGCCTGCCCGCACGGTCGTGCTGGAGAAGCTGGTCAAGTTCAACGGCGAAGCACATGTGGATCTCACGCCGGGTCAGTACACGCAGATGACCGGTCGCGCTGGCCGCCGCGGTATTGACACTGTCGGCAATGCAGTGGTGCAGTGGGCCCCGGCAATGGATCCGAAGGCTGTCGCAGGGCTGGCATCTACGCGCACATACCCGCTGATTTCCACCTTCGCGCCGAGCTACAACATGAGCGTCAACCTCCTGCAGACGCTCGGTTACGACGGCTCGAAGCGCGTCATGGAGCGCTCATTCGCACAGTTCCAGGCGGATGGCGACATCGTCGGAGTCGCCGCCGAACTGTCCAAGGCAAAGCAAGAAGCCGCGGCCCTGCGTGCGGAACTGCTCGGCAGGGGAGCCGACGCGCACGCTGAAGGGGCGGAGGCTGAAGCGTCGTCGTCAAGCGAGGAAGGCAGTTCGCGTGACGACGAGCGCCTGACCCAGATGCTTGAATATCTGGATCTGCGCGCGAAGCTGACCCAGGAGGAGAAGAACGCCAAGCGCCGCAATATTGAAGACCGCCACACGGAAACAGTGACCGCGCTGCGCAGACTCCGTCGAGGCGAGGTTATTCCTCTGCCGAAGGGTAAGAAGGTGCAGCTGGCGGTCGTGTACCGAGAGGACCATTCGAAGTCGAATCCACGTCCCGGTGTCATCAGTGTCGGCGGGTTCGTGGGGCGTGTAGAGCCGCATATCTTCCCAGCGGCGCCGCAGACGGTCGGCGCGATTAAGCTGCCTCGGGATGCGGACCGGCATCCGCGACGTGCGCTCGGAATTGTGCGCGCAGAGATTGGCCGCAAGGGGCTAAAGGGACCAAAGCGGCTGAAGCGTCGCACTGGTGGCAACTCGCCGGCGGTGAGGAAGCTGCGACAGGAGCTGCGCGAGCATCCGCTACATGGCGATCCTGCGGTGGAGACGATGGCTCGTCACGCCGATACGCTGCGGCAGGCCGAGGCGCATGTGGCCAAGCTGCAAAAGCGCGTCGATTCCGCCTCGGATACATTGGCGCGCACATTCGACCGCATGCTGCAGTTGCTAACACAAATGGACTACGTGGAATGGCGGGAGGGCGCGGAGCCGACAATTACCGAGGAAGGCCTGCGGCTGGCGCAGATTCACAACGGCTCGGATTTGCTGGTGGCCACGTGTCTGCGCCGCGGTATTTGGGATGACCTGGACCCCGCGGAACTGGCCGGTGCGGTGTCGAGCTTGGTCTTTGAAAACCGCAAGGCCAGTCAAGGCAGTGACGAGGTGCCTACCGAGCCGCTGGCCAAGGCGCTGGGGAACACCTACCGCATCTGGGAGGAACTGTCGGAGGATGAGCGCCGTTACCGGCTGCCGGTAACGGACTTGCCGGATATGGCTTTTGCTACGGCAATTCATCAGTGGACTGCGGGTGCACCGCTGGGGTACTGCCTGCAAGCCGCCGCCGAGAGTGGCGCGGAGCTGACTCCAGGTGACTTTGTCCGCTGGTGCCGTCAGGTCATTGACCTGCTGCAGCAGATCAAGAAGACGGGCTACTCCACGGACATTCGCGACAAGTCCGCCGAGGCTATTCAGGCAATTCGCAGGGGCGTAGTGGCGCTGAACAATTAGTTGCCGGTTACGTTGGTCAGCCGAAGCCTCGTCGCCCCGAGGCCACTCAACCGGCGACGGGCACAGGCCGACGGGTACAGTTGGCAACTATGAGCAACGGTATCTTTAGCTTTGACATCTATCAGCAGCGTCTGGATCGCACTGCGGAGCTACTCCGCAGCCGCGATGCGGACGCTGCAGTCTTTGGAACCGGCGCTGACCTGCAGTATCTCATTGGTTCTGCGGTCACTTCGCATGAACGCCTGACCGCGCTGGTGGTCACTGCATCCGGCACCACCACGTTGGTACTGCCCGCCGTGGAGCGCGGGGATCTGCCGCTGTGCGCTATCGGTGATCTCAACGCCGATGTGGTGTTGTGGGAAGACGGCCAGAATCCGCACCGCATTGTCGCCGACTTGGTGGGCCACGTGGGCACCCTCGCAGTGGGAGCCTCTTTGACCGCTGACCACTTGATTCCCATTCAGGATCTCACCAGAGCTAAAACTGTGTTGGCCGGAGACCTTCTGAAGGAACTGTTCATGCGCAAGGACGCCGCTGAGATTGAACAGCTGCGCGAGGCCGGCACCGCTATTGACCGCGTTCACGCTCGTGTGCCGGGCATGCTGCGCGCAGGTCGCACTGAGCGCGAGGTCGCCGACGAGATCTCGGCTGCCATCCTGGAGGAGGGGCACGTCGCCATTGACTTCGTCATTGTCGGCTCCGCTGAAAATGGCGCGAATCCGCACCACGATTTCTCCGACCGCGTCATCGAGGAAGGCGACGTGGTGGTCGTCGATATCGGAGGCACCTTGCCGCTTGGCTACCACTCCGATTGCACGCGCACCTATGTCGTCGGCAAGCCGGGGGAGAAGGAAGCTGCAGCGTGGACGGCTCTGCGCAAGGCGCAGGAAGCTGCCGTGGCGGCGGTGCGCCCCGGTATAACGGCTGCAGAGATCGATGCGATTGCGCGCAATAGCCTCACCGCTGCGGGCTACGGCGAGTACTTCATCCACCGCACTGGTCATGGCATTGGCCTGTCCACGCATGAAGAGCCGTTCATTATGGCTGGCAATGAGCTCAAGCTCGAGCCTGGCATGGCGTTTTCGGTGGAGCCGGGTGTGTACCTGCCGGGTGAGTTCGGTATGCGGCTGGAAGACATCATCGTTTTCACCGAAGACGGCGGAGAATCGGTCAATAATGGTCCGCACGATTTAATTACCGTCTAATCGAGGTTTAGAGGAAAGGTATTTTCTAGCGCATGGGACACGTACTCGTTCTTGGTGCCACCAGCGAGATTGGCGGGGAAGTTGCCGCGCGACTGGCCAACCACAACACCTTCACGCTCGCTGCGCGCCGCACTGAGGCGCTCGACGGCATTGCCGGTCGGCTCATCGACTCCGGTGCCGTCGCGGTGCACCGCATCCACTTTGATGCCGATGACATCGCGGCACACCGCCAGTTCGTCGAGCACGCCTGGCAGCACGGTCCCATCGACACGGTGATTGTCGCGTTCGGTATCCTCGGTGATCAGCGGAAGTGTGAGGAGTCCGGCGAGGCTGCTGCGGCAGTCATTCATACCGACTTCACAGCACAGGCATCGATTCTCACTGAGCTTGTCGCGCGCATGGAGTCCGACATCGCCTCCGGCACGCTGCCTGTGCGCGATAAGGTCGCGGGCCGCATCATGGCCTTTTCCTCTATCGCAGGTGCCCGCGTGCGCCGCGCCAACTACGTCTACGGTTCGGCGAAGGCCGGTCTCGATGGTTTCCTCCAGGGCATGCAGGACCGCCTGCACGGGAGCCATATTCAGCTGACGATTGTCCGGCCGGGCTTCGTCATCGGCCGCATGACCGAAGGCATGAAGCCAGCGCCGATGTCCTCGCGCCCCGCCGAGGTCGCGGAGGCCGCCGTCACTGCTTTCGACGGTCGGAAGCCCCACGTCTGGGTGCCGCGTAAATTGGCATTGCTCGCACGCGCCACACATCTGACTCCGCGCTGGATTTGGCGCAAGATGCCCCGATGAGCCCAAAGCTTCGCGTCGTCGGCATCGGCTGCGACGGGTACCCTGGTCTATCCGCCCGCGCTGTCGAGGCGTTGTCGTCGGCTCGCCGCATCATTGGCTCTCCCCGTCAGCTCCATTTGCTTGCCGACGTCAACCTGGACGCCGACCTCTCACCTTGGCCAGGTGGCTTCTGGAAGGACTGGCAGGCCACCCTGGCAGATATTGACCCCGCAGTCGATGTCATCCTCGCCAGTGGCGACCCCATGTTCCACGGTGTCGGCGCGTCCCTGGTTCGGGAGCTCGGCCGTGGCGCCGTGGAGGTTATTCCAGCGCCATCGTCAGCCTCATTGGCCTGCGCCTACCTCGGCTGGCCCTTGCATGACACTCCGGTGATTTCGCTGGTGACAGGGGAGCCGGGGCTACCTGGAGCCGCGCGTGTGGTACCGGTAGCGGATTCACTACGGCCCTTCCTGGTGCTGTGCCGAAACGCGGACTCAGTGAAAGAGGTCGCTACGGTTTTAGCCGACCGCCCAGACACCAAGCTCATCGCGCTGACCAATCTCGGCGGCACGGAAGCTACAGGGCTGCCGGAGTCCGTTGCCGCAGGCACGGTGGCGAACCCACCAGTTCCAGCTGGCAACCTCACGGTGCTGGCGGTGGAGCCGTCGGGAAGCGCGCGCGGCTGGCTGCGCGACGGTGACTTTGACTCGGATGGTCAGCTGACGAAGGCGCCGATTCGCCAAATGACGGTCGCTGCATTGGATCCGCGGCCGGGAGCTCTGCTGTGGGATGTCGGCGGTGGCACGGGGTCGATTGGCATTGAGTGGGCTCGGCACGGCGGACGTGCGGAAATTTTCGAGCGCGATGCTGTTCGTGCAGAGCGAATTGCTAAGAATGTGGCGGCTCTGTCTGGCAATGTGACCGTCCACCACGGCGCAGCGCCGGGGGTTTTGGCTGACTCGAATCTTCGCCCAGATGCCATTTTCATCGGCGGAGGTCTCACTGCTGACGGAATGATTGAAACCTGTTGGCAACGCCTTGCCCCGGGTGGCATCATCGTCGCAAACACCGTGACGCTGGAGTCGGAGGCTTTGCTGTGGCAGGCGCGTCGCGACTATGGCGGGGATGTCACCCGGCTTTCCGTGGAGCGCGCAGGTGCAGTCGGCAGTTTCACTGCGTGGCGCCCTGCGTTGCCGGTGGTGCAGTGGGTGGCGGAGAAGCCAGTAGCGCCTGCGCTACCATAGACGTAATATCTCTGTCTAGAAAATATTGAGGACTCTGTAACTCACAATGACTGTGTATTTCATCGGTGCAGGCCCGGGGGCAGCGGATTTGCTGACGCTGCGCGCGGACCGGCTTATTCGTTCCTGCCCAGTGTGTCTTTACGCGGGATCGATTGTCCCGCCTGAGGTGCTGGAAAACTGCCCCGAGGGCGCAGAGATTATCAATACCGCGCGTATGCCGCTGGATACCATCATCGAGACCATTCAGGCGGCACATGCGGCGGGCAAGGATGTCGCACGCCTGCAGTCCGGTGACCCGTCGGTGTGGTCGGCGCTGGCAGAGCAGGTTCGTCGTCTCAGCGAGCTCGGCATTGACTACGAAATCGTTCCGGGTGTGCCGGCATTTTCCGCGGCGGCGGCCGCTCTGGGCCACGAGCTCACGGTGCCAACCGTTGGTCAGTCAGTGGTGCTGACTCGTATCTCCGGGCGCGCTTCCAAGATGCCGGAGGGCGAAACCTTGGAGAACTTCGGTCGCACGGGCGCGACCCTGTGCATTCACTTGGCCGCCCACGATATTGACCGTGTGGTTGAGGAGCTCACCCCGCATTATGGTGAGCACGGCCCGGTGGCAGTGGTAGCTTTCGCATCCCGTCCGGAACAGGTTATTCTCCGCGGTACGCTGGCTGATATTGCGCAGCAGGTCAAGGATGCAGGTGTGACTCGTACGGCTGTCATCATTGTCGGCAAGGTGCTCACCGCCGAGGCGTTCCCGGATAGCTACCTCTACAGCGATGATCGCCCACGCGATGAATACGGACGGACCATCCCATGCGTGCACTAATACTGGGTGGAACTGCTGAAGCCCGCGCCCTGGCCAAGCGCCTAGTGGGCGAGGGCTGGTTTGTCACCTCGTCACTGGCCGGTCGCGTTTCCAACCCCAAGCTGCCCGTCGGCAATGTCCGTATCGGCGGTTTTGGCGGTCCCGCAGGACTGACTCGATGGCTAATCTCCGATGCCACTGAAGTCATCATCGATGCCACGCATCCGTATGCAGAACAGATCAGCGAATCTGCTGCTGAAGCTGCCCGAGCCACCGGTATTCCGCTCGTGGCGCTGCATCGCCCTGCGTGGGAGAAGCAGCCAGGCGACAACTGGGTTGAGGTGTCCTCTATGCAGGAGGCCGCGGACGTTGTTGCCGACCGTTTCTACAGCCCGTTTCTCACTATTGGCCGTCAGCAGCTTGCTCCATTTGCCGGTGACTCCAACGGCCGTTACCTCATTCGCTGTGTGGAACAGCCCGCGCCGCCGCTGCCGAAGAATCGGAAGATTATTCTCAGCCGTGGGCCTTACGATGTCGCAGCGGAGCGCAAGCTCATGCGGGATTACGCCGTGGACTGCGTGGTGACCAAAAACTCCGGTGGTGCTGCTACCTACGCAAAGATTGAGGCAGCCCGCGACCTAAAGAAGCCGGTCGTTATCGTGCAGCGCCCGCAGCTGCCCGGCGCGGATATCGCCACCGTCGCCACAACGGTGGATGAGGCGTACAACGCCGTCATCCGCCGGGCGTAGCGGCTAACGCAGCAACTCGCCAGTTCCGCTGGTGCCGCCCTCACCGTAGTGACGTGCGGTGTAGACCCGAGTGGTCTTGCCGGCACGATACGCCTTGGTCGACGACGAACCGATAATCACCATGGTTCGCATATCGACGACATCCGGATCGAACTCCGCCAACGTGGTCACGGTAACGTTTTCCTGCTCCGAGCCAACTGCCCGTGCCACAATCACAGGCGTTGTCGGTTCGCGGTACTCCATGGCCAATGCGCGTAGCTCTCGAATCTGCCATCTCCGCGACTTGGATGCCGGGTTGTAGACAGCAAATGCCATGTCTGCTCCGGCTACGGCACGCACTCGCTTAACGACGACCTCCCAGGGCTTCAACCTGTCGGAGAGACTGAGCATCGCAAAGTCATGGCCAAGGGGAGCGCCCACTCGACTTGCGACAGCCTGAGCCGCAGTCATGCCTGGCACGACTCGAACTGGAATGTCTCGCCACATATCGTCATCAGCGACTTCCAGCACTGCGGCCGCCATAGCGAAGACCCCCGGGTCACCGGAACTGACCACCGCAACTCGACCTCCACGCTTGGCGATATCCAGCGCCATAGTGGCTCGCTCTGCCTCTACGCGGTTGTCTGAGAGGTGGCGGCGTTGCCCGGCGCGCTCAGGAACCCGGTTGATGTAGGTGGAGTAGCCCACCAGATCCGTGGCTCGGGCCAGTTCCTCGGTGACTTCTGGGGTGGTCCAGCGCTCCGCACCCGGGCCTAGGCCGACAACGACGACTTCACCAACTGCTGGGGCAGCCGACTCAGTCGCCGTATCGGTGACTGTATCGCTCGCCGCATCATTAGCTGGCTCAGGCGCCCCAGAAACACTCCGTTCAGTTCCGTAGACAGCGGAAGGCACGACGGCTACTGCGAAGTACGGAACTTTCTCCGGGTCTGCATCGGCCAGCGGGTAGCTGGTGTGCTCATTCATGGTTGCTCGCTCGACAACGTAGGCGCGCTCGAGCATGCCTGCGGACTGCAACGCTGTACGAACCTTCTCAACGTTTTTCCCCAGCTTCATAATGACTACACAGTCTGAGGCGTCAAGAACCGCAGCGATGCGCTCGGAATCAGCGGTGGCGGGAACAACGCTGACGATTTCGGTAGCCTCGCCGAGCGGCTGACCAATCTCTGCTGCCGCCGCAGTAATGCTGGCCACTCCAGGGACAATCTCAGTGGGAAAGTCCTCGCTGAGGGCGTGATGCAGATGCTGGTACGAGCTATAGAGCATCGGGTCACCGAGCGAAAGAACTGCAACACTTCGTCCCTCGGCCAAGTGCTTGTGCAGGCGAGCAGTGGCCTCTGCATAGAAACCGGCGAGCTGCTCGCGGTAGTCGACTGGGCGCCCGGTGGTCACCGGGTATTGCAATTGCTCTTCCACGGCAGCGTCGTCACGCGCGTCAATCAGTTCGGCGGCGATTGAGCGCGCCGTGGAACGTCCGTGAGTTCCTGCATGGTAGGCGATGACATCGGCTGTGCGGATGATGTCGGCACCGCGGAGTGTAATGAGACCTGCGTCGCCGGGACCGAGTCCGACGCCGTAGAGATGACCAGGCTGAGCACTGTAGGAGCCGGACATGGTTTAGATGATCTCCTTTGCGGTCGCAATGGCATTGAGGGCAGCACAGGTGATAGCCGAGCCACCGCGACGGCCGGTGACGGTGATGTACTTCAGCTCTGGGTTTTCGGCACCGGAGTCGATAGTGGCCTGCTTTGATTCCGCGGCACCGACGAAGCCCACTGGCATGGCCAAAATGGCAGCGGGCATGGGGAAGGAGCCCTCATTAATGCGGTTGAGCAGGTGGAAGAGGGCGGTGGGAGCGTTGCCGATGGCGACAACCGCGCCCTCTAGGCGTGGCTTCCACAGCTCCACGGCGGCAGCAGTGCGCGTGGTGCCGAGTTCTTGAGCCAGCTTGGGGACGCGCTCATCACGCAGCAGGCAGATGACCTCGTTGTCAGCAGGTAAGCGCTTGCGGGTAATACCCGAGGCGATCATGTTGACATCGGTGAAGATAGGAGCGCCTTCCTCGAGAGCCTGGCGAGCTGCGCGCACAGCTCCCGTGGAAAAGACGATGTCCTTGGCCAGGTCGGTCTGACCTGCTGCGTGAATCATTCTGACAGCGACGGTTTCCTCATCGGCATCGAAGCGGGAAAGATCGCTTTCTTCGCGAATGATGGCAAACGAGTTACGGTAAATATCCGCACCGTCGGTGTTGTACTCAAAGCGCTTCATAGGCTTAAAGCCTAGTCCACAGCAGTGACTTCGTATTCTCCGTCCCCGGTGGCGAGATAGTCGAAGTAACCGCCCTTGGGCTTGCCGCAGCGACGCTCACAACCGGAGAAGTGCACGCGCCCCTCGGGCAGTCGGCCATCGGCAATTGCGTGAGAAGCATCGCCGCGGGTGTCAGCCAGAGACTTTTTGCAGCCGGGGCGTCCGGTGCAGGCGCTGACGCGCAGCCAGGTGGACTTCCGATCGAAGATCAGACCATTGGGCGCCAATACCTTGACGACCTGTTCGGCAACTTCCTCTTCCAAATCATGCAGGATCAGCGAGTACCACGGAGTGATATGCACCGGCACCTGAGTGTGCGAGATCGCTCGGGCCAGACGCGCCGGGAGGACACCAAAGCGCAGGCCAGCGGCCAGGCTAACCAGGCCATCCGGCTGGTCAATCCAACCGATCTGGCGGGACAGCCCGGCGGTGGCATCGAAGCTCTCAGCCGGAGTCGGCTCCTGGCGACGAACTCGCGCGCCCAATTCCTCGACTACGGCATCAGCAACGCGCTCGGCCGCATTGGCTTCGGCGATGCGCCAGGCTGAACCACGGCTGTCATTCCACACCTTCGCTGTGGTGATGAGAGCCTCCACGACGTCGTCACGCGAGACGACAAGCCCCGAGGTCGCGCCACCAATGATGAGTTCGAACGTGTTCTCATCGTGGGCGACAACACCGAAGTCGGGGCGCTCACCGAGCACGTCACCGCGGCCATCGTCGAAAGCCATGAGTGTGCGACCTGGCAGTGTTGCCAGCGACGGCTCCGCGATGAGGGCCTTGTCGAACTCTTGAACCAGGTCGCGCACATCAGCTTTACCGCCGACGCGACCGGACAGCGGCGACTGAAGAACGTTGCGTACGCGGTCGTGGCTGGTGGAGGGAACCAGCTTCTCTTCTTCCGCGGCATCGGCGAATGCGCCGGTGTTGGTGATGCCACGGATCTGAACATTGCCGCGGGAGGTGAAGTGAATATCACCGTCGCCGAAATTCTCGGCCAAATCGGCGAGTACGGCGAAGCCCGGCGCGGGGAGAAAGCCTCCGGGGAAGCGCAGACGACCAATTGCGCCATCAGCTGCGATATGAACCTTGCGGCTGCCGGGGCAACCGTCCTGACGAGTGCGGGTTCCTTGATCAGATGCAGTCATACTCTCAAGAATACGCAAACACACACAGAGCTGAGCCCCCGAAAACAGGGGCACATTATCCAGCCCCTTTCCAGCCCAACGAAACCATCCTGAAGTGGAGTTTTCATACCCCTCCGCAAAAACATACAAATTCTTCACTGAAAATCCACCGATCTACCTTTTTAAAACCTTATTGTTTTCATAACCTAACTTCCTCTGAATTAAGGGAAGTTTTCATTGGGTTTTCAATCTGGGGTTATTCAGGAGATTTCATGCCACATCACGACGCTGAAGCACTCACGCACGAGGCACACGACACCGTCGGCACCGGCCGTGCCTCGACACAGACACGCTCTGCTTCACGACGAAACCGTCGCACAATCCGAACGGGAATCGGGGTAGCGCTAGCAGGTCTTATGACCATCGGCCTGGCTACACCTGCAAACGCACAGCCACTAAACATCCCGGGCCTATCGGATAGTGGGCTGGCGGATAAGGTGTCGTCGTCAAGCGCAAACCGCGAACTGCCTGGTTTCGGCCATGTACCGAACCCGAATATGGAGAGGCTACTCGGCATCGAGAAAGACGATGAGGAGTCTGGTAGCGAGGGCGCAGGCAGGCAGCTGACCCCGGAACAGGCTCGCGTGGCCGCAGCCTCTCCGCTGAATTCTCTGCCGCTGACCCCGTCGCGCACGGCAAATGCCGGCATGCTGGTCAGCAGTGAGGATGCCGAGATGATGGTGAACGACAAGCTGTGGAATGTGGATGCCAAGCGTATTCACTACAACTCCACGGATTCCCTCGGAAATCCCAGTGTGGACACAGCCCTTGTGGTGACGCCGAAGACGGAGTGGAAGGGCAGCGGTCCGCGTCCGGTCGTCGCAATCGCGCCGGGCACGCAGGGTGGCGCGGAAAAGTGCGACCCCTCGGTATCCTCGCAGACCGGCCTAAAGATTGAGTTCGGTCCGTTGGACATTATTGCTCCATACGAGACGATCCCGATGGTCGCGAACTTGAAGCGAGGCGCGACTGTGGTGATGATCGACCACCACCGCAATTCCCAGGGTAACCAGGACTACGTCGACAACATCGCCTCGGCACAGTCACTGTTTGATGCCGTGTCTGCCTCACACGAGCTCGGCGTGGACAAAAATGCGCCCGTGGGAATTTATGGCTACTCCCAGGGTGGCTCCGCAGCCGCTGCAGCCGCTGAGCGTGCAGGTGTCTACGCTCCAGAGCTCAACGTCGCCGCATCTGCCGCCGGCGGCCCGCCGTCCGATCTCGCAAACGTCCTCGACCAGATTGATGGCACTACGCTGACCGCCGCGATTGCACTGGCAATCAATTCTGTCCTGGATAAGGATCCGGAGCTGCGCCGAGTCCTCAAGGAAGAAATCAGCCCCGAAGGCAAAGAACTGCTGGACAACGTGGGCAACTACTGCGCGGGTGGCTTGGGTTTCCATCACTCGTTTGAAACCACTGACCAGTACACGACTAGCGGTGAGTCACTCAGCGAGATGATTAAGCGCTACGAGCCGGTACAGAAGGAACTCGCACGCCAGCGCGTCGGCAACTTCGTCCCAAATGCGCCGGTGTACCTCTACTCGGGTGAGCATGATGACATCATCCCCATCAACCAGGTTCGCAAGCTGCGCGATTCCTGGCTGAATCTCGGCTTCACCGACCTGGAGTACGTCGAAAACACGACTTCACCGGTGCTACCGAAGACGGGCATTAACCATATCGTTCCGATGCTCGCGGAACTGACTAATGCCACCGACTTCCTCTGGTCCCACTTCCCAGATCAGCCGGCGGAGCAGTCGCTGGAACTCTAGCAATAGCCCCTGCAGTAGAGTGATGGAGAAATCCACTGCCATGCCGCTGACGAGAAGCTCGGTGAAAATCCGCACGGTCGCGCCACTGTCACAGTCAGACCTCGTCATCGGTTAGAAGGCAGACTCCCGCCGACCGGGGACGCGTTGCTCCCCAGGAAGTGAATGACTACACCGTGATTCTGCTGCTGTCGACCTCGGATACCGACCTTCTGTCCGCCCGCGCGGCCGCTCAGGCCAACCCGGAGGTGTCCTACCGTTGGGCAAACCCGGCGCGTCTGCTCGACGATGATTTGCCCACGCTTGCCGACGGCGCCGATGTCGTCATCATCCGACTTCTCGGTGGCCGCCGCGCCTGGGAATCCGGCATCGACTACTTTGTGAACTCCGGTATTCCCACCGTCCTCGTCTCCGGTGAGCAGGCACCCGATGCCGAACTCACCGAGTATTCGACAGTTCCCGCAAACGTCGCCACGCAAACGCACATTTACCTGGCGGAAGGCGGCGCAAAGAACCTCGCACAGCTGCACAATTTCCTGTCGGACACACTGCTTCTGACCGGACTTGGCTTTGAAGAGCCCACTCGCATGCCGGCCTGGGGTTTCCTGGAGCGCGACTCCAAGGTGGCCACGGAAGATTCCCGCGGCACCGTCGGCATTATTTACTACCGCGCCCAGCACCTGGCGGGAAATACGCACTACATTGAGGCGCTTGCTGACGCGGTCGAGGCTCGCGGCTACGTCGCCAAGCCTATCTTCGCCGCGTCCCTGCGCACCGCCAGCGATGAACTGCTGGCAGAGCTAGCTTCCTGCGACGCGCTCATCACCACGGTGCTCGCCGCTGGCGGCAACCGCCCGGCACTCGCGCAGGCCGGCCAGGACGATGACGGCTGGGATGTCGCCGCACTCGCAGACCTGAACATTCCCATCATCCAGGGTTTGGCCCTGACTTCGTCCAAGGCGGCATGGGAGGACAACGACGAAGGTCTGTCGCCGCTGGACGTCGCAACACAGGTCGCCGTCCCCGAATTCGACGGCCGCATCATCTCGGTCGCGTTCTCGTTTAAGGAAATCGACTCCGACGAGCTCATTTCCTACGTCCCGGATCTCGAGCGTTGCGACCGCCTGGCCGGCATCGCCACCCGTTACGCCGCGCTCCGCCACATCAACAACGCTGACAAGCGCGTCGCCGTCATGCTCTCTGCGTACCCGACCAAGCACGCCCGCATCGGCAACGCTGTCGGTCTGGACACACCAGCATCCACGTTGAAGGTGCTGCACGCGCTTGCCGACGCCGGATACAACCTCGGCGACACCACCAAAATCCCCGGATATGCCACCGCCGAGGATGGTGCCGATGAACCAGATGCGTTCATGCACGCCATCATCGAGGCCGGCGGCCAGGACCCGGACTGGCTGACCGAAGAGGTTATGGAGGCAGCCGAGCTTCGCCTGCCCGCTGCCACCTACGAGAAGTTCTTCGCTACCTTGCCGGAAGAACTTCGCTCCGACATGCAGGACAAGTGGGGTGCCGCGCCGGGCACCCTGTACGTCCACCCGGATACCCAGGACATCTACATTGCGGGCCTGACCTTCGGCAATGTCGTGGTCATGGTGCAGCCACCGCGCGGTTTCGGTGACAACCCGGTGGGTATCTACCACGACCCGGATCTGCCGCCGACGCACCATTACCTGGCCTGCTACCGCTTCCTGTCGCTGCCGCAGGCGGAGGGCGGTTTCGGCGCCGATGCCGTGGTTCACATGGGCAAGCACGGCAACCTGGAGTGGCTGCCGGGCAAGACCGTCGGCCTTTCCGCTTCCTGCGGCCCGGATGCTGCCATCGGCGAGCTGCCAATGATCTACCCCTTCCTGGTCAACGACCCGGGCGAAGGCACACAGGCCAAGCGCCGTGCTCACGCCACGCTTGTCGACCACCTCATTCCGCCAATGGCCCGCGCCGAATCCTACGGTGACATCACCCGTCTGGAACAGCTTCTCGACGAGCACCAGAACATCTCCGCCATGGATCCGGCCAAGCTGCCGGCCATCCGCCAGGAGATTTGGACGCTGCTGACCGCCGCGAAGATGGACCGCGACCTCGGCTGGGACGAGCGCCCGGACGAGGAGGTCTTCGATGACATGCTCATGCATGTCGACGGCTGGCTCTGCGAGATTAAGGACGTCGCCATCCGCGGTGGCCTCCACGTGCTCAGCCAGGCACCGGAAGACGAATCTCTAATCGGCACTGTGACCACCATGTTGCGCGCCCGCCAGCTGTGGGGCGGCAAGCAGACCCTGCCGGGCCTGCGCGAAGCTCTCGGCCTGGCCGAGGACGGCACCGATGAACGCCACGCTGTGGACTCTATCGATGCACTGGCTACGGCGCTGGTAACCGCCGTGGTGAAGAATCCCGACCAACCGGTGACACAGATCGCGGCTGATGTGCTCGGCTCCGAGGAATTTGCCGATATCGCGGCACCAAACGGCCTCGACCAGGTCGTCGAGCTGCTGCAGTTCACCCGCGACGAAATTCTCCCGCGCCTGGCTGCTACCAGCGAGGAGATCCCACGCATTCTTTCTGCTCTCGATGGCGAATTCGTCCCGGCTGGCCCCTCCGGCTCACCGTTGCGTGGCCTGGTCAACGTGCTGCCGACTGCCCGCAACTTCTACTCGGTTGACCCCAAGGCGGTGCCGTCGCGCCTGGCTTGGGAAACCGGTGTTAACCTCGCCGATGGCCTGATTGAGCGCTACCGCGCCGACCACGGTGAGTACCCCAAGTCGGTTGGTCTGTCGGTGTGGGGCACTTCCGCCATGCGTACCTCGGGCGATGACATCGCCGAGGTGCTCGCGTTGATTGGTGTGCATCCGGTGTGGGATGACGCATCTCGCCGTATTGTCGGCCTTGAGCCGATTCCGCTGGAGGAGCTGGGCCGCCCGCGCATTGACGTGACCGTCCGTATTTCCGGCTTCTTCCGTGATGCGTTTCCGCATGTTATCGACCTTTTGGATGATGCGTTTCAGCTCGTCGTCAAGCTTGATGAATCCGATGAGGACAACTACGTGCGCGCCCATGCGAAGGCCGACCAGCAGGAGCGCCCGCGTCGCATCTTCGGTTCCAAGCCGGGCACCTATGGAGCTGGCCTGCTGCAGCTGATCGATTCCGGTTCCTGGCGCGATGACGCGGACCTGGCAAAGGTCTACACGACCTGGGGTGGCTACGCCTATGGCCGCGGTGTCGATGGGGAAGAGGCAGCTGACGACATGAAGACGGCCTACCGCCGTATTCAGGTTGCCGCGAAGAATGCCGATACCCGCGAGCACGATATCGCCGACTCCGATGACTACTTCCAGTTCCACGGCGGCATGATCGCCACGGTCCGCGCACTGACGGGTTCCGCTCCGGAGGCCTATGTGGGCGATTCCACCCGCCCGGACGCCGTGCGCACCCGCACCCTGCACGAGGAGACGCGACGCGTCTTCCGTGCCCGCGTGGTCAACCCACGCTGGATGCAGGCAATGCGTAACCACGGCTACAAGGGCGCCTTCGAAATGGCCGCAACCGTCGACTACCTCTTCGGTTACGACGCGACGGCGCAGGTCATGGATGACTGGATGTACGAAACGCTTACCGACGAGTACGTTGCGAACCCGGAAAACCGCGAGTTCTTTGAACAGTCGAATCCGTGGGCTCTGCACGATATTTCCGAGCGCCTGATGGAGGCCGCCGAGCGCGGTATGTGGGAAAACCCCGACCAGGAACGCATGGATTTGCTGCGCCAGACCTACCTGGATACAGAGGGCGACTTAGAGGAGCGCGCTGACCGGTAGGTAACCGCTAGGCGACCGGTAGGCGACCGCTAGTCGTGGTCTAACCGGCCGATAGCCGTAACCACTTGCTCATCTAGTGGCGGTTACACTGGGGAACTATGAGCAAGTGGTTCACAATTATTTACCTCATCGCCGAGATTGCGGCCTTTATCGCACTTGGTGAATGGATTGGCTATGGCTGGACCGTCCTGCTGGTTCTGGGTCTATTCATTCTGGGATTGGTTTTCGCCGCCATCGAGTTCAAGCGCATCTACCAGAAGTTGCTGCTGGATACTTCTCGTACTCTTACTGAGTACGGACAGAAGCATCCGGAGGAGGCAATCAAGCGCTCGGCAAAGGGCGCGGGACACTTTGTGGCTGACTCGGCAATTCTGTTGGTTGGCTCTTGGCTGATTGCCCTGCCGGGCGTCGTCACCACCGTTGTTGGTTTCCTCATGGTGCTACCGCCGACTCGCTGGCTGATTCGTAAGAGCGGATCGGTGGCGCTGCTCAACGGACTCCGCAACTTCAGTGACCGCAGCATGATGGTGGTCTCTCAGTACGGCATGAACCCCGGTGCTCCAGGAACTGGCGCTGGTGCTGGCGGTTTTTCGGGTTTCCCTGGATTCTCTGGTGGTTTCCCGGGTGCGGATGGCAAGGCCTTCCCACAGGATAAAATCGTCCCACCGGCACCGGACAACGCCTGGGATGATGACCAGGACGACAGCGACAAGCGCTAACTCAAAAACTCGCAAACGTAGAGAGTTCTCTTATACAAGTGCACACTAACCGCCAAGCGCGCTCCAGCGAGCACGGGAACGTCGCTCAGAAAGACGCTTCGAAAGGCATTCCGGAGAATCCGAATCGCTGGCAGGCGCGCTTTCGCGCGCTTACCCCACTAAAGCAGCGCCTCGTTCTCGCCTTCATTGCAATCCTCGCTGGTGGATTGCAGTTCTTAAGCTATGCGCCCATGAGCTGGTGGTGGACGGCCTGGATCGGCCTCGCCCTGCTCATTTTTGCCTTCTTCTGCGCAGCCGATTGGAAATCCAGCGTAGTGGTGGGCTTCAGCTGGGCAACAGCGACGGCACTTTTCTCACTGCCGTGGATCGGCTCCTTCGTCGGCATTGGCCCCTACGTGGCGCTCTCAATTGTGCTGGGTCTCCTGACAATTCCGGCGGCGCTTGCGATGTGGCTGATTGCCCAATCCAGTTTCCCCCTCGCGCTGAAGCTCCCTGGCATGGCCGCTGCGCTCGTGGCAGGGGAGGCGCTGCTAGCCCGCTGGCCTTTCGGAGGCTTCCCCTGGCTCCGCGTTGCCTGGGGGCAGGTCGACGGCCCGCTGGCCCCAGCAGTGGCAATCGGCAGCACTGCATTGGTCACTTTCCTCGCTGCTTGCGTTGGTGCGGGACTGGTCGCGCTCACGCTACGTTCCTATGCAACCTCCGCTGCGCTTTTGGTGGGAGCGTTATTCGTCGGCTGGGTTCTTCCTGCGTGGACCCAACCACTGCCTGAGCCTACGGCCGCTGACAACACCCGTGTCGCGGTTATCCAGGGCAATGTTCCTCGCCTCGGTTTAGAGTTCAATGCCCAGCGCCGCGCAGTCCTGCAAAACCACGCCGATGCCACCAATGAGCTGGCACGACGTGTCCACCAAGGTAAGGAACAGCAACCGGATATCGTCATCTGGCCCGAAAACTCCTCCGATGTCAGCCCGTTTACGGATGGGGAAGCGGCACGCATTATCGAAAACGCCGCGATGAATATTGGCGCTCCCATCGTGGTCGGCACCTTTACCTACACCGATGGGGTGCAAAACACCATGGTGGTCTGGGATCCGCAGACCGGCCCCGGCGACCAGCACGAGAAAATCTATCTCCAGCCCTTCGGCGAAACCATGCCATTCCGCGAGCTACTGCGCCACTTTTCCGACATGGTCGCTCACGCCGGAGACATGACTCCGGGCAACGGCGATGCCGTGGTCACAACGCCAGGCACAGATGGTTTAAAGAAGGTCAATCTAGGCGTGGCCACCTGTTACGAAGTGGTCTTCGATGGCGCCTTCCGCAACGCGGTCAACCACGGCGCAACCATGCTGGCCACGCCCACAAATAACGCCACCTTCGGTTTCACCGACATGACCTACCAACAGCTGGCCATGAGCCGCATGCGAGCCATGGAGTTCCAACGCTCCACGGCCGTCGCCGCAACCAGCGGTGTGAGCGCGATTGTGGATGCGCACGGAGACGTCGTAAAGCAGAGCAAAATCTTCGAGCAGAAGGTACTCACTGAAACTCTGCCTCAGTACGCCCACCTGACTTTTGCAGCCCGTTTCGGGACGTGGATTGAAGGTCTACTGACTGCATTCGGTATTCTTTGTGTGGTTGGTGCCGTCCTGCGTCGCCGTGGCGGAGATGCCAGGGCAGGCGCAGATGAAGTTGATGGCCGGGATACTGAGCAGAACATGCACTAAGGAGAATCACGAGTGACTGCCCTAAATGAGTCGACGCTGGTTGTCATTCCCACTTTCAACGAGCGGGAAAACCTGCCGGGCGTGATTGCACGCCTGCGCGCAGCGGAGCCTCGCGTCGACATTTTGGTTGTCGATGACTCTTCACCAGACGGCACCGGTGAGCTCGCCGATGAAATCGCTGCCGCTGACAAGTCGGACAACGGCGAAGAGCACATCTACGTCCTGCACCGCGAGGGCAAGGGCGGTCTCTGGGGTGCGTACCGCGCGGGCTTCGCTTGGGGTCTCGAGCGCGACTACGAGGTTCTCTGCGAGATGGATGCCGACGGCTCCCACGCACCAGAGCAGTTCCATCTGCTGCTGGAGAAGCTCGAGGACGGTGCCGATGTCGTCATCGGTTCCCGCTACATTCCGGGCGGCAAGACCGTCAACTGGCCAATGAGCCGTCAGGTTCTCTCCCGCGGCGGCAACCTCTACATCTCGCTGGCGCTCGGCGCGGGCATCTCGGATATCACCGCTGGCTACCGTGCTTATCGACGGGAAGTTCTCGAAACCCTCGATCTCGACAACATTGGCAAGGCTGCGTACCTGTTCCAGACCGAGCTCGCTTTTGAGGCTGTACAGGCGGGCTTCTTGGTGGAGGAGGTTCCGATCACCTTTACTGAGCGCGAGTACGGCGAGTCCAAGATGGATGGCAGCTTTGTGAAGCAGTCACTGCTGCAGGTCACCAAGTGGGGATTCAAGCACCGCTCACAGCAGGTAAAAAACCTGGGGTCGGAGATTGGTCGCCTGGCTGGTCACGAGTTTAAGCAGCGATTCCGCAAGTAGGGCTAGGGCAGCCCCAAAGATTGCGGCCTGCCCGTGTGGAGACGGGCTGCCTGTATGACTGCGGGCTGCCTGTATGAATGGGGGCTGCAAATGTGAAACTGACTTAGTTTATGACAGTTTCAGGCCATTTTTCAGGCCATTTTTGTCATAAACGCAGTCAGTAACTCGGATCGGCCCGCCGCAGCCAGGCACCAACAAAAAACGGGCCCGAATAAGGAGCAAAACCTTATCCGGACCCATTTTGCAGCATGTAATTCACAGCTGCAGCGCCCTAAAGCTCACTAGCGCAAGCCAGCTCAAACCTTAAGCGTTCTTCTCTGCTTCTTCGGCTTCCTTCTGAGCCTTCAGCAGGCGAGCGGCGTTACGACGACGCTTGCGCAGCAAGTCAACACGCTCATCCAGCAGCACGTCGAGCTCCTCGATGGAGCGGCGCTCACGGAGCATGTCCCAGTGAGTCCTCGGCGGCTTCACCGGCTTGGCTTCAGTGCCTTCGCCTTCAACCAGCTCACCAATTTGGCCATTCTTGCACAGCCATTCACCTGGAATTTCCGCGTCATCCGCGAATGGGACCTCGAAGATCTCACCGGATTCAGTGCGGTAGCGGACCATCATTCGCGGCGCGAGGTCATGATCGCGATCGGTCTCATACGAAACGGCGCCCATGCGACTGCCACGAAGAACTCGATCTGCCATGTGGAACGTGCCCCCTTTGGTAGAAATACTAGACCACACATTATAACGCCTTAGTCAGCATTCATGCCATAATTGACTTCTGTGTCAGATCAGAAGCCGAGCACAACTATCGCCAATTGCCAGTGGTGTGGCCGCGAAATGGAGGTCGCGATCCGCGGTCGCCGGCGCAAATTCTGCAGCCAAGCCTGCCGGCAGCGCGCGTATGAAAAACGCACCGGCGTAGCAAAAGGCGCCTCCAGGCCGATTGCCGAACGAATCAATTCGGATCTCACGCTGAAGACCACCGATGCCACGAGCAGGTCGGCGGGCGATGACGTCGTAAAGCGAATAGGGGACGGGCTCTTCGAAGTACGTTGTCTCGCCGAAGACTTGCGCACCGCGCTTGACGACGACATGGAGACTTCCGCCCTACAGGAGATTACGCAGGAATTGATTATGAAAACGCGTGAGGTGGAACGGTTTATCCCATAGCGGATTAAAAGGATAGGATGAGCACTATGAATTCTGGTGTCCGTAAATCAATTATTACTTTGATAGCCGTTGCAGTTGTTGCGCTCGCAATTGTTATTGTGGGACCAGTTTTGTATCGCGTTTTCACGCATGAAGGGGTGCGTACTGGGGATTTCGAGGCTAACGAGCTGCCTGCAGCAACGACTGACGCGAATGGCACCTGGAAGATTGTCGGTGGCGATAACTCACAGAACACCTCCGTTGGCTTTACTTTTAACGAGGTGCTGCCAGGCAGTAGGCGGACGACGTCCGGTTCCACCCACGATGTCACTGGCGAGCTGAAGGTTGCTAACAACAATCTTGAGGACGCATCCGTTGTTGTTGACATGGCAACTCTGACTAGCGATATTGAACGTCGTGACATCAATGTCCGCAACAATATTTTCAGCGTTGAGCAGTACCCAGAAGCTAAGTTTGAGCTTGCAGAGCCGCTCGATATTTCAAACATTCCAGATAACGGCCAGTGGGCGAATATCGAGATTCCGGGACGCCTGACCATCCGCGGTGTCACCAATGATGTCACCGTGCCGATGAAGGCCGCTCGTACCGAAAACCTGGTTTTGCTGTCGGGCACTCTGCCAATCAACCGACTGGATTACAACGTGCGCCTGCCACAGTTTGTAGCTGCATCCATCGAGGAAAACGGCGAACTCAATCTACGCATTGTCGCAGAGAAGCAGGACGCGTAGGACGGGTAGGTTTCGCGGCTGGCAGGCACCGCCATCTAAAGAAAATCGCAGCGGAGCTAATCCGAAAGAGGCTTCTAGCCAGCGGAAATATACCTCGATTCGTCACTGTGACGTAATAAAGCCATTTAGTCACACACCACAGAAACCCCACCAAAAACATTTTTGGTGGGCTAGTTGGGAGCCACAACGATATGAACACCTACGAAGCAATGTTGCTCGCACGAAAGGTGCGAATGGTGCTGCTCATTATCTTCATCGCGTTCGTGACCTACAAGGGCGTGTGGTGGCTCGCGGCTGTCGGCGCATTCCTGATTGGCATGACTCTGTGGCAGAACAAGCGACTGCGGGAAGAGATTGCCGTCCGCAACGCGGATGAGCTTGCAGCGAACGCCAAGGACAATGAGCAATAGACCCGACGGCATGGATCAAGCGCCAAGGTAGAACGCGGCGGCGGAAAAGGCGGCGGCGGAAAAGCGGCAGCCCTGGGAATTCGGAAAACCCCAGGGCCAACCACTTTCAATATTTGTCCGATAATATACATTATGACATTTTGGCCTTAGGATCCCGTCCTCCCCATTACCGCCGATGCGCCATTGCCGTCAGGTCTAAGGAATTTTTAGTAAGATTTCTCGCATGCCTGAACTCTCAGACACATCCAGTAGCTCCGACAGACCCGATACGTCAGACACGTCAGATAGAGCTGACTCGTCCGACGACCCTGAGCCTCGAACCAAAGTAAACGGGCTCTCTGTAGCCGCAGTAAGCGCAATAACCGTAGCAACCGCAACATCCTCAGCGAACGCAGCAAACACTCCAGGTGATGCCGCGTGATTGTATCCGCGCTTATCGTATTAGCGGTCTTTCTTTTCCTCGTTTTCGCCAATGCAATTTTCGTTGCTGTCGAGTTTTCCTACCTCACGGTTAATAGGAACGATGTCAAGAACGCCGCAAACGCCGGCTCAAAGTCCGCATATTTAGTAGACCGTGCTCTATCACGCACCTCTACTAACCTCTCCGGAGCACAGCTGGGAATTACGGTCACCAGCCTTGTTGCTGGTTTCCTGACCGGTCCTTCCCTCGGCGTCCTCCTCGAAGCCGCTTTTGGTGGCACTAGCATCTCTCCCGCCACCGTCACTGCAATCAGCACTACGGGCGCTTTCATTATCGCGACCTTCACTCAAATGGTCTTTGGCGAACTCGTCCCAAAAACTGGGCCATCGCCGAGCCCACTAAAGTCGCAAACCTCGTGGTCAGACCACAAAATGCCTTCATGTTCGCATTCGGCTGGCTGGTCTGGCTACTCAACAGCGCGGCTAATTGGGTGCTAAAACGGCTCGGCTTCTCCCCTGAGGAAGAGGTCGCCAGTGCCAGGACCGCGGAGGAACTCCGTGCCGTCGTCACGCGCTCTAGCGATGAAGGAAAGATTAACCCGCAGACCGCCGAGTTGGTGGCGCGATCGATTGAGTTCGGCGAGCGCACGGCGGCTGATGTGATGACGCCACGCACGCAGATTATCTTTATCGAAAATCAGAGCGTCGCAGAGATGCTGACGGTCGTCGCAGATTCCGGGCACGCCCGCTTCCCCGTCGTCGGCAACAGCGTCGACGACATTCGCGGCGTGGTGCATTACACCGACCTGCTCAGCGTGCCACACGCACAACGCTTGACGACGTCGGCTGCGAGCCTGGCCAAAGATGTACTCGTGGTGAACGACTCGACCACACTTGATCCGCTGATGCGTCAACTGCGTGAGGATGCATACCAGTTCGCAGTGGTTGTCGATGAGTACGGCGGCACGGACGGCATTGTGACGTTGGAGGATCTCGTCGAGGAGATCGTCGGTGAAATTGACGATGAACAGGACGATCGTTCGTTGCTCTACAGCCGGATTAGCCCCAATACGGTGATTGTTTCCGGTCTCATGCGCCCTGATGAGTTGGGAGAGATCCTAAACCTGGTCCTGCCGGAGGGCGAAGAATCCGACACTATTGGTGGATTTATCACCGAACGCTTGGATCGCATGCCTCGCTTCGGCGACACGATTACGGTCGAAGCCACCGACCACGAAAACCTCGATGAGGAGAACTTGCCTACCACCGCTGAAGTTGCTTTTCGAGTCGAGCGCATGGCGCGTCACCGCGTTGGCCGTATTCGTGTCCAGGTGGACCGCGCCGGCAACAAGGTCACGCGCACGGATGAAGGCGCTGACCAGGACGGCACCAGTCACAACCACGTCGAGCACAACAGCGAAAAGGAGGGCTAGAACATGCCACTACTTACTCTTATTTTGCTGTTGGCCCTCAATGCCTGGTTTGTCGCCGCTGAATTTGCGATGGTCTCGGCTCGCCGCGATCAAATTGAACCGGATGCCGTCAGCGGCTCTACCAGCGCAAAGTACGCGCTGCGCGGTATCGAAAACGTGTCGGTCTCCCTGGCGGCAACACAGCTGGGCATTACCGCCTGTTCCCTGCTCATCGGTGCCGTCGGCGAGCCTGCGATTGCGCACTTCTTCGAGCCCTACATGACAGCGCTGGGACTCCCCGCGGGCACCGCCCACGTGGTTGCGCTGGCGTTGGCGCTGCTGATTGTCACTTTCTTACACATGGTTGTCGGCGAAATGGTGCCGAAGAACATCGCTATTGCGGCTCCCAGCCCGACTGCGAAGTTCGTGGCTATTCCGCTGTATGTGATTGTGCGGGTGCTCAATCCGGTTATCTGGGCGATGAATACGACCGCGAACATCGTGGTTCGCAAGGTTCTTCGCGCCACTCCGAAGGACGAGGTCGATTCCTCCTTCACCGCTAGTCAGGTGCAGGATTTCGTCGCCGAGTCCGGGCGTCAGGGCCTTCTCGACAATGACGAGCTCGCGCTCCTCCACAAAGCTCTCGGCTTCGAGCATCTCACCGCCGCGGATGTCACTATGCAACTCGACACCCTCGTCACCATTGGCTCCGACGCCACCGTCGCCGACATCGAAGAGCTCAGCGCACGCACGCGCTTTTCCCGCTTCCCCATCACCGATGCCGACAGCAGCTTCATCGGCTACCTTCATGTCAAGGATTTGCTCTCGCTTGACGACGGTCACCGCGACCGACCCTTCCCGCGGAATCTGATTCGCACCTTTGCAAGCGTCAGCCCGGATGCCAAGCTCCAGACGGTCATGCGGCTGATGCAGCGCGAGCAGGCTCACTTCGCCTTGGTGACGGAGGAAAATAGTACTTCGGAGAGCTCTGTCAACGGAATCGTTGCGCTGGAGGACGTACTAGAAGAGCTCGTCGGCGAAGTCCGCCAGGCAACAGCCTAGCGAGTGCGCCGACGAGCCCCGTCGATTCCAGCTGGTTACTTGCTGCTGAAAGCTAGTTAGCTAATTACTTCAGTGCAGCCAGTGCGGAGTCGTAGTCCGGCTCCGTGGTGATCTCATCGACCAGCTGGTTGTAAATGACCTTGCCCTCTTCGTCAGTGACGACTACGGCACGAGCAAGCAGGCCAGCGAGCGGGCCATCCTGCTGGACAACACCGAAGGCTTCGCCGAAGCCGTGGCGGAAGTCCGAGGCAACCTCAACGTTGTCCAGGCCTTCTGCAGCGCAGAAGCGGCCGAGAGCGAACGGCAGGTCACGCGAAACATTAACCACGACGGTGTTGTCCAGCCCAGCAGCGTCCTCGTTGAAGTGACGCACCGAAGCTGCACAAACACCGGTGTCTACCGACGGGAAGATGTTGTAGACGACCTTCTTACCAGCGAAGGTCTCGTTGGTGACCTCCCCGAGGTCGCCACCGGTGAGGGTAAACTCCGGAGCCTTGTTGCCCACCTCGGGCAGGTCTCCGGAAAGCTGGACTGGGTTGGACTGAAATGCGGTTTGTGTCATAGCGCCCTTTTTACCGCCTTTCGTCCGGATCCTCCAGGCTGTTTTCTGGAAATCAGTAGAATCGTGACAGAAATGAAATTCCGGGCCGCAGTATCTTGAGCAATCTTGCGTACCTTGCGGTCCGGGCCACGCTATTCAAGCGGGCCCCACGTTTAAACTCCGAGGAAAGGCAGCCATGAGTTTGATTACCGCAATTGTGTCCATCGATGTCGAAGCTGACAAGATTCCGGAGGCCGCCGAGACCATCGTCGAGATCGACGGCGTGACTGAGGTCTACTCCGTTACTGGTGACTGGGACTTGGTCGTCGTGGTGCGCGCAACTAATCACGATGATTTGGCGGAAATCATTCCAAATCTCATCAGCAAGGTCGACGGTGTTATTCGCACTCAGACTCAGCTGGCTTTCCGCACCTACTCTCAGCACGACCTGGAAAGTGCATTCTCCATCGGGCTGGAGTAGGCGCGGTTTCTTCCACCGAGCCGTGCGGTATGCGGGAGCTACTTAACCACTTCCGCCATCGCGCGGCCTGCCTGGCGGCCACTGAAAATACAGCCGCCCAGGAATGTACCTTCCAGCGCGTTGTTGCCGTGAACGCCACCGCCACCGAAGCCAGAGGCCTCGCCTGCAGCGTAGAGCCCCTCAAAAGGTGTTCCGTCCGGGTGCAAGCACTGGCCGTCGAGGGTGGTCTCGATGCCACCGAGCGTCTTGCGGGTCAGCATGCGCAGACGAATAGCAATCAGTGGGCCGTTCTTCGGATCCAAAATCGGTGATGGCGGCACGGAGCGGATGATCTTGTCCCCGAGGAAGTTCCGGGCCACGTTGACGTAATTGACCTGGTAGTCCTTGGAGAAGGGATTACCGGTCTGCATATCGCGCTGACGAATCTGCTCCTCGAGCTTCTCCAGGTCAATCTTCGGCGCTGCGGCTCCGGACTCCCCGCCCGAGCTCGCCTCCACAATCTCGTTCATCCCCTCGACCAGCTTTGGCAGATCGTCGGCAACCACCCAGTCTTCGCCGTTATCCATAAACGCCTGAATAGGTGCGGCAACACCAGAGGTCACCTTGCCAATCAGCTTCTTGATCTCCTTGTCGGTCAGATCCGGATTCTGTTCTGAGCCAGAGAAAATAAACTCTTTGCCCACGATGTTCTTATTCAGCACAAACCAGGAGTACGAGTGTCCGGTGGCCAGAATGTGCTTCATCGTGCCGACAGTATCGGCGCCCGGAATATATGGCGCTGGCAGGCGGTTTCCTTCTGCGTCGAACCACATGGCCGACGGCCCCGGGATGATACGGATACCGTGATTCGGCCACACGGGATTCCAGTTCTTCATGCCCTCGGTGTAATGCCACATGCGGTCACGGTTGACGAGGTTTGCGCCGGCCTGCTCTGCGATCTCGATACCACGGCCGTCAACATGCTCTGGCACACCGCAGACCATGTCCTTCGGCATCTCGCCCAGGCGCTCGGTCGGCCAGCACTTACGCACGGCTTCCAGGTTGCCGCCAACACCGCCCGTCGCAATGCACACGGCCGACCCGCGGATCTCAAAGTCCTCCCCTGTTTCCTCGCGTGACGACGCCACTCCTCGCTCTAAAGATTCACAGGGAACCAGAATCTTGCCACGCACGCCGACGGCGCGGCCATCTTCCACAATCACCTCGTCAACGCGGTGGCGATGGCAGTATTCCACCAGCCCCTTCTTCGCAGCCTCAGCGACCGGCTCTGCGAATACGCGGACGATTTCGGGGCCTGTGCCCCAGGTGAGGTGGAATCGGGGTACCGAGTTGCCGTGACCGTCGGCACGCCCTTCACCGCGCTCAGCCCACCCGACGACAGGCAGGAACTTCACGCCGAGATTGCGGAGGTAGTCACGCTTCTCCCCTGCCGCGAAGTTCAGGTAGGCCTTGGCCCACTTGCGTCCCCAGTTGTCTTCCTCGCGGTCGAACTGCGCGGAGTTGAACCAGTCAGCTTCAGCGAGCTCGCGGTTGTCCTTGACTCCCAGACGACGCTGCTCTGGCGAGTCGACGAGAAAGATTCCTCCCAGCGACCAGAAAGCCTGTCCGCCGAGGTTGTTGGCATTCTCCTGATCGACAAGGATGACCTTCTTGCCGGCCTGCGTGGCCTCATACGTCGCGACCAATCCGGCAAGTCCGGCGCCGACGACAACAATGTCTGCAGTACGTGTGGTGCTCTGTGCGTTCATAGTTTCGTTTTTAGACCCTAAACATCGCCTTTGAGGTGGTTTTGCCTAAAAACGTGATTTATTTTTACAGGCTTTATTTATCTGGCGAATTTCCAACGCGCCCGGAGCTGCCCACTGCTAGTGAGGCCTGCGTGGCGCATGCACTAGCTCGACCTGTACGAGCGTGACTTTCTCTGCGCGCACGAGCGCTTCAAACAGCGACAGATAGTAATTCCACATCCTCCGGAACACTCTGTCGTAGCCGATACCAGCGGCTTCGCGCGCATGCGCCGCAAAGAAATCTCGCTGGAGCTGCAAGGTCGTCGCGAAGTGCGCCGGAATGTACTCTTCCGCCGCGATGCGCAGGCCGGTTTCCCGGTCCACCATCTTGCGCAGCTCTTCCATGGTGAAAAGCTGCAGCTGCGGCCACACATAAGCGCGTACGAGGTCCAAGCTGCGCTCGGCGAGCGCATCGAATTTGTCCGTCGCTACCACCATTTGGACGACGATGGTGCCGCGGTCGACAAGCAGACGCTCGGCGCTCTTCAGCCAGCGCAGCGCACCTGCACGACCGAAGGTCTCCAGACGCCCGACGTTGATAACCGCCTCGAAGTCGGACTCGAATTCGCGTGGCGACGGAATGTTGCGATCCATCTGGATCACATCGACCGCGCCGCGCAATCCGGCTTTTTCCACCCGTTCCAGCACCGTTTCGGTGTGGTCATCAGAGACGGTAATAACCTCCGCGCCCGCTCCTCTTTCTGCAGCCCGAAGGGAAATTTCTCCGCCTGCCGACGGCCATTCGGCGACACGGTCTCCGGCCCGGACTCGAGCAAGATCGAGGATGTGCTCAATATTGCGCACCTGGGCATGCAGAAAATCGGCACGCGCGACGGATTTCGGGGCATCGACATAAGTCACGTCAACTGACCAGTGCGAGGGAACCCCACCCTTGCCAGCACCACGGGCATAGTTTTGAATCTGTTCCCGCGACGAGGTTCGCACTCCGGAGGCGAACAGGCCGGAACCGCCCATCAGCAATTCGCCGGAATAGAGCTCGAGCAATGAGGTCGGCAACTCTCCCGCCATATCTGGCCCATCGAGACGCGGACGTGAACGCGCGACTTTCATCAGACCACGTGCCAGCGGCCCCAACGAAGCAATATCAAGCTCGGCGCTGAGCAGTCGGCTGAGAAGCTCTGGCAAATCATCACTGGACCATTCGCCCGCGAGATAGGCCTCCCCCAATCCGAGCCATTCTGAATCAGCTAGTCGAGAATAGAAAACAGGATCAATGACGCTGAAAACGACTGGACGAAACGATTCAGAACTAGTGGGAGATTCACTGCCGCCGCTAGAGCTGGCACCACCGACTCCGTCGATAGCCAAATCGGCGTCACCCGTCGACCGAGTAATGAAAGACTCCCCGACAAACTCACCGGATTCAACCAGTTCAATGCCGTTATCCTGGCAGAGTCGCTCAAAAGAGCGTTCCATCATTTCGGCACGTTTCGCTAGAAAACGCCCCTCTGGAATACGCGCAACCCGAGGCCATCGCTCTGCGTCAATTGCCTGCCGGCTTGCCGAATTCACCCTGCCCGAACCTCCTAACAATCGCGCCGCATAAAGGTACGAATAACGAACTGAGTTTGCTCTCGCAGCCTACCGCGCAGGGACCCAGAATAGGCGGTGGCGCACCGAGAGGATTACTATTGTGGCTTGCCGGCTAAAAGCCGAATCTAAAACTTCGAGAACTTTCAAGTCTGTGAGGAGAAAATACATGACCGAGACTCCGTACCGCCCGCACTCCGGACGCCCGCACGTGGTCGTCATCGGTTCGGGTTTCGGTGGCTTGTTCGCGGCGAAGAAGTTGCAGGGCGCCGAGGTCGACGTCACTCTCATCGACCGCACTAACCACCACCTGTTCCAGCCACTGCTCTACCAGGTAGCAACGGGCATCCTGTCCTCGGGCGAAATCGCTCCGTCCACTCGTACAATCTTCGACGGTGTTCAGAACGTTCGTGTTGTCAAGGGCGATGTCACCGACATCGACGTCGAAAAGCAGGTTGTGACTTCGGAACTGGGTCACCAGACTTCCAAGTGGGAATACGACCACCTCCTGGTTGCCGCTGGCGCTGGCCAGTCCTACTTCGGCAATGATCACTTTGCCGAGTTTGCTCCGGGCATGAAGAACATCGACGACGCACTCGAAATCCGTGCCCGCATCATCGGCGCGTTTGAGCGCGCCGAGCTGACCGACGATCCCGCTGAGCGCGAGCGCCTGCTGACCTTCGTCGTTGTCGGCGCTGGTCCGACTGGTGTTGAACTTGCCGGCCAGCTGGCCGAGCTGGCTAACCGCACCCTCGCATCGTCCTACCGCAGCTACAACCCGCACGCTGCACGCGTCGTCCTGCTCGACGGCGCACCGCAGGTTCTGCCGCCGTTTGGCAAGCGTCTGGGCCGCAAGGCTCAGAAGTCCCTGGAAAAGATGGGCGTCATCGTCAAGCTTGGCGCGATGGTGACTGACGTCAATGAAGAGGGCGTCACCTACAAGAACATGAAGGATGGAACCGAGGAGTTCATCCCGTCGTTCTGCAAGATTTGGTCCGCCGGCGTGTCCGCTTCCCCGCTGGGCAAGATGATTGCCGAGCAGACTGGCGCCGAGACCGACCGCGCTGGCCGTGTCGTTGTCAACGAGGACATGACAGCTGGTGGCTACAAGAACGTCTACGTCGTGGGCGACATGTCCAACCGCGAGAACCTGCCGGGTGTTGCTCAGGTTGCTATTCAGGGTGGCGAGTACGTCGCCGCCAACATTGCAGCTGAGGCCGACGGCCGCGATGTCGCAGAGCGTCAGCCGTTCGAGTACTTCGATAAGGGCTCCATGGCAACCGTCTCCCGCTTCTCCGCAGTGGTGAAGATGGGCAAGGTTGAGGTTACCGGCTTCATCGGCTGGATTCTGTGGCTGGCCGTCCACCTGATGTTCCTGGTGGGCTTCCGCAACCGCCTCGTCTCCTGCGTCAGCTGGGGCCTGAACGTCCTGGATCGCAACCGTTGGCAGATGGTTTCCACCCGCCAGCAGATGTACGCACGCAACGCCATCGACCGCCTGGCCGAGTTCAACAAGGACAAGGCTGAGCAGGATCTGCCGCTGGAGGTTCGCGACACTCGCCGCGAGCACCGCGCAAAAAGGAACAAGTAGTTAACTTGCAGGTGGCCAGATTAGAAAACAGCTAATCACGACAAGCCACCTGCGAGCTTCCTACCAGGCCCGTTACCACCTATAACGATTTGCTACAGCGGCTTGTCGAGTACCGCAATTCGTAGGTTGGTGCGGGCCAACAGTTTTTCATCTGCCTTGCGGGTGTGCTCAATGCGCCACAGTTGCATGGTGCGCCCCAGGTACTCTGGCTCCGCCGTGGTAACGATTACCTCGCCAGCCCGGGCGGAGCGGTAGAAATCGGTGTTGTTGTTCACACCGACGACCGGCTTCTTCGCACCGCAGGCAACGAAACCAGCAATAGAGCCAGCAGTCTCGCCTAGCGAGCAATAAACACCGCCATTGGCTAGGCCCCACGGTTGCAGGTGGTCGGGCCCGACCTCGAGCTCCATCTGAATTCGCTCCGGCCCGACATGGACAAACTTCGTGCCCAGCAAGGTATCTAGACCGCCGATTCCGTTATCGCCCAAGGTGCTGTTAAAAACAGCCAGCTCCTCATCGCTCAAGGCTTCCTGGCTCGCCTTCGTCGCCAGTGTCATATAATCGCGCAGCGCCTTCCTCTTCGCCTGCTCGGCGGCGGAAGCTGCAGAGTTAGAGTCCTGTGAACTGCCATTATTCGCAATAGTCTCGTCAGTCATGCCAAACATTGTGCCAGCGCACGCCATCACTCGTGGCAGTTTCAATGTTAAAAGCAGTAACAATTTTCTGAGTCCCAGATACAACGAACCCCGGCCAGGCTTTAAGATGGTGGGCATGACCGATAACAATGAACTCGCACAAATTGGTGTCGTCGGGCTCGCCGTCATGGGCTCGAATATCGCACGCAACTTCGCCCACAAGGGACACACCGTTGCCGTGTACAACCGCAGCCCGGAGAAAACTCGCACCCTCATCGCTGAACACGGTGATGAAGGCTCATTCATCCCGTCCGAGACCATTGAAGAGTTCGTCGCTTCGCTGGAGCGCCCGCGTCGCGCTCTGATCATGGTTCAGGCAGGTGCCGCTACTGATGCGGTCATCGATCAGCTTGCCGACGTGATGGAGCCCGGCGACATCATCATTGATGGCGGTAACTCTCTTTACACGGACACCATCCGTCGCGAGAAGGCTATTCGCGCCCGTGGCCTGCACTACGTTGGCACTGGTATTTCCGGTGGTGAAGAAGGTGCTCTGACTGGCCCATCCATTATGCCGGGTGGCACGAAGGAGTCCTACGAGTCCCTCGGCCCGCTGCTGGAGTCCATCTCCGCTCACGTTGATGGCGTTCCGTGCTGTACTCACATTTCCTCCGATGGCGCTGGCCACTTTGTAAAAATGGTCCACAACGGCATCGAGTACGCGGATATGCAGGTCATTGGCGAGGCCTACCACCTGCTGCGTGAGGCCGCTGGCCTCACCCCTGCCGAGATTGCAGATATCTTCCGCGAGTGGAATAAGGGCGACCTGGACTCCTACCTGGTCGAGATTACCGCTGAGGTTCTCTCTCAGGTCGATGAGAAGACAGGCAAGCCGCTGGTGGATGTCATCGTTGATGCTGCTGGTCAGAAGGGTACCGGCCGTTGGACGGTCAAGGCCGCTTTGGACTTGGGCATTCCAGTAACTGGTATTGGCGAGGCCGTGTTCGCTCGCGCCCTGTCGTCTTCCCTTGCTCAGCGTGAGGCTGCCCGCAACCTGCCGTCGGGAAGCCTGGCTAAGGCACCGGAAGATCGCGATGCTTTTGTGGAGCGCGTCCGTAAGGCGCTCTACGCTTCCAAGATCGTTGCCTACTCGCAGGGCTTCGATGAGATTAACGCTGGTGCCAAGGAGTACGGCTGGGAGATTGACCGCGGTGCGCTGGCGACCATCTGGCGTGGTGGCTGCATCATCCGCGCACAGTTCCTGAACCGCATCAAGGAAGCGTACGACCGCAATCCGGAGCTGCCGGCGCTGGTACTCGACGAGTACTTCCGTGACCAGGTCACCGAGTGCCTCGACGCGTGGCGCGACGTTGTCGTCACTGCAGCACAGATGGGTATCCCGGCTCCGGTGTTCTCCTCTTCGCTGGCTTACTACGACGGCCTGCGTGCGGAGCGTCTGCCGGCAGCACTGGTTCAGGGGCAGCGTGACTACTTCGGTGCGCACACTTACCAGCGTGTTGACCGCGAGGGTGCTTTCCACACCCTCTGGTCTGGCGACCGCTCCGAGGTTGAAGCGTAGTCTTGAAGTCTGTCGCTTCACGCTCTTGAAGTTAAAAGGGGTCTGAGATGCCATTTCCCAAGAAGGCAAAGCCTGATTTTGTGCCACGAGTTCTTTCCATCGCCGGCACAGACCCAACAGGTGGCGCTGGGCTCCATGCCGATTTGAAATCAATCGCCGCCGCCGGTGGTTATGGTATGGGCGTGGTCACCGCTTTGGTATCTCAGAACACCGTGGGCGTTCGTGCCGTCCACACCCCACCTGTTGACTTCCTCGTCGAGCAGCTGGCTGCTGTAACTGAGGATGTCACCATCGACGCGGTGAAGATTGGCATATTGGGTTCACGCGAACTCACGCAGGCCGTCACCAACTGGGTTCGGGAGACCAAGCCAGCCGTGGTTGTTCTCGATCCGGTTATGGTCGCCACCTCTGGCGACCGTCTGCTTGACGAAGATGCCATGGACGCAATGCGTGACTTGGTCGCGGAAGCCACCGTCATCACGCCGAATGTTCCCGAACTGGCATTGCTTGCCGACGCCCCGGAGGCCAGCGACTTCACTGAGCTGATTGAGCAGGCGCTGGAGTTCGCGAGCAAGAACGATGTCATCGTGATTGCAAAGACTGGTCACTTAAGTGATGAGGAAGCCGGCAATGCCGTGGCCTTCCCCGATGGCCAGGTTTTCTTCAGCTCTTCTCCCCGCATTCACACTGAGAACACCCATGGCACGGGTTGTTCGCTGTCCGCAGCTCTTGCCACACGGATTGGTGGGGGCTCTGCGATTAATGATGCCCTGCGCTGGACTACGCGCTGGCTCAGCGAGTCCATTCGTTTCGCGGATAACCTCAACGTCGGCCAGGGGCACGGCCCCATTGACCACGGCCACAGGGCTCGTCGCCTGGAAAAGGTCGCGCTTCGCCGAATGCAACCAGTGCATCTGAACTCTAGTTTTTACCCGGCGGCCATCGAAGGCACTGATACTGAGCAGACGCCGAAGGAGCTGGAATCTTTCTTCGGCCACTCACTCCAGATTGCGCCGGCGGGCCCCTTTACTTCCCAGCTGTGGCGGGACATCGAGGACATCGTTGCCGAGATTGGCGGAATGTTCAGCGTCCCCACGATGCTCCGCGGCGACCTTTCCTCGGACGAAACCAACTTCTTCGTAGCGCAAGAGGCCTGGTACTTGCACCAAGTTTTCCCAGTCCTGTCGCATCTGGCAACCAAAGCACCCTGCGCTAAGGAACAGGTTCTGTGGTCGTCACTCGCACAGGAAGCCCTGGTGCGTGCGTTGGAATTGAGCAATAACGCGCTGGAAGAGACTTCTTCGGCGCTCGAGGACATCGAGCCGACAACCATCACGCAGCTTTTGCTGGACGTGCATTCTTCCTGTAGCGCTTTCAACCCATATCGGGTCGCCGTAACCAGTATCGTCGCCGAAATGTGGATTGCAACCGAGCTGACTCTGCAAGGAAAATCGCTGGTTGATGGGGATTCCGCGATCGCGAACTGGGTGGAGGTGTATTCCGACCCCGAGTATGTTGACAGTGTTCAGCAGGCTCTCGAGGTCCTTGAAAAGAATATGTCCACGGCCAGCGATGCGGAGCTCAAATCCATCCGCAACATCTTCCGTCGAGCCGCCATTCTTGAGCGCGAGGCCTATGCGCAACCGGGTCGCGGTTGGTAAATGTCATGGGACGGTAGTTTTCAAGCTCACCGGACGTGCCTATTGCATGGCTGTCCGGGGATAGCGGTATTCTAACAAGCATGCCCCCTCCTGCTGAGTCCAGTGATTTCAGACAGTTGGGCACGCCGGAAGCGATTGTGAGTATTCTGCGTGCCCAGCACATAACTTCGCCTACCGCCGTGCAGGTGGCGACTTTGCCAGATGCTTTCGCTGGCAAGGACGTTCTCGCACAGGCCCCCACAGGCTCGGGCAAAACGCTCGCATTCGGCATTCCGCTGGTCGCGTTACTCAATAACGCCTCTCCAGCGCTTCCCGGTTACCCGCGCGCGCTCATTATTTCGCCAACGCGCGAACTCGCAGATCAGATTGCTGATGTCCTGGCTGACATCGGTGCCGCTGCAGGTCTGCGTGTCTTGAGCTTGGTCGGCGGTGACTCCGTGGCCAAGCAGCAGACTCTGCTCGCGGCACCAGTCGATATCGCTGTGGTCACACCGGGTCGCGCACACGATTTGCGCCGCCGCGGTCTCCTCAGCCTTGAGCACGTCCTCGCTGTTGTCGTTGACGAAGCGGACATGCTCGCTGACATGGGCTTTCTGCCCGATGTTCTGGGCCTGGTCCGTGCGTGCCCGAAGTCGGCACAGCGCATGGTTTTTTCCGCCACGATTAACGACGACGCCGCGGGGCTTATTCGCGATCGTCGCGCAAGTAGCACTGAAGTTGCGAAGCACAAGGTCACTGCCTCCCGGTTGACCATGCGCAATATGCGGCATCTGTTACTTCGGGTGGAGGACAACAACGAAGCCGACGAAGTGGTCGCCTGGATTGCCTCCCGCAAGGATCAGTGCGTCATCTTCGCCAACTCTAAGGCGCGTGTCGTGCAGCTGGCTAAGTTTCTACAGTTCTATGACATCAAGTTAGGTTTCCTCCACGGCGATCGCGGCCAGGCAACTCGCCGCGCGGTCCTCAAGGCCTTTGCCGACGGTGAAATCAATGTCCTCGTCACCACGGATGTGGCCGCTCGTGGCATTGATATCGATGCTCTTGACTTGGTTGTGCACGCGGATCCGCCAAGGGATTCCGCGACGTATATTCACCGCTCTGGTCGGACGGCTCGTGCAGGTGCTTCCGGCACGGTAGCGATGATTGTGCGTGACCGCCAGGTTGATCAGGCCCGCGAGCTGCTGGCAGGGGCCGGCGTTGAAGCTGAAGAGCTGCGCGCCGCTCCGGGACTGCCGCGATTTGTCAAGGAACTGGGCGCACGGCGTCCGCGCCGGGCTCGTCAAGATCAGAGCCAATCGGCAGGCGGTGCTGGTGGTGCCGGTTACCGCGGGCGCGGCGGTTCGTCGGCAAGCGGAAAGAATCGTGCTGGCGGTCGCGTACACCGCCCCAAGCGAGGGAAAAAGAAGAAGAGATAATCAGTGGATATTGTTCTCAATATTGTCGCGGTTGTCGGCTTTATCGCGCTAACCGCTGGCACCGGCCTCTTTGTGGCGTTTGAATTCGCGCTGACGGGACTGGAGCGGTCTACGATTGACGCCGACCGCGCCCGTTCAGCGGATGCACCTGCTGAGGCCGTTCACAAGGCGCATAATCGACTGTCCTTCCACCTCTCCGGTGCACAGCTGGGCATTACGTTGACGACACTGGCAACTGGTTTCCTCGCGGAACCGGTGCTGGCGCAGTACTTCACGCCGATGTTGCATTGGATGGGGCTCAGCGAGTCTGCAGCGGGACCGACCGCGCTGATTCTTGCGCTCATTGTGGCCACGATGTTGTCAATGGTCTACGGCGAGTTGGTGCCAAAGAATGTCGCGATTACAGAGCCGTTGGCAGTAGCGCGAGTTACGGCTCGTCCGGTGATGGCGTTTAACTGGGTGTTCCATTACTTCATCCATTCGCTGAATGCCACGGCGAACTGGCTGGTGCGCAAGCTCGGTATTGAACCGGCGGATGAGTTGGCTTCGGCGCGTTCCCCGCAGGAGCTGGAAGCACTGGTACGTAATTCTGCGGAGCAGGGTGCATTGGATGAGTCGAAGGCCGCTGTACTCGAGTCGTCGTTACGCTTTGGCGAAACGACGGCGGAGGACCTAATGACGCCGCGGTCGACGATTACTTCCCTCGATGTCGATGACACGGCGCTGGATCTGCTGGCTGTCGCTATCGAATCGGGGCATTCCCGCTTCCCCATTACTGACGGGGACCTCGATGCCACTGTCGGTGTTGTCCACGTCAAGGACGCATTTGCGGTGCCTGCGGCGAAGCGCTCAACCACCACTATGCGGGAGATTGCACGGCCTGTGCCGACGCTGCCGCAGTCGCTGGACGGCGATGCCGTGCTGGAGGCCGTGCGTTCGGCCGGCTCGCAGATTGCGCTGGTCGCCGATGAGTACGGCGGCATCGCCGGCATTGTCACCATCGAGGATGTCGTCGAGGAAATTCTTGGCGAGGTCTGGGATGAGTACGACGACAAGGAGTCCGAGCAGGAAGTCAAACGCGCGATCGAAGGCTGGAACTGCTCTGGCCTTGTGCGTACCGACGAGCTGCCGACCAAGGTCGGATACTTCGCCCCAGAAGGTAGCTTCGAAACGCTCGGTGGATTGATTATGTTTGCGCTCGGTCGCATCCCGGAGGTCGGTGACGTCGTCCTGCTGCCAGAGACCGAACGCGACTTCATGGACGAGTTCGAATCGGGTATCGCCGGACGCTGGTACGCCCGCATTCTGGCGATGGATGACCGCCGCGTGGACCGTGCAATTTTGATTCCTGTGACCAACGAACGCGCTAAGGAGATGTTCAACCTATGAGTGACTGGTTTGGAATCCTCCTGACTTTCTTCTTGTTGTTGGTCAACGCGTTTTTCGTGGGCGCGGAGTTCTCACTTATTGCTGCGCGCCGTGACCGTTTGGAAGCGCTGCTGGCTCAGGGAAAGAAGCGCGCACGCACAGTTATCAATGCTTCTGAGCACCTGTCGATGATGCTCGCCGCCGCACAGCTGGGCATCACCATTGCCTCGCTACTGCTGGGTAAGGTCTCTGAGCCGGCGCTGGCACATCTGCTGGAAGCTCCCTTCCAGGCGATGGGTATTCCGGAGTCGCTGCTGCACCCGCTGAGCTTTGCCATCGCATTGATGCTGGTGTCAGTGCTGCACATCATGCTCGGTGAGATGGTGCCGAAGAATATCGCGCTGGCAGGACCGGAAACGATGGCCATGCTGCTCATTCCGGTTCATATGGTCTTCTACCGCCTGACCAAGCCGCTGTTGCTGCTGTTTAACTGGATGGCTCGCCATACGCTGAAGCTGTTCGGCATTGAGCAGCGCGATGAGCTCGACACCACTGTTGATTCCACTGAGTTGGCATCGATGATTGCGGAGTCTCGTCAAGAGGGGCTCCTTGACAGCGAGGAGCACGTCCGCCTTCGTCGCACACTGGCTTCGGCCACGCGCACCATTGAGGAGGTACTGATTCCGCACGAGCAGATTCGGCGCCTCCCCACCGCACCGACTGTCGGCGATCTAGAGACGGCGGTCACCGAAACTGGCTTCTCCCGGTTCCCCGTCGCTGCGGCCAACAATGAACCCAACGAGTACCGCGGCTATGTTCACGTGAAAGATGTCCTCGACCGCGTCATGGATCCTGCCTCCGGCCCAGAGACAGCCATCCCCGATGACGAGATTCGCCCGATGATCGAGATTCCGATCGATGCCACGCTGGATGAGGGATTGCGCATCATGCGCCGCTACAGCGCCCACATGGCAGTGGCTGTACGCGCTCGCATGCCAAAGCCGCACCTGCGCGCAAACGCCCCGGCAAGCATCGCTCCGAAGACCGGTGCTTTCTCCGGCGCGGAGCAGATCGGCATCGTGGCTCTGGAGGACCTCATCGAGGAGCAGGTCGGTGTCGTGCGCGACTGGACCCACGAGGTCTCCCCGCGTCGCAGCGGTGCGCCAAAGCAGCACTCGGCCGTGAACCAGCCCCGGACCCGACCAGGCAGCACGCAGGGACGCCAGCAGTGACGCCTACGCCCGATTCGTCTTTCGATTGGCGTGAAGCCAAAGCAAGGCATATCGCCCGCGTCGATGTCCTGACCCGCGACCACCTGTCCCGTCGCAGTCGCGGCCAGCGCCACCCGGTCTGGGACTTCATCTTCGAGTACTACCCCGTTAAGCCCGGCCAGCTCCGCCGCTGGTCACCGGGCATCGGCGTAGATCTTCCCGGTGCGACAGCCAAGGACATCAGTCACCTGAAGTTCTTTACCCTCGACACGGACGACACTACCGATAGCCCTGCCCGCAAGGACCCCACCGATACCGCCTCTGGGACGGCGCGCATGGATGTTTCGGCGTACGTCGATAAGCGAGGTACGACGGTGGGGTACATCGGCAATCTGTTGCGTTCGACGCGCGCGAATCCGGCGCACTTTGACTGCTTTGGTCTGCATGAATGGGCGATGGTGTATCGCCAGCCCGAGCATCGTCATCCGGAGCCACTGCGGCTGGGTCAGGCAGGCACGGACGAGGTCGTCGAGGCCCACACGGTTCGATGTACGCACTTCGATGCCTTCCGTTTCTTCACGCCCGACGCCGTGCCGCTCAACGAGTTTGCACCGACGCGCGAGACGCAGCCGCACTGTGAGCAGATGGGTTGTCTGCACGCCAACATGGACTTGTATAAATGGGCGACCAAGCTCGGCGAGGCGGTCCCCGGCGACCTGTGGCTGGATACTTTCGAGCTCGCGTGCAGTGCCCGTGAGTTGGATATGCGCGCCGCTCCCTACGATCTGCGGGATTGGGGTTTTGCGCCTATTCGCATCGAAACTCCCGAAGGCAAGGCCGAGTACGTCCGCCGCCAGCGTGAGCTCAGCGCGCGTGCCGATGTTCTGCGCGGCCGTCTTCTCGAAGTGGTAGATGTCGCATTGTCCACGCAGTAAAGTTGGCAGGAGTTACGTGCGCGTTTGTGCTTTACGACGAGGTCTGCTGCGAGTCGACAGTGCCGAGCACACTCAGCATAGAAAGGGCTAGAACGACATGGGACGACACGCCTCGGGTGAGAACAACTATCGAGTGGCTAAGGGGCCTTTTATTGCCGTCTTGGTCGTAATTGTTTTGGTCGCTGCGGTTTTTGCCTGGGTTAATCTGCGCAAGAGCAACGATTCGTCGATTGATGCTGACCGTGCACGGTGTACGAAGGGTGACCTGACGCTGGTGGTGACCGCTGATCCTGCTGCGGTGGGCTCGGCACAGAAACTTGTGCAGGACTATGGCGAGTCGAATCCCGTGGTGAGGGACTTCTGTGTGCGGCCACAGATTACGGTGGCGGGCTCGCAGGAGGTTGTGAACGCCCTGTCTGAGGCTGGCGGTGCTGAAGCTGGTGAGGGAGCTCCGGAGGACCCCGCTGCGGGTGAAGCCGGTACTGGAATTATGACTCCGGGAGTCTGGATTCCCGCCGATATCTCTTTTGTGGACCAGGCGAAGAACTCAGACAAGGTCAAGGTCAACAACCCCAAGACGTGGTTGCCGCCGATTGCCAGCGGCGTGGCCTTCACAACCAATCGTGCTGACCAGCTGAACAACGCCACCTGGGAAGAGCTTGCAGGATTGCGCGTGGCCGCCCCAGGTGGCTCCGATGCGGCACTGTCGGCCGTGATTAGTGCTCGACTTGGCGGTGGCCCGGACGTCGCTCGCGAACGCGCGGGCTTGGGTGAGGTCTACACCTCCAATACTCTGCTGACCATGCTCAGCCAGAACGTTGCCGACTTCGACGGTGTGGCCGCGACCCAGCCCATGCTGCAAATGGCCGGCGAAGGGCTGAAGCTGGTCTCCCCTGCGGATGCACCCCAGTTGCATGCGCCAGTTGTCACCTTTGGCTCCGGCGGCAAGATCGACGAGAACACGGCTCGCGCGGCCGAGGACTTCCGCAACTTCGCAGCAGATCACGGCGCCGACGGCGAAGCTGCTGAGAGCGCTTTCAGCCCTGAAGTAGCAGAGAACTTTGGGGTGCTCTCGCAGATTCAGACGGATTCTTTTGCGCTGCCGCCAGCACTGGAGCAGCCGGACGCGCAACAGCCCGCAACTGCGGTGGGTTCGGCGCTCCTGCTCGCTGACACCTCCGAGGGCGTCGATGTCGGGGCGCTGTCTGCGGCACTGACCGGCGCTATCGATGCGGCACCTGGCGGCCGATACGGCCTGTGGACATTTGCACCCGAGGTGAACCGCCTCGCGGAACTTCCCGCGCCCGATGACGAGGCCAACAACGGCGCGGACGCCGTAAAGGGTTCGCTGGCCGAACTTCCGGCCGGTGGTGAGGCACAGTTCTGGCCAGCGCTTATCGATGCCTACCAGGCCGCCCGCGACACCTACTCCCCTGACAAGCCCAACCGACTCGTCGTGCTCACCTCGGGGCGCGATGCCTCGGGCGCCGATGCCGCCGAGTCTGTCGAGAGGATCAAGGAACTCATTAGCCCGGACCGCCCGGTAACGATTGAGGTCATCGTGCTTCCCGACGGGGACAGCTCCAGCCCCGAGCTGCAGGAAGTGGCAAATATGACCACTGGCTCTCTGCGCATTGCGGCTGACTACGGCGACGGCCTGGCCTCTCAGTTGGCTGCGGCTATCGGTACGGAGTAAGTAGCAAAAACCGCCTCCATCTGGTCCAACCTCGGGAGAGGAAAAACGGAACCAGTTGTGGAAGGCGGTTTTCGTTTAGTTTGTTTCGGCTATTTGAGCGGCGGCCGTAGCAGCAACGCCGCTGTCCAGCCAAATAGTTGGCTGTTAGGAGATGCGACGGCGACGACGCTCAGCCAGCTCGTCGATGCCAGTGCCTGGGTTCTCCTGAGTACCGTCGATACGCTCGGACGGGAAGGAGGCGATGGTGCCAGTCAGTTCCTTCATAATGCCCGGGACAGCAATGCCGAACACTCCCTGGCCACCGTTGAGCAGGTCGATGACCTCTTCATTGGAGCGACACTGGTAGACGGTGCGACCGTCGGAAACCAGAGTGATGGTAGCCAGGTCATCGACGCCGAGGTCGCGCAGGCGGTCGACAGCCAGACGGATGTTCTGCAGGGAAATACCGGTGTCCAGCAGTCCGCGGACAATCTTCAAAACGAGGATGTCGCGGAAGGAGTACAGACGCTGGGTACCCGAGCCCTTGGCGGTACGGATAGAAGGCTCCACCAGCTTGGTGCGTGCCCAGTAGTCCAGCTGGCGGTAAGAAATGCCCGCTACCTGACATGCGATGGGAACGCGGTAGCCAACCTGCTCGTCCGGTCCCATGTCGAACAGGGATTCCTGAACCGCGCGTGGCTCTTGCGAGTCCGACGCACGGAGCTCATTGTCGCCAAAGAGCGAACCGCTGTTGTCGTCGACCATATAAATTCTCCCGAGGTAGTTTCACTGCCGTTATTTATCTTTCGCCAAGGTTAATCGGCTGTCAATACATCACAGGACGACACGCCGAATCTCTAAACCTAAAGTTAAGGTTTAGAGTTTGGAGTCATAGTTTCCCCAGCTCAAGCACAACCCGGGAGAAAAACCGCAGGACGGGATGAAACCATAACTTACGAAAAGTTACCCCTTTTATGGGGTCATTCAGCGACACGCCGGAGGAAATAAGCGTCACAACTACCTCAAAAGTAGCCAGTTATTCACTCCAGTCACACGTTTAACGGTCGCCATCGGAAGCTGAATCGGCGCCACCGTCGGCTTCACCATCAGACTTCTTGTCCTCCGCATCACCATGCGGCTCGGCGAAGTAGTCAGCATCAATACTGTCGAGGAATTCCGCAAACTCCGACACCGATGCCTCGACGGAGTCGGTCTCCGACTCGTCGGTAAGCGAACCGCCATTGGTTGCGACGAGACGCGCCGCTACCGACGTGGCGTCGAGCACATCACGCGCGACATACAGCGGAACCTCAAGCTCGCTAGCGATAAGGATGAGGTCGGAGGGCCGCATATCAATCTCTGCACCACCTTCGAGCACCAGGCTGGCGATGAAAACGCCCTCATGCACGCCCGTAATCTGGCCGCGCAGGGCGCTCTGCCCCACCATGTCCAGCGTATCGACGAAGACCTCATGCATGCCCGGGCGACGCTGCGTAGCGCCGGTCTCACGGGCGGAGTACTTCGTCGCCGTCGCCAAATCAATCCAAATCGGGATAATCCGATTGGTCTCTTCGGCATGCAGGAGCAGCACTGGATCGTCCTCAGGAGGATGCGCCATCCAGTCTAGAAACTTGACTTCTACGAGTTTTTCGTCCATAACAGCGATAATTGTAGCGAGCCGCTATTTACGCGGGACTACCGACTACTTCCCCAGGTCCTTGTTGACCTGGCGCTTGACCAAAGTGCCGTGCAGCGTGACCATCAGCGCAGTCATCTCACGGCCCATCTCCACAGCCTTCTGCTTGCCGCTAGCTGCACGCGACTTACTCAGCGGACTAGCAGCGAGCGACACCAAATCTGCCTCACGGGCCGCAGCGGTACGCACAGTTTTGAGGTGGCGGGCATCCAGGCCAAACTCAGCCAGCTTGACCGCCGTCTCAGTGATGAGCAGGTCATCGCCATCGAACATGTTCAGCGTGTCCGGAGTAATCAGGCCCACTCGAACCAGTTCAGTGATGAACTTCTCGCTAGCGCCGGTGCGCTCTGCCAGCTCCGCCTGCGTCAGCGAGACCACTGCGGCTTCGCGGAACTGATCCGCCGTCACCAGTGGAGTGACCGATGCCAGCCCGTCGCCGCCAGCGTTGCCCGCATCAATTTCGTCGAGCTGCTCTTTAATAACCTTCAGCGGCAAGTAGTTATCGCGCTGAACGGTGAGAATGTAGCGCAGGCGGTCAATGTCCGCCTGGCTGTAGCGACGATAACCCGAGGAGCTACGCGACGGGCACAGCAGCCCCTCCGACTCGAGAAAACGAATTTTGGACAGCGTTACATCAGGGAACTCAACCTTGACTTCCTTCAGCACAGCACCGATGGTCTTCTTCTTGCCCACCGAGCGTGCTTGCTTCGCAGTGCTTTCCGACGACGCCGGCTGCGCAACTGCTGATTTGCGTACTGCTGCCACTGGTCTTTTCCGAGCCTTTACAAAAATAAGGGGTTAATGCCGACAGGCGTCGACATTAACCGATGTCGAATTAGTTACCGATCAGGAAGACGAGGCGGAACTTACCGACCTGAACCTCGTCACCATTAGCCAGAACCGCGGAGTTCTTCGGCTCGCGGTTAACGTAGGTACCGTTCAGCGATCCCACGTCGACGACCTCGTAGGAGTCACCGTTCTTGCGGAACTCTGCGTGACGACGGGAAACAGTCACATCATCGAGGAAGATGTCGCTGTCCGGGTGACGACCAGCGGTTGTGACTGCCTGATCGAGCAGGAAACGCGAACCCGCATTTGGCCCCCGCTTGACAACCAAGAGTGCCGAGCCCGCCGGAAGTCCTTCAACACCGGAGACCGTGGAGTCCGTGTTAGAGCCGGACTCCATTTCCTTCAGCAAATCTGCACGGAAGACCGAGGTGGTCTCGACCGATGCCTCTGGCTGGCCGCTATTGCTAGTCATATCTTTCCCTCCGGGATAACCTTGGGCGATTTACTCGTTACTTTTTAGATAATAGCGCCCCAACCGCTTTCATGTTGTTATCTAATCCCAACCATGTTGTGACGCAGCTCACCGACAGGGTATGTACAACATGATTGATATGCGTAAATACCGACATCTGAGAGCTTTCTCTGTGGGTGTACCTAGGCCGGTCACCTGAGAAATATTTTCAAATTGTTACCAAACTTGTGGTTACGGCTTACCTAAACATCGCGGCAATCGAGCCGACGACCGAGCCACCACCATTGCTCAATGGGTTGTCGTTGACCATGTAAGTCCACGTCGAGCTCGGGCGAGCAAGACCCGTGTCCTCCAGATGTGCGCCTTCGCCGTCGATTTCGACCTCTTGGAAGGTCTGCACCGACTCGGTAACGGCATTGTTCACCAGGTTCTTAAAGGCGCCGATGGCGGCGCGGTGGAACTCATCAATGGGGCTTTCCTTAGCCAGCGCGCGCAGGTGAATCGACTCCCGCAGGTCATCCAAATCCGCCAGGTGGTCCGACCATCCGCGATCCAGGTGGCTCAGCATGATTTCCCGGGCAGCGTCCTCGGCGACATCGCGCCCGATTGCGGATTCGACTTCCTTCGCCCGCGCCGATGCCAACTTGGACAGTTCTTCCCAGGCAGCATTCGTAGTCAGCAGCTTCTCCCGGCGCTCATCCAGAATCTCGCGCTGGTCACCGATGAGCTTGTTGTACTTCCATGTCGTCGCATGAATCGACAGCATGGTCGCCTCTGTCACTCGCTGTGCGCGGTCGATGAACTGATAGGCCCTCTTATCCCGGACGCGGCCATCGTCCTCGGGAAGCACGCTCAGCGTCTCGCCAGCAGCGCCCTCGGAAATCACCGGATCATCCAGGGAGACAAAGAACACCGACGAGCCCGGATCGCCCTGGCGCCCGGCGCGGCCACGCAGCTGATTGTCCAGTCGGTCAGTGCGGTGCTTCCCCAGGCCAATGACGCATAGTCCACCGCGCTCAACGACCGCATCGCGGTTGGATTCATCTGCCCCGCCGAGACGGATGTCGGTTCCTCGTCCGGCCATCTGGGTGGATACTGTGACGCGGCCAATATCGCCAGCATTGGCGATGACTTGGGCCTCCAGCTCGTCATTTTTCGCGTTCAGCACCGAGGATTCGATGCCGCGCAGGACCAGCGCATCGGCTAGTCGTTCCGATTCCGCCACGTCACGGGTGCCTACGAGTATTGGTCGACCAGTGCCGTTGAGTTCCACGACCTCGTCGACAAGCGCGGCGAACGCGTCGTCGGTGGTGGCGTAGATGCGGTCGGGCTCGTCGTCACGAATGCATGGGACGTTGGGTTCGATGACGGAGACGTGGAGTCCGTAGAACTCGCGGAACTGGTCGCCCGCGGAGGTGGCGGTGCCGGTCATGCCGCAGGTGATGTCGTAGCGGCCGACGAGCTGCTGGATGGTCATGGAGTCGAGGATTCGGCCGCCCTCCGAGACCTGCAGCCCCTCCTTGGCCTCTACCGCTGCTTGCAGACCGTCCGGCCAGCGCTGCAGTTCCGCCACGCGTCCCTTCGAGGCGTCGATGAGCTGTACCTTGCCGTCGCGCACGATGTAGTCGACATCGCGCTGCAGCAGCTCGTGGGCGTGCAGTGCAACGTTGACCTGAACCAGAGTGGTACCGACATGTTCGGCGTCGTACAGCGAGCCGATGCCAAGCAGGCGTTCGACGCGTGCGGCGCCGGTATCGGTGAGGAAGACGTTGCGGCGGCCTTCGTCGACGGTGTAGTCGTCGCCGAGCTGCAGGCGACGCACCACGTCGGTAATCTGTCCGGTCGGTGCGGTGCCCGGCTCATTGCCGGCAAGCACAAGCGGGACCAGCGCTTCATCGACCAACACGGAGTCGGCCTCGTCGATGATCGCGACATCAGCGGGCGACTGCACGCGGTCCTCGACGGTCGGCGCGCAGCGGTCGCGCAGGACGTCGAAGCCGAGTTCGTTGACGGCGGCGTAGACGATGTCTGCCGCATATGCTTTACGACGCTCCCCCGGTCCCTCCTGCGGCGAAATAGCCGCCACCGAGAGGCCTAGGAACCCGAACAGAGGTTGCATCCACTGCGCGTCGCGGCCTGCGAGGTAGTCGTTGACGGTCACAGAGTGCACGCGGTGGCCACGCAGCGCGAAACCGGCTGCAGCCAGGGCGCCGGAGAGAGTCTTGCCCTCACCGGTGGCCATCTGGACAACGTCTCCCTCCATGAGCGCCAGTGCGCCTTGCAGCTGCACATCGAAGGGGCGCATGGACAGGGTGCGCTGGGAGACTTCGCGGAGCGCGGCTAAAAGCTCCGGTGCGTCGGTGGCGTGTTGGCGGGTGAAGTCGGCGAGGCCGGCGTCGGAAAGCGCCTGTACCTGCGACTCGAGCTCAGCGGCGCGTGCCACCAGCCCTACGCTGCGTTTTTGGTTGCGCCCTTGCTTGCCGCTAAGAGCCTTCCAAAACCAATTAAACCCAGCCATCTTCTACCCTTCCTGCGCACGTGTGGTTGTCGGCGCGTTCTGACTCACCAGAGTAATCAATCTGGACCGCCCTTCGGAGCACCAATCGCTGCCAGCGAATTTGCACCATATGTCTTTAGTCACATCTTGAGTTTGAAACAATGGGTTTAACACTTGATGCGAGCAATTTTCGGAAGGACTTGAATCCCCTATGGCAATCGAATTCATCCCCACCGCTGACCTGGTTGACGAGATCGGCCCGGACGTGCGTTCCTGCGATACTCAGATGCGTAACCTCGGCGGTCGCGTGGAGTTCTGCGGCAAGATCTCCACGGTCAAGTGCTTCCAGGACAACGCGCTGCTGAAGAAGGTCCTGTCCGAGCCGTCTGAGGGCGGCGTGCTTGTCATCGACGGTGACGCTTCTGTTCACACGGCGCTGGTCGGTGACGTTATTGCGGGGCTCGGCAAGGACAATGGCTGGGCTGGTGTGGTCGTCAACGGCGCGATTCGCGACTCCAAGCTGATTGGCGAGATGGACTTCGGCTGCAAGGCGCTTGGCACCAACCCGCGCAAGTCCACCAAGACCGGCGAGGGCGAGCGCGACGTCGTTGTCTCCTTCGGCGGCATCGACTTCGTTCCGGGCGAGACGCTCTACGCTGACTCCGACGGTATTGTCGTGCGCTAGTAGCATCGCGCGCTAGACGGCAAACAAAAGCCGTAAGCAATAGCCGTAAACAAAGCCGCCGCCTCCCGGAATCTTCCAGAAGACGGCGGCTATTTTTGTCGGGCTGACCGGATTTGAACCGACGACCCCCTCACCCCCAGTGAGGTGCGCTACCAAACTGCGCTACAGCCCGTGTGCACGAAAGTGCAACGAGCTATAGGTTACATCATTGGAGTTTGAAGGCGAAAATCGCCCCTGGCACCTTCCCTGCCTGCGGCGTTACTGCAGGTAGATGGTCACAGGCGTGGATGTCTCCGCCATCTGTCCCTCCGGCGGATCAATCGAGGCGACCTTGCCCATAATCGCGGCCAACGAGTTGGTCGGATTGCCCTCGGCGTCGACGACAGTCACATTCTGGTAGCCGTTGGTACGCAATTCCACCTCGACCGATGCCGGGCTCTTGCCCACCACGCCCTGCGGGATGGTGCCCCAACCGCTGCTGCGCTCACCGGGGCCAGGGATAGCTGGCGGCGACTCGCGAAGTTGGTCGAGCTCCTGCTCAAGGCGCTCACGGGTGTCGTTAATCGTGCCCGACGGGTCCAAACGATCGGTTGGGCTTGTCGTGGTTTCTTCCGGCGAGGTTGTCGTCGGCGTCGGGCTTGACGACGTCTCCTGCGTCGGCTCCGCCGTATTGTCGTTTTTGTCCTCGGTTCCGGAAGTAAAGGACAAGACCAGGGCTACCAGCGCGACTACGGCCACCATGGCGGCGATGGCCACAATGGCGACAGGCTTGCCCCAGCCCTTCTTAGAGTCATCATTGCCACTGTTGCCACGGTTATTGCCGTTGTTCATGTCGCCGTAACCGCCTGCGCCGCCTGCGGAGTACTGCTGGGTTGCACCTGCCTGCTGGCCCGCCTGACCATAGCCGCGTTCTTCTTCAGAAAGCGGGGCCCAGTACTGGCCGCTACCCTGTGCGCCACTGCCTTGTGCACCGGCGGCACCAGCACCTGCACCGGCTCCGGCACCTCGCGAGTTCTCAAAACGTGTTTCATCGCCACGCTGCAGGAATTGTGTCTCAGAGGAGTCGCCACCGAAGTATTCGGTCGGCTGCTCGCCCGCGAAGTCGGCATCTGGGTTGTATCCGCGGTATCCCTCGTCCCGCGGAATGTAGCGAGTCGCGGAGTCATCGCCGTATGCGCTTGAGGAATCGCGTCCGTAGCTGTTGTCTCGGCCATCGTGCTGAGAGCCGTCACGGTTGTTGCCGCGCCTGACCATTGTCAGTTCTCCTTATCGCTAATTTACTGAAACTCTAAAATGCCAACGAAAAGCCCAAAATGCAATCGCCTAAATCACATTTTGGGCTTTTCTCAGCTCGCCACGCGCAACTGGCGGAGCTTCCTAGCGGCGCTTCTTCTTCTCGCGGACACGCACCGCGATGCGCACCGGCGAGCCCTCAAAACCGAATTCTTCACGCAGCTTGCGCTCCAAGAAGCGACGGTAGCCGTGCTCCAGGAACCCGGTGGTGAACAGCACAATTACCGGCGGGCGCGAGGATGCCTGGGTGGCAAACAGCACGCGCGGCTGGCGGCCACCACGCAGCGGTGGCGGGTTCTGCTGCATGATCGCACGCAACCAAGTGTTCAGGCGACCAGTGGAGATACGCTTATCCCACGACTCCACGGCCTCCAACATTGCCGGTTCCAGCTTCTGCACAGCGCGACCAGTCTTGGCGGAGATGTTCACCCGACGAGCCCACGGCACGTGTGCGAGCTGCTCTTCAATTTCGCGCTCGAGCAGATCGCGACGGTCCTCATCCATGAGGTCCCACTTGTTGTAGGCGACCACAAGTGCGCGACCGGAGTCGAGAATCATGCGCAGCACGCGCTGGTCCTGCTCGGTGATCTGCTCGGAAGCATCGACCAGGAAGATGACGACTTCGGCGTTGTCAATCGTCGAGCGAGTACGCAGCGAGGCGTAGAACTCGTGGCCCTTGGCGGTCTTGGTCTTCTTGCGGATACCAGCGGTATCCACAAAACGCCAGAGCGCCTCGTCCATCTGCACCAGGGAGTCCACCGGGTCAACCGTGGTACCGGCCACGTCGCTGACCACTGCGCGATCTTCACCGGAGAGCTTGTTCAACAGCGAGGACTTGCCCACGTTCGGCTTGCCCACCAATGCCACGCGACGCGGCCCGGTCGGTAGCGACTTCGCACGCGGCACCTCCGGGAAGGAAGCCACGACTTCGTCCATCACGTCGGCATTGCCACGACCGTGGAGGGCCGAGGTTGGGTGCGGCTCGCCGAGCCCGAGGGCCCAGAACTCCGCGACGTCGCCAAGCTGCGAATCCGACTCAAACTTGTTGGCAGCGAGAATAACTGGCTGCTCCGCGCGTTGCAGGCGACGGGCCATGACCTCTTCCGTGGCGGTGATGCCGACGGTGGTGTCAACGACCATAACAATCACATCGGCGGTCTCCATGGCGGTCTCCGCCTGACGAGCAATCGCCGCATGCATACCCTTGGCGTCCGGGTCCCAGCCGCCGGTGTCCTGCACCCAGAAGCGACGTCCGCCCCATTCACCCAGGTAGGAGATGCGGTCACGGGTCACGCCCGGGAAGTCTTCGACAACTGCTTCACGACGGCCAATGAATCTGTTAACCATGGTGGACTTACCAACATTCGGTCGTCCCACAATGGCTACGGTCGGAAGAGCTTCTTCCTCCTCGTCGCTGACGCCAAGCGCTGCGAAGGCGTTTTCCAATTCTTCCCAGTCGGCATCGTCATCGATCTGGCCGGTTTCGGCGCGCTCGATGGCTTCGGAGATGATCGTCTCGTGGTCGGCAATCGTGCGGTCGATGAACTCGTCTGCGCTGGTGTGGCTGCCTGCGGTGCCCGGCGCGTTTTCGCTCTCCACGTTTGCGACCAGGTGTCCGGCGGTGTCGTCCTCGGAGTCGTCGTAAGAGCCCTCGAACTCCTCGTTGTCGACATCGTCCCAGTCCATAGTGGACCCCGGGTAGCCGGCCTCAACGACATCGAGGACGTTTTCCACGACCTCTTCAATGTCCATCTCAGAGGTGTCCAGAATGAACGCGTCCTCGGCTGGCTTCAGCGGAGAGGTCGCACGGTTGCTGTCGAGTTCGTCGCGGCGGATGACGTCGGCAAGCACGGTGTCGAAGTCAGCCTCACGACCAGCAGCGATGTCCTGGTCGTAGCGGCGGCGAGCGCGGACCTCTGCGGAGGCGGTCATGAAGATCTTCGCCGGAACGTCCGGGAGCACGACCGTGCCGATATCGCGGCCTTCCACCACACAGCGCACAGCCGATGCGGCCAGCGAACGCTGGAGTGCGACCAGGTTGGTGCGCACGGCCGGAATCGCGGAGACCGCCGACACGTTGCGGGTGACCTCCGGGCCGCGAATCTCGCCGGAGACATCCTCGCCGTCGAGGAGGACGGCGGTGGAGTTCGGGTCATCGGAGACTTCCAGTGGCAGGGCGGCCGTCGCCTTGGCCACGGCTTCCTCGTCGGTCGGGTCGATGCCCTGGCGCAGCACCCACAGGGTGGCAACGCGGTACATAGCGCCGGTGTCCAGGTACTTTGCACCCAGCTCGGTTGCGACCATCCGAGAGACAGTCGACTTGCCAGTGCCGGAAGGGCCGTCAATGGCAACCAACAGCATGTCGTCAGTGTTCTGCTCGCTCATGTGGGCTCCTTCAGCTCCTTGGTTCTCTTCGTTCTTTTTCACTAGTGCCATTTACAGCCCCACCGCGTTGTAGAGGGAGGTCAGCTCAGCGCGGTTGAGTGCGCGGAGAGCGCCCGGGGTCTGCTCGCCCAGCTGGACAGTGTGAATCTTAGTGCGCACCAGGCGCTCGACCGGGAAGCCCGCAGTCTTGAGCATCCGGCGGACGATGTGCTTGCGACCCTCGTGCAGCTCGATGCGGACGATGGAGCGGCCCTGCCAGACATCGATGATCTGCGCCATGTCCGCCTTAGCGATGCCGTCATCAAGCTCAATGCCCTTTTCCAGCTCACGCATGACCTTGGCATCGACCTCGCCGACAACGGTGGCCATGTAGGTCTTGGTGACCTCGTAGCTCGGGTGCATCAGGCGGTTGGCCAGCTCACCATCGTTGGTGAGCAGCAGCAGGCCCTCGGTGGGCGCATCCAGGCGACCCACGTGGAAGAGTCGCTGACCAGCGCTGATCTTCTCACCGATGATGTCGCCCACACACGGGCGGCCCATGTCATCGTGCATGGTCGACTGCACACCACGCGGCTTGTTCAGGACGAAGTACTGCATGTCCTCATTGACGATGACGCGGGAACCATCAACGCGAATCACAGACGTGTTCGGGTCCACCCGCACGCCCTGCCGCGTCACAATCTTGCCGTCGACCTCGACGCGGCCTTCGTCGATAAGCTTTTCCGCCATACGACGCGACGCCACGCCTGCCTGTGCCAATACCTTCTGCAGGCGCACGCCCTCGCCTGCTTCGCTGTGCACGCGCTTGCCCGAGCCGCGGCGGTCGGAGTCCACGTGCTGGTGGCGCGCCGGGCGGGCGTTGGATACGTAGATGTCCTTCGCGTGGACGTTGGAGGTCTCCACCTTCGCGCCGCTGTCGCGACGGCTGCGGTTGCGCTGGGCGTTAGTGGAGCCGCGGTTGGATTGATTCTTACGGTTCTTGTGTGCCGGTGTGCCTTCTCGGCGAGCGGGTTTAGCCACTTGACCTACATCCTTTTCAAGCGTTGGAGAATGTTCTGTTTGTTAGAACGTCAGCGCCAGGCGACGCTGTTCTCTCCCCCGTGGGCCCAAAATGGCCGGTGGAAGCAGGTTAATAAAGAGAATTACAGAGAAAGCCTCGCGCCTTGTCGTCTAGCCACCTTAGCACGTTTTTCGCAAAACGCCAGCTTAACGACGTCGCGCGCGGCCTCCACCTACAGCGCCTTTTACAGCGCTGCGGCCCACTCTCGCACGCCCGGCAGCCACTGCGTAGCTTTCGCCACAAACTCCTGCCGCTCCAACCTGCCCGCTCCGGCCTGCACCGACCCCAGCAGCGGCACCCCGGTGATGCGCGGCAATTCTTCCAGGTTGGTCTCGATGATCGGGTCGATCTCCGCCGGCAATGAACCTCCGACCAGCGCCGTGACATTGACTCCACGGCCCCGCGCCACCTCGACGGTGAGCTCCGCCTCGTTCAGGCAACCCAGGTCCAACCGCGTCACGACCACCATCTGACTACCCGGCAACAACCCCGCCAGCTCCGGCAGCGCCCAATCCTCGCCGAGTCGCACCAGCAGTCCGCCCGCGCCCTCCACGAGGACAACGCGGTTCGGACCGTCGATAAGCTTAATCTTCTCCGCGATCTCCGTGGCGTTCGGCAGGCGCATGCCCGCGCGCTGAGCCGCCGCCACCGGCGCCATCGGCTCGGGGTAACGCTCGAACCCATGTAGGTTATCGATCCCCGTCAGCTCCGCGACAGTGTCCAAATCGCCGCCATTTGGGCCCGGGAAACCGGTCTGAATCGGCTTGACGACGTGCACCTGCCTGCCCTCTTCGCGTAGTGCCGCCGCCAGGGCTGCCGTGCCGATGGTCTTTCCAATATCGGTACCGGTGCCGGTGACAAGGACGATGCTCATGGTGGTTGGTGCTCCTTTTGGTTGCGCTACTTGCGTTCTTCCTCGGCGGCGACGATGGCGGCGATGGCCTCGCAGATACGGTCGACCTCGTCATTGGTGCTGATGTACGGCGGCATGGTGTACACCAATTTGCCGAATGGCCGCAGCCACACCCCGGCATCGACGGCCGCTGCGGTGGCCAGGCCCATGTCCACTGGACGCTGCATCTCCACGACACCGATTGCGCCAAGGACACGCACGTCGGCCACAGCATCGCTGCTGGCTAGGGGCTGGAGCTGGTTGCGAAGTCGGGACTCGATGCGCGGGACATCCTCACGCCACTGCCCCTCTGCAATCAGGTCGAGCTGCGCGCAGGCCACCGCACAGGCCAAGGGGTTTCCCATGAAGGTGGGGCCGTGCATGATACCTCCGCCTGCACCACTGGAAATGGTGCGAGCCACGTCGGCGGTGGTGAGGGTGGCTGCGAAGCTCATAAAGCCGCCGGTCAGCGCCTTGCCGACACACATAATATCCGGCACAATCCCGGCCGCCTGCGTCGTGAACAGGTCACCGGCCCGGCCGAAGCCGGTGGCGATCTCATCCGCGATGAGCAGAATCCCGTGCTTGTCACACAGCTTCCGGAGCCCCACAAGCAGCTCGTGGTCATGGAACCGCATGCCACCAGCGCCTTGGACTACCGGTTCAATGATGATGCCGGCGACGGAGTCGTCGATAAGCGAATCGAAGTGCGCGAGATAGCGTGCGCGTTCCTCCTCGGTTGCGCCGCGGGCGGGTGGTTTGTCGGCGAAGACCTGCGGAGTCCACTGCCCCGTCCACAGCGAATGCATGCCGCCCTCGGGGTCGCAGACGGTCATGGGCGCGCGAGTGTCGCCGTGATAGCCGCCGCGCCAAGTGGCCAGGCGGGTGCGCTCGGGATGGCCTTTGGCCTGCTGGTACTGCAGCGCCATTTTAATCGCCACTTCGACGGAGACCGAACCCGAGTCGGAGTAGAAAATGGCATCGAAGCCGGGGCCTGCGAGCTTTAGGAGCTTCTCCGCCAGCTCAATGGCCGGACGGTGCGTGAGTCCGCCGAACATGACATGCGACATCGTGGTGGCCTGCTTCTTCGCGGCTGCGACCAGCTTCGGGTGCGAGTGGCCGTGGCAAGCGGCCCACCAGCTGCTCATGCCGTCGATGAGGGTGCGGCCGTCGGCGAGGTGGAGGTTCACGCCCTCGGCGGACTCGACCAGCTTGGGCGCGACCGGCGACGGGATGGGGCCGTATGGATGCCAGATGTGGTCGGCGTCGAATTGGGCGAGGTCGGCGATGGCTGGCCGGGTGTGTGGTTGGGCGGGTGGTTGGGCGGGCGGCGGGGTGTGCGGCTGGGCGGTTTCCGAGGCTGTCATGATACTCAAGCATAATACCTGTACAGCGCCAGACTTGAACGCCGTTCGGGGTTGGTGGTGGAGCTTCTCGCAAGGATTACAGACAGTCTCAGCGACTTTACGACACCCATGTCACCTCGTGGCAGCTGTGGAGGTGGCATGAGGTGACACCTGTGTCGTGAAGTGAGGTTGGGGTGGCCCGATGAGCCAGCCAGCTAGTACAGCCGCCCCGCCTGGCTCCACACTCGTCGGCGACGCATGGCCAACTCGGCCGCCTTACCTGTGATCGTGATGGGCTGCCGCGCGAAGGCGTAGTTACCGCGATAGCAACTACCACCATTTGCTAGGTGACGCCGGATTTCCGCGGCTGCTTGCCGCAAGGTGGCTACGGCGGAGCCGTCGAAAAGCTGTGACCAGACGATCCGGATGACATTCAACCCGAGGTTCTTCAGGCGCTTTTCGCGCTCCAGCTCCTTTGCGATTGCCACCTGCGTGTCCGCGACTCCACCGTCGGTGTATTTCATACGGCCGTCGAACTCGACGACCAGCCCAAGTTCGGGCAGGTAAAAGTCCACGCGTGCGATGAAGCCACGATCATCCCGAAAGGAAACCTGCTGAAGCAACGGAGCCCGAGAATCGTCGACAGCAGCTAGCCCCGCCTGGACGATTGCTTCTTTAGTGAGCGATTCCCCAATGCTTTCCGACGACGCTGTCGCTTGCCCCAACAATCTCCTGGCCTGTGCATTTCCCGGAGCACGCGGATATGCAGCCAACGTGGCCAACAGCTCCTCGGTGTCGGTGTGGCGCTGGAGGGCGGCGTCGGCAAGCACTAGTGCATTGTGCGGAGTGCGGGAACGGCAGACGTCGATGACGGACTTTGGGACATCGGTGACGAGGCGGCCATCGATTTCTACGATGTCCTCGGGGAGAATCCGGCCGGAGACGCGGATGAGGCGTTTGTGCGGCTGGTACGGGCCATTCGGTGTGCTTCGCGATTGCCCGCGCGTGCGGCCGGAGTTGGCGATTGCGATGGGAGTGTTGTGCGTGAGTAGAGGTAAACCGTGGAGAGCAGCGGCGGCATCGCGGGTGACTACGGTGGTGGTGCCGCGATGGACGAGCGCTTTGATTTCCAGGATGTAACGTTCGGTGCTGTTTAGGGTGAGCCACCTGTCGACAGGCACGTACGCGCCGTATGCGAGCCACAGGAGGCTGCCGCTTTTGGCCCGCCGGAGGAGATCTCGGTCGGAGTGCTGGCCGATTCGGGAAATTGCGAATGTGCTGGGGCGGGCGCATTCGCGCTGCTGGCCGGTACGGATGATGTCGTCGGCGTCGTAGTTCCACTGCGGCATCGGATTGCGCTCCTGAGGTCCAGGCAACTGCTGGTGGGTGGGGGGCGGGGTGTGAGTGTTTGTGGGTTTGTGTGTTTGTGAGTGTTTGCGAGTGTTGGTGAGTGCTACGTTCTCATTTTTGGGCTCACACGGAGGCTCAGAAGGCGTCAATTTGGCGTCGACTGTGGATAGTTTGCAGTTTTCGGGAGTTATCCACAGGGCGTGTGGTGGGTGTGGTGTGCGGTGTGGGTGTGGTGGGTGCAAAGGCTCGCAGTGAGCTGTAGCGAGCAGCATACCCAGCCCGGAATGCGACTTCACGACACCCACGTCACCTCGTGGCAGCTGTGGAGGTGGCATGAGGTGACACGCGTGTCGTGAAGTGGGTTAGCCGATGGAGCGAGCCCCGCAGCCCCGCAGCCCCGCGGCCCAGCTAGGCCCCCTGTCCAACCGCCCCAGAACCCCACCTAGTCCAACGGCTCGTCGATCAAGTCGACTTCAGGCAGCAGCGGAGCCAAATCAGGCAGCTGGTCCAGCGAATCAATCCCCAAAAGCTCCAGGAACAGCGTCGTCGTAACGTACAAATGCGCGCCGGTTGCCGGGTCCTCTCCGGATTCCGCAATCAGACCGCGCGCGACCAGCGTGCGCATCACGCCATCGACATTCACACCGCGCACACCGGAGACCTGCGCACGCGTGGCGGGCTGTCGGTAAGCCACCACTGCCAGCGTCTCCATAGCTGCACGTGAGAGCTTCGACTGCGAGCCATCCAGCAAGAATCGCTCCACCGCGCTAGCGTGCGCGGGAGCTGTGTAAAACCGCCAGCCCTCATCCGTTTCACGCAGCTCAATGCCGCTGCGACGTGCACGGTATTCGTACTCAATCTCGCGAAGCACGTCACGGACATCACTTGCGGAAACATCCAGCGCCCGCGCCATATCCTCCGCCGCCACCGGCGTATCGACTACCAGCAGAATCGACTCCACGCCTGCTCGCAACGGGTCAATGGGCGGCAACTGAGCCGAAGAAGCAGACGCGGGCTCCACGGCCTGCTCGGATGGTCCGGAACTGGTTTCGCTCATGCGCGTCAGATTACGCAACCTCCCGCGCCGGGCGCTAATCAGCTGTTAGCACCAGCCCGACCAAGCCCACGCTCAACAGCCCAGCCCCAACGCAGCCCAGCCACCTACTCCCAGTTCGCCGCCGCCACGACGGCCGGGTCCACGTCCAGCCCGGTCCAGGCCACGTGGATTTCCTCCAGCGCCTCCTCCTGCTCCACACCGATCGCCTTGGCTCGGTAGAGCTCCAGCAGCGCCAGGAACCGCCCGACAACCTCCATGGACACGCGGCACTCCGAGGTCAGCTGCGTAAACGTCAACCAGGTCCCCTCGCCGGCCAGCCGCAGCGAGTCCAGAATTTTGCCCGCCTGCTCCGGCACGGACACGGGCACACCGTGGATGTGCCCGACGCCGACTTCCTCCGGCGGCTTCGGACGCATCACGACGGCCGCAAACTCGGCGAACTCCCCGAGCGACATGCCCAGGCGCACGGGCGGCAGCAGCTCCTCGAACTGCTTGTCCGGCCCCACAGCTCGCGGATAGCGCCGCGGCGCGGTCTTCTGCCACTCCTCGAATTGGTCGGCTACCTTGCCATACGCCTGGTATTGCAGCAGTCGGGCGAACAGCAGGTCGCGTGCTTCTAGCAGTTCGAGGTCTTCTTCGCTGTCGACGTCGCCACGCGGCAGAAGTCGTGCGGTCTTGAGGTCGAGCAGCGTCGCTGCCACGACGAGGAATTCGGTGATTTCGTCGAGATCGCTGACTGCGTCGAGGCTGCGCGTGTACGAGATGAACTCGTCCGTCACCGCCGCCAGCGCGACCTCGGTGACGTCCATCTTTTTGCTGCTGATGAGCTGCAGCAGCAGGTCGAAAGGCCCGTTGAAGTTCGCGAGCGCGACGCGGAAGCCGGTGATCTCTTCCTGCACGCCCTCGCTTGACGACGGTTCGGGAGTGTAACTATCCGGGGAAGTCACCTATTATTTGCGGCCTTTGCGCTCGATGACCTCGCGGGCCAGGTTGCGGTACTGTGCCGCAGCTGGGGTGTTCGGTGCCCAGGTGGTGATGGGCTCGCCGGCGACGGAGGTTTCCGGGAAGCGGACGGTACGGGTGATGACCGTGTCGAAGACCTTGTCACCGAAGACCTCGATGAGGCGTTCCATGACTTCCTTGGCGTGGCGCGTGCGGCGGTCGAACATGGTGACCAGGATGCCGGAGACTTCCAGGTTGAAGTTCAGGCGGTCGCGGACCTTGGCCACCGTGTCGGTGAGCAGTGCCAGACCGCGCAGGGAGAAGTACTCCGCCACCATTGGGATGATGACGCCCTCGGAGATGGTCAGCGCATTGACGGTCAGCAGGCCTAGCGACGGCTGGCAGTCAATGATGATGAAGTCGTAGTCATTCATCACTGGGCGCAGCGCGCGTCCGAGGGCCTGCTCGCGGCCGACTTCGTTGACAAGCTGGATTTCCGCCGCCGACAGGTCGATGTTGGCCGGAACGAGGTCCAGGCCGGAGACCTTGGTGTGATGAATGGCATCGCGGACATCGGTGGTGTCGTCGACGATGAGGTTGTAGACCGTCAGGTCGAGTTCCTCATGAGGAACACCAAGACCGGCGGATAGTGCGCCTTGCGGGTCCAAGTCAACGAGCAGGACTTTACGGCCGAACTCTGCCAGCGCTGCGCCCAGGTTAATGGTCGAGGTGGTCTTACCCACGCCACCCTTCTGGTTACACATTGCCAGGATGACTGCGGGGCCGTGACTGTTCAGGGGTGCGGGTTCCGGCAGCTCGCGCACCGGACGACCGGTGAGACCGAGTTCAACTCGATCGGCCTCAAACAACCCTTCTTCAGCCACAGTCAATCCCTCTTCCTTGAAGATTTCTCATCAATTCTACTGCGCGATATATTACCGCCACATATTACCGCGAGTATTCAGCCCGTGGGTGAGCCCCCGCCCAGACTCGGCGCATATTCTCCGCGGTAATCATGGTGTAGATCTGGGTCGTCGTCACCGAGGCGTGCCCCAGCAGCTCCTGGACAACACGCACATCGGCACCGCCCTCGATGAGATGTGTGCCGAAACTGTGGCGCAGGGTGTGCGGGGAAATTTTCACCTTCAACCCGGCGCGCTCACCCAGCTCCGCCAGCGTATTTCCCGCCGACTGCCGAGACAGCCTACGCCCCAGCGAGTTGATAAACAGCGCCGGCCCGGAGTTCGCCCGCACCCAGCTCGACCGACCGCGGGTCAGCCACGCATCCAGCGCCGCCATGGCCGGCGAGCCCACGGGCACGATGCGCTCCTTGCCACCCTTGCCACGCAGTAACACGAGGTTGGTTTCGCGGTCCACGTCATCGATATCCAGACCGGTAACCTCTGAAACACGGGCGCCGGTCGAGTACAGAAACTCCACCAGTGCACGGTTGCGCAAATCCGTCACGTCAGCGGTGTCGTCGTCGGGGACGGACTCGATTAGCCGGGTGACCTCGTCAATGCTGAGTGCCTTCGGATACCGCGAGGGCTGCTTCGGCGGCGCCACCCGCTTGGCGACATCCACCTCCAACGCCCCCTCACCCACCGCGAACTTGTGGAAGCTCCGCACGGCCGACAGCGACCGCGTCACCGAGGTCGGGGCCAGCGCTGGCCTTCCCGCCGACTTATCTCCCCGCGCCAGATACGCCAGGAACTCTGACACATCCTGCTCGGTGACCTGTGTCAATCGCGTACGCCCAATCTCCCGCAGATAGGTGCGGTACTTCTCCAAGTCGCGCTTATAACTGGCGAGCGTATTCGCTGACAGGCCCTTTTCCACCGCGAGGTAGGTGACGAAGGCGTCGACAAGCGGATCGATCGAACTCATCGGATGCGTTTCAGATCCGCGCCGGCGCCGAGCTGCTCGGTTCGACGCTTGGCCAGGGCCGTCGGCCGAATGTCGAACGGCTCCACGACCGAGCGCGGCGTCGCACCCCGCAGCAGCACCTCCGCCGCCAGCAAAATGCCGGACAGCGCGATGCCGTTGAGGACCTCTCCGCGCAGCGCCATCGCCACTGCCTCATCCACTGCGATCCACGACGCAGTCATGTCCGCTTCCTCATCGTGGGCTTCCGGCTTATCGACGGCACGGAGCCCCCTGGCCAGATAGATCCGGACCGCTTCCTCTGCGAACCCGGGCGAGCTGAACATATCGGTAAGCAGGGACCAGGACTCGGCCTCCAGTCCGGCTTCCTCGACCAGCTCACGCTTGGCGGCCTCCAGTGGGTCCTCGTCCGCGACATCGAGAAGTCCGGCCGGCAACTCCACCAAGCGCTGCCCCGCTGCCTGCCGCCACTGATTCAGCAGGTAGAGGCGGTTATCCTCATCTGTGGCAACGACTGCGACAGCGCCGAAATGCTCCACGATCTCGCGGGCGGACACATTCCCGCCTGGCATTCGCACCTGGTCGCGGCGGACCGCGATGATAGGTGCCTCGAGAACAATCTCGGAATCAACAACGTCAAATTGGTGCGCCATGAGCTTCACTCTAATAGGTAGGCCGGATTCGCCCTCGCGGAGCTAAGCTAAGCGCGCTTGAGGGCTGCGGCGATGAGGCCGTCGAAAAGCGGATGGGCGCTGGTGGGGCGTGACTTCAGCTCCGGGTGCGCCTGCGTGGCCACGAGGTATGGGTGCACGTCCGTGGGGTATTCGACGAATTCGACGAGTTTGGCGTCCGGCGAGGTGCCCGAGATGACCAGGCCTGCCTCTTTGAGCTGGGCGCGGTAGGCGTTGTTGACCTCGTAACGGTGGCGGTGGCGCTCAGTGACATCGGTGGTGCCGTAGAGGCCGGCGACGACGGAGTCTTCGGCAAGCTTCGCCGGGTAGGAACCCAAGCGCATGGATCCGCCCAGGTCAGCCTCACCGGAGACGGCCTGCAGCTGTTCCTCCATAGTGGCGATGACCGGCTCGGCCGCGTTCTCATCGAACTCGGTCGAAGACGCACCTTCGACGCCTGCGGTACGCGCCGCCTCGATGACAACACACTGCATTCCCAGGCAGATTCCCAAAAGTGGCGTACCGGTTTCCTTGGCGTAGCGGATGGTCGCGATCTTGCCTTCGATGCCGCGCCCGCCGAAGCCGCCAGGGATGACAATCGCGTCAACGCCGGCCATATTTTTCTTCAGTCCCTCAGGGGTTTCGCAGTCATCGGAGGCAACCCAGCGGATGTTCGCCTTCACGCGGTGGGCGAAACCTGCGGCACGCACAGCTTCCGCGACGGACAGGTAGGCGTCCGGCAGGTCGATGTACTTGCCGACGAGCGCCACCGTGACCTCGCCCTTCGGGTTGTGGACGCGTTCGAGCAGGTCTCCCCACACGGCCCAATCCATGTCGCGGAACGGCAGGTTCAGGCGGCGGATGATGAAGGTGTCCAGGTGCTCGTCGTAGAGAACCTTCGGGATGTCGTAGATGCTCGGCGCATCCGGGCAGGACACCACGCCCTCGCGGTCGATGTCGCACATCAGCGCAATCTTGTTTTTGAGGGAATCGGGAACGTCGCGGTCGCATCGCAAAACGACGGCATCGGGAACCAGGCCAATCGAGCGAAGTTCGGCCACCGAGTGCTGGGTGGGCTTGGTCTTCAATTCCTTGGAGGGGCCGAGGTACGGAACCAGTGACACGTGCAGGTAGAAGACGTTCTCGCGGCCGACGTCGTGACGCACTTGCCGCGCGGCCTCCAGGAAGGGCTGCGATTCGATATCGCCGACGGTGCCGCCGATTTCGGTGATGACCACGTCGGGCTTTTCGCCGTTTGCGTCGGCATTGCCCATAGCGACGATGCGGGATTTGATCTCGTCGGTGATGTGCGGGATGACCTGCACGGTCTGGCCGAGGAATTCGCCGCGGCGCTCCTTGGCGATGACCGAGGAATAGACCTTGCCGGTGGTGACGTTACCGCCGGCGGAGAGGTTGCGATCGAGGAAGCGCTCGTAGTGACCGAGGTCCAGGTCAGTTTCTGCGCCATCTTCAGTGACGAAGACCTCGCCGTGCTGGAAGGGGTTCATGGTGCCCGGATCCACGTTGAGGTAGGGATCGAGCTTCTGCATAGTCACTTTCAGACCACGCGAGGTAAGCAGGCGGCCGAGCGAAGCCGCGGTTAAGCCTTTGCCGAGGGAGGAGGCTACGCCTCCCGTAACGATGATGTATTTCGTAACCACGGGACTTCAGAATATCGCTTGCGCAGGTGCAAGCGCAAGCGCCTTTTCATAATGGCGGATAATTTCTTCATATTTGGGTAACTTTTTCGGAGTTGCGCCCCATCCGCCAGCAGGAACGCAGCGACAAATGCGAACTACGCGATACTCTCGAAGAGAGTGGTCGCCTGGATGCGGTCCCCGCCCATCAGCCCCTTACTGCCCGAAGAGGCAGTAGTAATCGTGTGCAGCCGAAACCCCTGCGAAGCCTTGTCGTTGATTACCCTCTCAAGCTCTGTCAGATTAGCTGAGCCGGTACCGATGAACTTTTCCTTCAGAACCACCTGAAGAACTTCATAATGAGGCATTTTCCGCCCTCCGTTAAAGTATTTTTCAATATTGCACGCAAAACAATACTCGGGCGGATGCATAAACGCGATCACGTCGTTACCCTCGGGGCTATGCCTGATTTAACGAATAAGACCATTGCAGTTTTGGCCACCGATGGATTTGAGGACTCCGAGCTGACGAGCCCGGCTGAGGCCGTGAAGAATGCCGGTGCGACCGTGCACGTTATCTCCACGGAGGAAGGCTCCATTGAGGGCAAGAACGGCACGAAGGTGGACGTCGATAAGCTGACCAGCAGCGTTTCTGCTGATGATTACGATGCCCTGATTCTGCCGGGCGGCACCGTGAATGCCGACCAGATTCGCATCGATAAGGATGCCGTGGCTTTGGTGAAGGGATTCGCCGCAGCCAACAAGCCAATCGGCGTGATTTGCCACGGCGGTTGGATTCTCACCGATGCGGATGTGCTGAAGGGCCGCACTATTACCTCCTACATCAGCGTCAAGACTGACCTGATTAACGCTGGAGCCAACTGGGTCGATGAGGAAGTTGTCGTTGACGGCAACCTGATTTCCTCCCGCACCCCGGCCGACCTTGAGGCTTTCAACAAGGCACTCGTAGAGAACTTCTAAGCCACTCAGCTTTTAGCACCACCAAAGGACGGCTGTTGCCATGACTTCATATTGGGATAACCCAAAGTCGCTGTGGGATCAGATTCCACAGCACGATCAGGAAGATGCTTCCGGGCAGCAGCCTCCCGCACCGGAGCAACCTTCCGCGGCCACACAGCCTGCCGCGCCTGAGCAACTTTCCGCGCCCGAGCAGCCTCCCGCACCGCAGCAGCTTCCGCCACAGCAAGGGCGCTATCAGGGATTGCTCTCGCACAACAGCATCGTTATCCAGCAGATTCGAAACTTCATGGCGGATGATTTCGACATCCTGGATACCGAGGGCAATTGCATCGGAAAGATCGAAACTACCGGTGGCACGCTGAGCCGCATGTTTATGGGCTCTCGTCGCCTGACAGTTTCCGAGCCAGACGGCACTCCGGTATTCGTTATTACCGATCCGACCGATCTTGCCCTTGACCGTTACGAGGTCTACTACCCCGACCCGCATGCGACTGATACCGAAGGCAAGCAGCAAGGTGGAGCAGAGTCATCGCACCTTCTGGCCACTATTCAGCAGAAGTTTGCGTTCTTTAAGCGGCGGCTGGAGATTTCCATCCCCGGTTTTGCCAATTGCGAGGTCGACGGCGACGTCTGGCATTACGACGCCACTTTTATGATCAACGACGTCAGAGTCGCACAGATGTCACGCAAGTGGTCGGGGTTTGCGAATCTCCTATCCGGCAATGAACGCTATGTGCTGCAGCTCAAGGATGATTTGCCACCACAATTGCGCGCGTCGATCATTGGTGCCGCCATTGCCCTGGATTTGATGGCGAAAAAGGCGCAATCCGACTAGCTGATTTCGCTGTCGGCTCGCGCCTTTTATCAAGAGCTACTGCTCGCGACTATCGCTACCGCGACCCGGCAGCCTGAGCGATGCGTCCGTCGATTTCCGTGATTCCGTCAGAGACGGCATTGACGTGTTCTGGGCGAACATTAGCGTTGTCGTTGATGCCGCCTTCAAAAACGGCGGTTACCGGCACGCACGGAACCTCAACATTACGTCCAAGCGCATTCGCTACCAGCGCGATTGCTCGCGGCGAGAAAGTCAGCCCAATATGGCCCGACAGGTCCGCAGAGCAACCATCCTGTAGGAGGATGTTGTTGGAAGTCGGTGCGTTCCACTGGCTTGCAGCCATTGGCGTGACGGCTTCATCAACCTGAGTCGAGATCGCAACGTAGTTGACGCCCGGCTGCTCCAAGCCGCCTTCATTGATCTTGGCCATGAACTGGCCGTGCTGCATCAGATCCACCAGGCTCGGGCTGACAATGAAACCCGCAGCCTTGTCACCGGCATTGTCGAACTGGTTGAGCTGTTCCAAGCCGTAGGAAGCGCCGAGCAGGGTTGTGCCATGCAGCACGCCCGCCAGGGAAACGACGGTGCCAATCCCCCGGCCCTGCTCCTGCTTGGCGTAGGCGGCAGCCAAGGCGCCACCGGCAGAGTGTCCAACAATATCGACGGCGGTAGCACCAGTTTCCGCCTTGAGAGTGTCAATCTTCGCAGTCAGCTCAGCCAAAGCGGTATCCAACGGGGTCATGTTACGCATGGTTGGAATAGAGCCCAGCACCGAAAACTCGTCAGGGCCTAGCTTGCCAACGTTAAATGCGTACAGGCACTTCCCCATTGCCTTTAGCTCCGGTGCCATGCGGGCATAGGTCTGGTACGAGTTCGAGTTCATTCCGTGGATCATGACCACTGGATTCTCACCAGGAGCGGGAACACACTGCACATTTGTGCCCTCTGGGCTGATGTTCTCCGTCATCCCCTGATTGACCATGACGGTGGGGAAATCATTTGCCTTTGGCCCCCACTCGCCCATTTCGGTCCAGGACAGGACCTGATTATTACCTGTTGCCGCAGCCGGTGCAGCGGCCGCGATAGGAGCCGCCGCCAGAGCGACACCAGCCGCAGCCAACAGTGCTGTGGCTGACCGTGCCAGCTTTGCAAATGCTCGATGAGTGCCCATGATTACTCCTTGCCTAGAACAGTGAATAGTAAAACGCTTCCAATAAGAACTACGGCATGGGCAAGAGCAAAAATCAGGCTACGAATCGTTATCGTACTCTGAAAGGAAATCAATGAAAGCCCCTCAAAAGGGTGAATAGAAAGTGAACTAAATATAACTATAACGCTATTCATTTACAGGCCTGCAAGCTTTTAAAGTGATATCGACCACAGCGCGAAACGAGGCGAGACCCCCCTCGCAGCACCACAGGAGCATCGCTGATACTGACATCGCCATTAAGGATAAGCGCCTGCTCCACGAATATTTCAAACAACCAGTGATGCGGACGCTTGATATCGTCAGCGAGGAAACTGAGTCACCAATAGCAGAACTTAGAGAACACCCTCTCACCTGCCCGTACAGTATGGTATTTCATATGCACAAACGATACGTTTTCGTCCTCTCACTGACTATTCCAGTACTGTGCCTTTCGGCTTGCTCCAACAGAGAACCAGAAAAAGCACCGGAACCGACTACCGTTACAAAAACTGTCACCAGCCCAGAAAGCAGCACAGAATCGACGACGCAATCCACCACCAAGACCCCTAACCCGTCAACACCCCCGACCCGGACGACAGAAAGCTCGAGACCCACCGGTTACACCGGCGCACCCAACGGCGAACCGACAGCTATAAACAAAACGATTTCGCATTGCGCGAAATCCTCGCAGGGACTCTACGAGCAGGGCACCACCTGGTTTACCGACGGCACCTCCGGCTGGACACAGTATTGCGCCAACAATTTCTATGACGGCCCTTCCACGAACACCGCCCCGGAACCTCAGAACAACGAGCCATCCCCTTGGGTTCAAGGCCAAATCGACTGGGCTGACTGCCTAAACTCTGGCCATTCTGAGGAAGAGTGCCGAGCGATGTTGAATTAAGAAGCCGCTGCCGCCTTCAACAAGAAACATTCGCAGCGACAGCTACGCCAATTCAATTCATCGCCCGTTACCTTGTGAGTGTCCCCGATAATGGGGATAGTCGCTGGTCCGGTATGGCTT
>NZ_JVOW01000006.1:0-274551 GCF_001055995.1 Corynebacterium sp. 239_CJEI | reverse complement strand
AGTACATCGGCACACTATTGAGTTCTCACACAACACACACCCACGAAGACAACCACCCCACAACCAGGGCAACCACCACGTGAGCAGCGAGAGAAAACATTAACAAACAATTAACCAGAAAGTCAAACCAACGACTCCCAGCGGCTAACCGCACGAAAACATTTCCCCCACATCAGCCAACCAAACACATAAACTCCCTAGCCACGCTGACCTCCAGATACATTACACACACCCCACCCAAAGACACAAAACCCCAGGTAGATGGATATGAACTAGCGTTTTGCCTGTGGAGTAGAACGATTCATTAGGACCGACAGTCCCCACACCGTGACGAAAGCCGGGAGCTTTCGCTCATCGCTACCACCTTTGCTTCGGCTTCTACGCTCCCTTTAAAACAACTAAGGCTCCAAGCTGACCAGGAGCAGATGATTCTGAAATCATCAATCCCCTAGCCTGCCCGGAGCCCTAGCCCAGCTACCTAAAAGGAATCAAGCTGCATAAACACCAATTAATCGAGAGATTAGCAGCGCGCCTACACAAAGACCAACCAGCACCTACACGAACTTCACACCAGCGAAGTTCTTCTTACCGCGGCGCAGCACGATCCACTTGCCGTGCAGCAGGTCCTCGGCAGCTGGCTCCCACGCTTCGTCCTCGATGCGCTGGTTATTAGCGTACGCGCCACCTTCCTTAATGGTGCGGCGTGCCTCGCCCTTCGACTTGGCAAGACCCGCAGCGACGAGAAGGTCAACAGCAGTACGTGGCTCGCCTTCGGCAATCTCCGCAACCTCGGTCTCGGAAACGGCACCTGCCAGAGTGGCCTCATCCAACTCGGTCAGCTCCGCGCGTCCAAACAGCGCCTGCGCCGCCAACTCGACAGCCTTGGTGGCCTCTTCGCCGTGAACCAGGTTGGTCATCTCCTGCGCCAGACGACGCTGCGCCTCACGCTTGAACGGACGCTCCGCAACAGCGACCTCGTACTCAGCAATCTCTTCCTGAGACAGGAAGGTGAACCAACGCAGGTAGTCAATAACAACCGAGTCACCAGCGTTGAGGAAGTACTGGTACCAGGAGTACGGCGAGGTCTTTTCAGCGTCCAGCCACAGCTTGCCGCCACCGGTAGACTTACCGAACTTCTGACCCTGCGCATCGGTCACCAGCGGCACGGTCAGGCCGTGCACCTTGGCGCCGTCGATACGCCTGTTCAAATCGACACCAGAGACGATGTTGCCCCACTGATCACCGCCGCCAATCTGCAGCACGCAATCGTAGTTGCGGCGCAGCTGCACGTAGTCGTTGGACTGCAGCAGCATGTAGGAAAACTCGGTGTAGGAGATGCCGTCAGACTCGAGGCGACGCTTCACAGTGTCGCGGTCGAGCATGGTGTTGAGGGAGAAGTTCTTGCCGACATCGCGAAGGAAGTCAATGACGGACATGTTCATAGTCCAGTCCGCATTATTGACCATCGTCGCCGGGGCCTCGCCCTCAAAGTCAATAAAACGACGTAGCTGGTCCTTGATGGCCTCCAGGTTGTGCTCAATGGCATCCTGGCTGAGCATCGAACGCTCACCGACATCACGCGGATCGCCGATGAAGCCCGTAGCACCACCGGCCAGCGCAATTGGGTGGTGACCGGCCAGCTGGAAACGACGCAGCATAATCATCGGAACCAGGTGGCCCGCGTGCAGCGAATCGCCAGTTGGGTCAAAACCGCAATACAGAGTAATGGGGTTTTCGCACGCCTCACGCAGCGCGTCAACATCGGTGGACTGATTAATCAGGCCACGCCACTGTAGTTCGTCGATAATGTTCTGTTCAGTCACGTCCACTATCGTAACGTTTCGCTTGCCGACGTTCACCGCGAGGGTGACCTAGAACTCCTCAACGGCCTTCTTGTGGCGACGATAGGCCGAGACGGAATCGTCTGGGAGCCACAGCCGCCACGGCCGATTCGCCGCTCGCCGAACGCCCACGCGCGGGCCTGCGTGGATATCTCTAACCGAATCGGCGTTCACTGGCTGCGCCACAAACACGCGTGACGACGGATCCAGCGCATCTGCCCCATAGTCATTTAAGTCAAGGCCAAGCGCCTGACCAACATTGCCTGGACCACGTCCGAGACCCGCAACTGCTGGCTTTTCACCGCGGCGTCGACGCACCGCATCCATGCCCCGCTCAATGCGAACGGAGCGGACTAATACTCCCCCGCCCGTGCCGTCCGTAGCGCTGGTGATATTGGCACAAAAGTGGATGCCATAGGAGCGGTAGATATACCAATGCCCCGCCGGGCCAAACATGGCGCGGTTGCGTGCGGTTGGCCCCATGAAGCAGTGCGCGGCCGGGTCGGGATAGCGCTGGTCAACTGGGCCGCCGTATGCCTCGACCTCCGTGATAGTGGCGATAACATCCTCAGCGGGGATGACAATTACGCACCCGAGCAGCGTCTGTGCAGCCTCAATGGGGGCTCCCGACAGCACAGTGCGGTCGAGGGCGTGGTAGCCGTCGGGAAGCGGGAAAGGCAATTACTTGTCCCAGGCGATAGCTTCGTCGGAAAGCATGACCGGAATGCCTTCGTCGATGCGGTAGGCGATCTTCAGGCGAGGATTGACCAGCACCTGCTCGTCTTCGAGGTATTCAAGCGGCCCCTTGTCACGCGGGCAAGCGAGGATATCAAGGAGTTTCGGATCAAGGCTCATAGTCCACTACCTTACCGAACTGAATTGCCAGGGTGTCACGCTGACCTTCCAAAGCAATCAGGTTGTCCTGGCCGATAGCATCCTGGATCTTCTGCACCGCGGAATGCAGCAGGTCGATGGATTCCCGAGCCGGATTCTCGGCTTTGCGACGCAATCGCTCCGGGATCGCGAGGTAGGAGTTGACTGTCTGCGGCAAGTACTCCTGGATAATGCCGCCGATGACTACCTTCTGCTCGGGATAATCTTTGAGATACTTCCACTCGCTCAGGACGGATTCCAGCGTCGCACCCAGGTCATTTGCGGCGTTGCCAAGATCTTCGCCAGGCTGGGCATCGAAAAGCCTGCCCAATGTCCGGTGAAGATTCCTACGCAGCTCAGATGGATTGAGCGGGCGACGCTGTGGGATCTCAGGCTTCGGCGCCGAACTAACGGACTTCTGCGCCACTTTGCTCTGCCTCGGCAACAAAGCAACCGACGCGCCCCACGCGGCAATCGCAACAACCGGCCACAGGAAACCAAGCCCCACGGTCAGGTGCAGCAGCACGACGGCGATGGCAAGGATGAGCCCGACAATGTTGGCGGGACTGTTGAGAAAGCCACCGCCAGAGGAAGTGCCGGAGGATTTACTGGTAGCCACGAATCTCCTTGAACACATCAGCAAGCTCGGTCTCACGGGATTCAAAGACCTTACCACCGGTCAGATTCGCAAGTTCCTGCATTTCTCCCGGATCTGCCTCGCCATAGCGGATGACGAATACCGGCGGCAGATTCCCGCCCTTGGACTGGTAGAAATCACGGAATTCCGCAAAGCTCTTGCCCGACGTCACCTGACCATCGGTCAACACCACGATAGACGGGATGGAGTTTTTATCCGAGCTGCCGAGAAGGTCGAAGGCTTGAATCAGTGCGTCGTAAAGCGCCGTCTCGCCCTCTGCGTACAGACCATCGACGGCGGCGGTGAGCTGCGCGCGCGATTCCGGGCCGTCAATTGTTGTGGTCGTGGGCTCGCCGACGGTCGTGCTGAACGGCAGGATCGTCGCGATCTCACGGTTTCGCAATCCCACGCTTCCCGTTTCGGTGCGTGCACTGCCGTCGACGATTGCGCGCATCGTCGCCTGTAGATCGGCGATGCGCTCACCGAACATTGAACCGGAGGTGTCGAGAACGAAGACCGACTCTCCGGGCACGCGCAGGTCATTGTCGTAAGCCTCAATAAGGCGGTCCGTGACGGCGCGATCGCCCGGGAACGGCAGCTCGATAATGACGCTGTTGGTCATGCTTTCCGGCAGGTTGGCGTCATCGGAGACCGGGCGCAGGAAGTGATCGGCGAGAACCTGCGAGTTCGCTTCCAGCCACTGCCCGAGAGCCTCCGTCTGCCGCGCGGCAAGGTCGTTAGCCGGCTGAGCTAGTGGCGTCAGCGGGTAATCCGCACTGATGACACCGTCGCTCGGAACAACAACTTCCAGGTCAGCGCCCTCTTTATTCATCTGCTGCAACACAGCTTCATAGTTGATGAGCGCATCGACGGAGTCCGACTCATCCAGGAACTTGTCACGCAGCCACCCCGACGAACCCGAGGTCATCTTCTGCCCCTCGAAGAACTTCTGCAGTTCAGGCGTGGTGCGGTTGATATCCCCCGTAGTCAGCGCCGATCCGGTGTCGGCGAACGCGGTCGCAACCGACACCACACCGGAAAAGCCCGAGTTCGATTCCGCGGGGTTGGTCATGCCGTAGGTCAATTTGCCTGACGACGCAGCCTCCGCGATCTCAGCCCACGTCGGCTGCTTGGTATCCCAACCGAGCTCCCGAGCCTTCGCCGAATGGATACCAAAGGCTACCGGCGAGGTGGCGACTTTCTTGGCTTCGCCCAGCTTGTCAGCCCCACCGAGCAGATCAACGTACCGGTTGGTAGCAAACCAAGTGGCATCAAATTGGTTGTCGAATTCGTCTGCGACAAGGGCGTGGCTGTTCTTCACGGTGCCGTCGACAAGCTCGAGGTTAATCGTAAAACCGAGGTCGTCGGAGGCCTTTTGCATCAGTGGCTGGAGCTCTGCAAGCTCCGTGGCCCCGGCGATACGCATGGTCGAGCCCTTGAGGTCAGAATCGACGTCGACTTTGTTGGTCTTCTCCTCGTCGGAGCCCAGCGGCAGGTTCAGGCCACCGTCGGAGCAGGCCGCGACAGCGAAGATGCCGAGCACACCGACGAGGCCAAGAAGCATTTTGCGGAGGGCAGTTAGTGCCTTATACATGTTCATTCGGCTTTACCCCTCTTCCGTTTCCGGCCTCGGCGGGCTCTGGTATCCACGGGAAACACCCTCAATAAGCTGCTCGAGGATGTCGAAACTCGGCGGATCAATGGAGTCCACAAAATCGGTGGAAACCTCCTGGCCCGTCTTCAACTGCGTCTGGAATTCCTCCATCGCCTCAGGCTGGCTGGAGCGGTAACCGTGCTTGGCCGCCAGCTTCTGAAGCTCAGGGTCTTCGGCGAGGAGCCGTGCGACCGCAGCTCCATTGTCGTTAAAACCCAGCGCCACGTGAGTACTCAGAATCGTCGGCGATGGATACGCCAGGCGCATTTCCGGCTTCAACCGGCTGTTCGGGGCACTGTTCTCCCCCAGGAACTGCGACTCGTAAACCATCACCATTGGCTTCGAACCGACACCCTGCGAGAGGTAGTCCGAAAATGGACCAGCCGACGAGGATTCCGTGTACCCCTGGCCGGTGAACAGAGGGGTGAGCTCCGGCAAGACCGCATTGACCTGCCCACTGTCAGACACAATCCGGCCTTCATTGGTAATCCAAGACATGAGCGACAAGTACATCGCGGCCGAGTTCGACGAACGAATGTCCGTCGTGGACATCTGCACCGTGCGCGGCGACGGATAATCGTTCTCCGCGAAGTCACGCCAGCGGACATTGTCGTGCTGCATCGTGGCCAGCGCTGCCATATCTACCTGCCACGTAGTGCCCTGTTGGCGAGCAACATTTTCCCGCGCCAATGCCTGCAAGATGTTGTCGAAAGTAGCGATCGCCATCGGTGTGTAGAAGACGTCGTACCGCTCAGCGCCGCTCATTTTCTCGGCAATTTTCTCCGCTGCCGGTGCCGACGACGGGAATGCCAAGTCGAAGGAATCCAGATCCACATCCGTGGCCATCCGACGCGAACCCGCCGTCTTTACTTCCACCACATAGCCGTGAGAGGCAAGAGCCTTCTGGACCTCTTTGTCTTCGAAGAAGGGCTTTTTCTCAGAGCCAACAATCGCCTTGACGACGGTCTTTTCACCACCGAAGAAATCACGGTTTCCTCCGGAGCTGCCACCAGAAAAACCTGGAATACTACCGCCGCGACCGACATAGACTGCAACAGCCGCGATGACAATCAAAATGACTGCAAGAATTGCCCCCGGGCCCATGCACCCTTTCTTGCTACCACTCTGATTTTTATTTTTATCTCGTGAGCTGCGATTTCCACCGCTCGACCGCGTACTTTCCGCCATGAAATTATGGTAAGAGACCCGGCCAAACCTGGCAACAGATATAGAAATAATCAGTAATCTGCGTCACTTCGGGGGGGGCACCCTGGCATTACAAGGTTACTGGTGGCGTCGGATCGATCCGAGTTACTGACTGCGTTTATGACTGGCGGCGGCGGGTCGAGCCGAGTTACTGACTACGTTTATGACAAAAATGGCCTGAAAAATGGCCTGAAAGTGTCATAAACTTACACAGTTTCACATTTGCAGCCCGTATTCGCACGTGGAGCCCGTAATTTTTCGGGTGGCCAGTTATCGGGTTGATAGTTACCGGGTCATCAGTTGTCGGGTTGCTGGTTTTTCTACTCCCCCCCCCCGGGCTGTAAAAAATCGGCGTGCGGTCGATTGACCGCACACCGATTAATTAGCTGCGTTAGCTGGGCTAGCAGGTTTGCTAGCTCTAGCAGCTTTAGCCGCGAACCGGCTTTTCAGCCCACTGCTTCAGCTCGGTATTCTTCTCGTCAACGCGAGCGAGCTGCTCTGCAACACGGACACCCGCGGTGCCGCCGCGAGTATCGCGGGAAGCGACAGCACCGTCAATAGTCAGCACTTCACGGACCTTCGGAGTCAGTGCCGGGTGGATACCGGCGAGGTCCTCGTCGGAAAGCTCGTCCAGACCGATACCGCCCTTGGACTCTGCGATGCGGACACACTGGCCGGATGCCTCGTGAGCGTCGCGGAACGGTACGCCCTCGCGGACCAGCCACTCAGCCAAGTCCGTGGCCAGGGTGTAGCCCGCCGGAGCGAGCTCGCGCAGACGGTCTTCGTGGAAGGTCAGCGTTGCCACCAGGCCGGTCAGGGCCGGCAGCAGCAAGGTTAGCTGCTCAACCGAGTCCACCAAAGGCTCCTTGTCCTCCTGGAGGTCACGGTTGTAGGCCAGCGGCTGCGCTTTCAGCGTGGCCATAAGACCAGCGAGGTTACCGATCAGGCGACCGGTCTTACCGCGGGTCAGCTCTGCCACGTCCGGGTTCTTCTTCTGCGGCATGATGGAGGATCCAGTCGACCAGGCATCAGCCAGAGTGACGTAGCCGTACTCCGGGGTGGCCCAGTAGATGATTTCCTCTGCCAGGCGAGACATGTCCACAGCAATCTGGGCGAAGACAAAAGCCGCCTCAGAGGCGAAGTCACGCGAAGAAGTGCCGTCAATGGAGTTGTCCGTGGCAGAGTCGAAGCCGAGCTCCTCCGCGATGGCCTCCGGATCCAGGTGCAGCGAAGATCCCGCGAGCGCACCGGAACCGTACGGGGACACAGCCAGTCGACGGTCGAGATCGCGGATGCGGTCCAGATCGCGCAGCAGCGGATGCGCGTGAGCCAGCAACTGGTGGGCCAGCAATACCGGCTGCGCTGCCTGGGAGTGGGTCTTGCCCGGCATGATGGCATCCGGATGTGCCTTGGACTGAGCCACCAGGGCGGCAACCAGGTCAGTGACATCCAGTGCAACGCCGCGCACGGCATCGCGCAGCCACATGCGGAACAGAGTTGCCACCTGGTCATTGCGGGAACGACCAGCGCGCAGGCGACCGCCGACCTCCGGGCCGACGCGATCAATCAGACCGCGCTCCATGGCACCGTGGACGTCCTCATCTGTCGGCTCTGGACCAAATTCGCCGGAGGCAACGTCGCGACCGAGCTGATCAAGGCCTTCGATCATGGTGTCAAAGTCGGCATCGCTGAGCAGCCCACGGGCATGCAGCACTCGGGCGTGGGCCTTGGACGCAAGAACGTCGTAAGGCGCGAGCACCCAGTCAAAATGGGTGGACTTGCTCAATGCGGCCATCGCCTCGGACGGGCCACCGGCAAAGCGGCCGCCCCACAGGGAGCCTTCGTTGGTACCGTGCTTTTCGACCATTGTCTTTTCCAATAGGCCTTTCGCTCTAGTCGCTCTGGAGAAGCTTTACAGTTTGAAGTCGCGCTTTGCGGCCATCTTCGAGGACAGGCCGTGCAGCTCGACAAAACCGCGAGCCAGGGTCTGGTCGAAGGTGTCGCCCTCGTCGTAGGTAGCCAGGTTGAAGTCGTACAGCGAGGTGTTCGAACGACGACCGTTGACGTTGCAGTGACCTGCGTGCATGACCATGCGGATGTCACCGGAAACGCCCTTCTGGGACTCCTCGATGAAGGCATCCAGCGCGCGCTTCAGCGGCGAGAACCACAGGCCGTCGTAGACCAGGTTGGCCCACTCGCCCTCGACCTGACGCTTGTAACGAGCCAGCTCACGCTCAACGGTGACGTCCTCGAGCGCTGCGTGTGCGGTCATGATGGCAATTGCGCCCGGAGCCTCGTAAATCTCGCGGGACTTAATGCCGACCAGGCGGTCTTCAACCATGTCCAGACGACCGATGCCCTGAGCACCAGCGCGGCGGTTCATCTCTTCGATGGCCTCAAGCACGGAAACCTTCTTGCCGTCGATGGCAGTCGGCTTACCGTCCTCGAAGGAGATGATGACCTCGTCCGGGGAGCTGAAGTTCAGGGTCGGATCCTCGGTGTACGCGTAGACATCCTTGGTTGGTGCGTTCCACAGGTCCTCCAGGTAGCCGGTCTCAATGGCGCGACCGAAGAGGTTCTGGTCAATGGAGAACGGAGAGGACTTGGACTGCTCAATTGGCAGACCCTTCTCCTCAGCGAAGGCAATAGCCTTGTCGCGGGTCCAAGCGAAGTCACGAGCCGGTGCAATAATCTTCAGATCCGGGGCGGTGTTGGCGAAACCAACCTCGAAACGGACCTGGTCATTGCCCTTACCGGTGCAGCCGTGTGCGACGTGAGTGCCACCGAACTCCTCTGCGGCCTTCGCCATGTGCTTAACAATCAGCGGGCGAGACAGTGCAGAAACCAGCGGGTACTGCTTCATGTAGAGACCATTGGCCTTAATGGTCGGCAGGCAGTACTCCTCGGCGAACTCGTCCTTAGCGTCGACAACGACAGCTTCGACAGCGCCGGCGTCCAGAGCGCGCTGACGCACGGACTCCATGTCCTCGCCGCCCTGTCCGACATCGATGGAAACTGCGACGACCTCGCCGTCGGTCATTTCCTTGAGGTACGGAATAGCAACGGTGGTGTCGAGGCCACCAGAGTAAGCAAGAATAACCCGGTTGGTCATAGGGTAAGCGCTCCTTTAATCGGTGCTTTAAAGCATTTCGTGGAATAGTTTACTGGTTCGTTCCGGCGGCTAGACGCTGGGCTAGGTCAGCGCCGGAAAGTGGTTCTCTAGCCAGGCACATTACGGTGTCATCTCCCGCAATTGTGCCAACGATTTCTTTGAGTCCCGCACGGTCAATCACACTGGCTAGATACTGTGCGGCTCCCGGTGGTGTACGCACAACCGCGATGGTGCCCGAATGATCAATGGAGACCAGCAGCTCGTCTAAAACGCGCCGCATCCTGGCCACTGCCCCGCTGGAGACAGCGAGTGCATCTTCGACGATGGAATACCGCGAACCGTTGGCTCCATCGCGAATCTTTCGGGCTCCCAGCTCATCGAGGTCTCTGGACAACGTCGCCTGCGCAATCTCAATGCCTTCGTCGGCAAGCAGCTCGACGAGCTGAACCTGACTGGACACGTGATGCTGCGCCAGCAGGTCAGCGATGCGCGTCTGCCTAGCTGTGCGAGAACCTGGTTGTGCTGCGGTCATGACCTTACTGCCTCTCCACCAGCCAGGTCAGCAACGCCTTCTGAGCGTGCATGCGGTTTTCCGCCTCGTCGAAGACTACCGACTGCGGGCCATCGATGACCTCGGCGGTAACTTCGTTGCCGCGGTATGCCGGCAGGCAGTGCAGGAAGATGGCATCCTCATTTGCCTTGGCCATCAGCTCAGCGTTGACCTGGCACGGCAGGAACGGAGTACGACGATCCAAGCCGTCGTTCTCCTGCCCCATGCTGACCCAGGTATCGGTGATGACAACGTCGGCACCGGCAATGGCCTCATCGACGTCCGCGGTCACGGACACGACCGCTCCGGTCTGTTCCGCGACCTTCTTGGCACGGTCGACGTAGACCTGCTCCGGCTGGAAGTCCTCCGGTGCACAGATGGTGACGTCCAGACCTGCGGTGGCGAAGCCCACAAGGTAGGAGTTGGCCATGTTGTTGGCACCATCGCCGAAGTACACAGCCTTCTTGCCACGCAGTCCCGTCTGGCCTTCCTCCGGGCACTTGTGCTCGATGATGGTCTGCAGGTCAGCGAGAATCTGGCACGGGTGGAACTCGTCGGAAAGCGCATTGACAATCGGCACCGTCGCGGTCTCAGACATGGCCTCCAGCCCTGACTGCGCGTAGGTGCGCCAGACAATTGCCGAGACAAAGCGGCTGAGCACAGCAGCGGTGTCCTGGTAGGTTTCGCCCTTGCCCATCTGCGAGTTACCGGTTTCGACCACAATCGCGTTGCCGCCCAGAGCTGCGATACCAGCGTCGAAGGAGAAACGGGTACGAGTCGACGTCTTGTCGAACAGCACCGCAACCGACTGTGGCCCCTCAAACGGACGTCGGGAGTACGGCGCTACCTTCAGCTCTGCAGCCAACTGCAGCACCTCAGCCTGCTCCTGTGGAGTCAGGTCATCATCGGCGAGAAAATGACGGAGCATCAGTTTCTAATTCCTTCCTTTGTTGGCGACAGCCTCAACGGCGTCGTTCAGGCAGGCATCAATCAACTCGACGGCGCGGTTGACTTCCTCATCGCTGAGGTTCAACGGCGGCACAATACGCAGCACATTCGCCTGCGGAGCGTTCAGAATGACACCACGTTCATAACCGGCGTTAACCGCTTCCTTCGCCAGGTTCTCGCGCAGCACCAGTCCAAGCATGAAGCCGCGACCACGCACGTGATCGACATGGCTTAACGACGCGAGCTTGCGAGCCAGGACCTTGCCCTTCTCGGTGACTCGATTGAGCAGCTTTTCTTCTTCCAGCGTCTCGATGACGGCCAGGCCGGCAGCGGCACAGACCGGATTGCCACCAAAGGTGGTGCCGTGCGCACCAGGAGTAAACAGTTCCGCTGCGCGGCCGTTGGCGATGACAGCACCCAGCGGCAGGCCGCCGCCGAGCCCCTTCGCCAGGGTCATAACATCCGGCACGATGCCATCGTGCTGGTGGGCAAACCACTGGCCGGTACGGCCGATGCCGGTCTGTACTTCGTCGACAATCATGAGAACGTCGAAGCGCTTGGTCAGTTCGCGGACGGCAGCGAGGTATCCCTCTGGCGGTGCGACCACACCGGTCTCACCCTGAATTGGTTCCAGAATCACCGCAGCGACACCCAACGGATCGGATTCGATGGTCTTGGTGAGGAAGTCAATGTCACCGTACGGCACGAACTCGACTCCACCCGGCATCGGTTCGAACGGGGTGCGCTTGTCGGGCTGACCGGTCATGGCAAGTGCGCCCATGGTACGGCCGTGGAACCCGTGGTGGGTAGCGATAATGCGATTGCGCCCCGTCAACCGCGCCAGCTTGAACGCGGCTTCATTGGCCTCAGTGCCGGAGTTGCAGAACATAACTCGGGTGTCATCAGTGTCCCAGCCAGTGAGCTCAATGAGCTTCTCGCCCAGTGCCAACGGTGGCTCAGAGGCGAAGATGTTGGACACGTGCCCCATCGTGGAAATCTGCTTGGACACAGCTTCCACGATGGCCGGATGTGCGTGACCCAACGCGTTGACTGCAATACCGGCGAGCAGGTCCAGGTATTCCTTGCCCTCGGAATCCGTGACAATAGCGCCCTTACCCTGCACAAGCTCAATGCGCGGCGTGCCGTAATTGTTCATCATCGTGTGTTGCCACTGCTGCTTGAAGTCGCTCATGTCGTCTTTCGACCTGCCTAACATGTATGTCGGTAAATTCTTGTCCGTCTTTTCTGCCTTATCCGGGCTCTACCATTGTGCCGATACCGCCGGAAGTCATCAGCTCCAGCAGCACCGAGTGTGGCTGGCGGCCGTCGATAACGTGGGCCGCAGGCACTCCCTGATCCACTGCGTTCAGGCAGGACTCCATCTTCGGAATCATTCCGGAATCCAGCGTCGGGAGGATTTCTCGCAGATGCGAAGTGGAAATCCTTGACACCAGCGAATCGCGGTTCGGCCAATCCGTGTAGAGACCCTCGACATTAGTCAGAATCACCAAACGGTTCGCGTTAATTGCCGATGCCAGTGCACCTGCTGCCGTGTCGGCGTTGATGTTGTAGACCTCTTTGCCATCAGCGGACGGCGCAATCGTAGAGACCACCGGAATACGTCCGGCATCAATCAGGTCCAATAGCGTTTCCGAGTGCACCTCGGTGATATTGCCGACCAGCCCGATATCTGTTTCCTTGCCGCCGACGTTTACCGTTCGTCGAGTACCAGTGAACAGGCCACCGTCCTCACCAGAGGTACCCACTGCATAGGGGCCGTAGGCGTTGATGAGGTTCACCAGTTCGCGGCCGACCTGCCCGAAGAGCACCATGCGGACAATTTCCATGACCTCCGGAGTCGTGACACGGAAACCGCCTCGGAACTCTCCCTCCAGCCCCAGGCGCTTGAGCATCGACGAAATCTGAGGGCCGCCACCGTGGACAACCACCGGCTTCACCCCCACGGTGCGCAGAAAAACCATGTCCTGCGCGAAGGCCTTCTTCAGTTTCAGGTCGGTCATCGCGTTACCGCCGTACTTGACCACCACAATCTTGTCGCGGTGGTGCTGCAGCCACGGCAGTGCTTCCGCCAGCACATGTGCCCGCTGTTCGAAGGACAGCCCTTCGGTCAACTGGTGAACCATTGCAGAGTCTCCTCAAAACCTTTACGACGAATATGCCGAGTTGATGTGAACGTAGTCGTGGGAAAGGTCAGTCGTACGAATCGTGGCCTCTTCCGGATTACCAGTACCGAGGTCAACCTCCACGGCAATGTCCTTGCCGGAGAGATCCACTTCACGAGCATCAGGCGTGCCACCGGTATCGCGACAGACTACATGACCGTTGAAGGAAACAGTGATGTGCTCCGGATCCATATCCACCGGTGCAGTGCCGACAGCCGCCAGCACACGACCCCAGTTCGGGTCCGAACCGAACATCGCACACTTGAAGAGGTTGTCGCGGCCGATGATTCGAGCAGCTACCAGAGCATCTTCAGCACCACCGGTGCCACGCACGGTCACGGACACACGCTTGGTCACGCCTTCGGCGTCCGACTGCATCTGGCGCGCGATGGAATCACACACACTGAGCACTGCCTGGTCGAGCTCCTCCTGCGAGGGCTTCACACCAGAGGCACCGTTGGCCAAAATGATGACGGTGTCATTGGTGGATGTGGAGCCATCAATATCTAGGCGGTTAAACGTAACCTCGCTCGCCTTGGCAATAGCCTCGTGCGCCATTTCTGCGCTTACCGACGCATCCGTCGTAATCACACCGAGCATCGTGGCCATCGACGGGCTAATCATGCCAACACCCTTGCCCATAGCGCCGACAGTGAATCCGTCACCATGCGCAACGGCCTGCTTTGCCACCAAGTCAGTGGTCAAGATGGCTTCTGCTGCAGCCGTACCTGCGGCGGCATCGCTGCCCAGATTCTCACAAAGCTTCGGCACACCTGCCAGAACAATGTCCATCGGCAGCCGGTCACCAATCAAGCCGGTGGAGCAGGTACCAATCTCGGTAACATCGACGCCGAGCTCATCTGCGACCTTCTGACAGACTTCGAGGGCGTCGGAAATACCCGGCTGACCATTGCAGGCGTTGGCATTGCCCGAGTTCAGCACCACAGCGGACAGCTTGCCGTCAGCGATGTGCTTCTTGGATACCGTCACCGGCGCAGCCTGGACACGGTTGGTAGTAAAGACAGCCGCAGCAGTCTTCTCCGGCCCCTGGTTTACGATGAGCGCCATGTCCGGGTTTCCGCTGACCTTGATGCCTGCAATGACACCACTGGCCACGAACCCCTGAGGTGCACATACGCCGCCTTCGTCACCAGCGACGTTGACGAGACCTTCTTTTTCTTCCTTCATCATGGGGCAACTCCTACCAATGGAAGTCCTGCAGTTTCATTCTGTCCAGTAACCAAATTCATGCACTGAACTGCGGCACCACCGGTGCCCTTTGTCAGATTGTCAATCGCCGAGGTCAGCACCAGACGCTTGGCGCGTTCATCTACCTCAACCTGAATCTGAACCAAGTTAGAGCCAATTACCGACTGCGTCTGCGGCTGCAGCCCTTCGGCCAACACCTGCACAAACGGCTCACCCTTGTAGAACTCGAGGTAGGCCTCCCGTGCGGTTGCCTCCGTCACCCCGTCGACAAGCGGAGCGGTGATGGTGGTGAGAATGCCGCGCGACGTCGGAGCGAGCACCGGCGTGAAGCTGACGGTGAGAGCCTCTGCGTACGGCTTGAGGTTTTGTAGGAACTCTGCGGTGTGGCGGTGCTTGCCCGCAGTGTTGTAGGCGCGGAGATTGCCCATAACCTCGGACCCGAGCAGGGGCACAGCTGCCTTCTTGCCCGCACCGGAGGTACCGGTGACGGAAACAACGGACAGATCCGGCTTGACCAGACCCTTTGCAACTGCCGGCAGTGCCGTAATGGTACCGCCAGTGGGGAAACAACCCGGCACAGCAATACGCTTGGAAGCAGCCACTACTTCCCTGTTGCCCGGCAGCTCCGGAATACCGTAAGTCCAGGTACCGGCGTGCTCCGAGCCGTAGTAGTGCTCCCACTCATCGGCATCCTGCAGGCGGAAATCCGCGCCGCAGTCAATAATCACCGTGTCATCGCCCAACTGCTCTGCAATCGCAGCCGAATGACCGTGGGGCAGGCCGAGGAACACCACGTCATGCCCGGCAAGTGTGTCACCATTAGTCGGCTCAATACGACGATCAGCCAAAGGTGCCACATGAGGCATAATGTCGCCCACACGGGCACCCGCGTTGGATGCTCCCGTTAGTGCGCCGATGGTCAGTTCGCCGGAAAGATACGCCGGGTGCGACAACAGGAGGCGGAGGATCTCTCCTCCTGCGTAACCGGTCGCACCAGCAATGGCAACGGAAATACTCATGCCAAACATTCAACACTTTTATTCACTGCGTTGCAAGATATTCATAGAATTCGTTGCCAAAGTGCTGGAATTCTATCGATGTGACGTGAGTGAATTATGAATATAACGCCGTCGTCGGTACATACATCTGGTTCGCCGAGCCGGCCATTCAATCAGCGCGCCGGATTACTCAACGCCGGACTATTCAACTACGACGCTTGGCTCCTGGCTCATCACGCCATCTGCCCACTGCGCCACCGATGACGTCGTGGTGTAGAGATAGTAACCCGATTCCTCCGGTGCCACGCTGCCATCAAAAGCCACCGCGCCCGAGAACACCGCCGCTAGCTGGCCGTCGATAAAAAGCGGTCCGCCCGAATCGCCTACCTGCAACGCCGCGGGGCGCTCCATGCGCGCCAACACGGAGTCTTCCCGCACGCATTGTTGATACTTCACCGGACACATCGAAGCGGTGACGGTCGCCGACGGCAGCGAGCCATCCGCAACATCGCCGAGCAGCGATCGCCCATAGACCGTGCCTGCCGTTTCTTGCTCCGAAAACGCTTGACGACGTTCCATTGCGGGATACCCCGGAAGAGCTGCGTCGCCCGCAAGGTGAACAAGCGCTACGTCACCGGTGGGCGCAATTTCCCAGCTATCGATAGGAACACGGTGGGAATCCTGACCGAAACCGACCTCTACTTCCCCAGCCTGCTGCGGGACATCACGCACGCAGTGGGCGGCGGTCATTACCCACTGCGGGGCGATTGCAGTTCCCGTGCAAAAGTTTCCGGTATGGGGACTGGTCTGGACCATGATTGACACCACGGAGTCCGCCGCCACACTAGGCGCAGCAGCCTCCCCGCCAACCAGCGCAGCCGCACTCGGCGCGCCGGTGAGCAACAGACCTGCCGTGACAGCAGCTGCAGCCACAGTCGCCGCAGGCTTCGCGCTGCTCACCGCGCGCACTCCAACGCGCTGCTCTCGTGCCTCTGCGCTATTCAGCCTGTTGCCGCGGTGCCGCAAGATGCCAATCATGGGTATCTCTCCCTGTGGTCTCCCCTTTTAGCCACGCAGCTGAGCGCCGTGACGGGTAGTGGCCAGCTCAATGGCCGCCTCGCGAGCCGCGGAAGCTTCCTCTTCCTTCAGCGTACGGTCCGGTGCGCGGAAACGCAGGGAGTACGCCAGTGAACGAACGCCTTCGCCCATCTGCTCGGAACGGTAAACATCGAAGATACGAATGGATTCGAGGAGCTCACCAGCACCCTCCACCAGAGTCTTCTCCACCTCTGCGGCGGAGACCTCATCGCTGACAACAAGCGCGACGTCCTGGTGGACAGCCGGGAACGGGCTGAGTACCGGCGCCGGCAGGTGCTCCGTCACTGGCAGTGCATCGAGATTAATCTCCATCGCGCAGGTGCGCTCCGGCAGACCAGCGTCCTTGCACACCTTCGGGTGCAGCTCACCGGCGTGGCCGACGACCTCGCCGTCGACAAGCAGCTCAGCGCAGCGGCCCGGGTGCCACGGCAGCACCTCAGCGTTACGGATCTCCAGCTCGACGTTGGCAGCGCGGGCAACAATGCGCGCGGCTTCGATGGCGTCGGCGACGGTGTACGCGGCCTCGTCACCCCACGGGCTATCCAGGCGGATACGACCGCAGGCGACAGTGGCGACGTGCAGCGGCTGCTCCGGCAGCGACTCCAGCAGCTCGGCGCGCTCGGCCTCGCTCGGCAGACCCGCGGTAGACGGCATCGGCGAGACACCGTTACCGCGCTCGATGGATACCTGCTCCACACCGTAGAGCGACAGGTCGACCTGGCCGCGAGCAACATTGCGCTTCAGCGATTCAAGCATGGACGGCAGCAGAGTCGTGCCCAGCTGAGCGTGGTCGGACTCCAACGGGTTGATGACCTTGACGGTGTTACGACGCGGGTCATCAGCGTCCAGGCCCCAGACGTCGAAGACATCGTTGGCAATGAACGGTGTCGGCAGAATCTCCAGGTAGCCATTGTGAGCCAGCGCGTGGCCGACGAAGCGGCGACGCAGCTGACGCTCGGTCAGACCGCGACCGGCCGGGGCGATTGGGAGGATAACCGGAATGTCTTCCAGGCCCTCCAGACGTAGGATCTCCTCAACCAGGTCAGCGGACATGGTCAGGTCCGAGCGCCAGGTTGGCGGAGTGACAGCCAGGCGGTCACCGTTGTCGACGACCTCGCAACCGACCTCGCGCAGGCGTCCAATGACGGTCTCACGCGGGTAATCAACGCCCGCAACTTCGCTGGCGCGGTTGACAGCAAAGTCAATAGTCGGCATGGTGGCAACCTCACCGAGCAGGGTGCGACCAGTGTCGATAGTGCCGCCGGCGATGTCAGCGAGCAGCTGGCAGGCCAGATCCAGAGCCGGCTCGACCAGAGCGGTGTCCACGCCGCGCTCGAAACGTCGTGAAGCCTCGGAGCTCAGCTTGTGGCGGCGACCACTGCGGAAGACATGCAGCGGCGACCAGTTGGCGGCCTCGAAGACCACATCGGTGGTGTCGTCGGCGATCTCGGAGGTGAGACCACCCATGATGCCGGCCAGCGACTGAATACCATTGTCGTCGCAGATGACAACGTCTGCCGGGTCGAGCTTGCGGTCCACGTGGTCGAGGGTGGTCAGAGTCTCGCCGGCCTTAGCGTTGCGGATGTGCAGGCCACCAGCGATCTTGGAACCGTCGAAAGCGTGCATCGGCTGACCGAGCAGTAGCATCACATAGTTGGTGACGTCCGTGGCCACGTTGACCGGACGCTGACCAGCCAGCAGCAGGCGGCGACGCATCCACCACGGGGTCTCGGCGTTCGGGTCGATGCCGGTGACTCGGCGCAGACCAAAGCGGCGGGTGTCGGTGTCCTCGTCGATAGTGACGTTCAGGACCTCACCTTCGACCGGCAGCTCGTTGACCTTGGCTGGATCGGCGAAGTCGAGGTTGAAGGCGGAGCAGATCTCGCGGCCCAGACCGCGGGCCGACAGCGCGTAACCGCGGTCCGGGGTGATGTTGACCTCGAACTTCTCGTCATCGAGACCGATGAATTCCTTGGCGCACGAACCCAGCTCAGCTGGGGCCGACGGCAGCGTCAGAATACCGGCGGAGGAATCGGTCATACCCAGCTCAGCTTCGGAGCAGAGCATGCCGTTGGAAATCTTGCCGTAAGTCTTCCGTGCGGAAATCTCGAACCCACCCGGCAGCACGCAGCCCGGCAGTGCGACGATAACAATGGAGCCCTCTTCGAAGTTGCGGGCACCACAGATGATCTCCTGCAGCTCGCCGGTGCCATTGGCATCACCGACATTGACCTGACAGAAGCGAATTGGCTTCTTAAAGCCCTCGAGCTCCTCAATGTGGTCGACGCGACCGAAAACCAGCGGCCCCTCGACCTTCTCCAGCGGCTCGTGCCCCTCGGTTTCAAAACCAACGCGGACAAAGCCCTCATCCAACTCGTCCGGGGTAACGGACCAGTCCGGGTTGATGGTGTTCTCTGGGCCGCGAACGATTTCAGTGACCCACGACTGTGGAATGAACATGTAAGTAAAACTCCTATCTGTAGGTCAGTGAATTAGCCGCGGATACCGAACGGCTGCGTGAAGCGGACGTCGCCTTCGACCATGTCGCGCATGTCAGTCAGGCCATTGCGGAACTGCAGGGTGCGCTCCAGGCCCATGCCGAACGCGAAGCCCGAGTACACCTCCGGGTCAATGCCAGAGGCCCGCAGCACGTTCGGGTTGACCATGCCGCAGCCACCCCACTCGATCCAGCCTGCGCCGCCCTTCTTATTCGGGAACCAGACGTCAACCTCAGCGGACGGCTCAGTGAACGGGAAGTAGTTGGTGCGCATGCGGGTCTTGGTCTCCGGACCGAACAGCGCCTTTGCCATGTGATCCAGCGTGCCGCGCAGGTGCCCCATGGTCAGCCCCTTGTCCACAGCGAGTCCCTCCACCTGGTGGAAGACCGGGGTGTGGGTGGCGTCGAGCTCATCGGTGCGGAAGGTACGGCCCGGGCAGATAACGTAAATCGGCAGGTCACGTGACTGCAGAGTGCGAACCTGGACCGGCGAGGTGTGCGTACGCAGCACCTGCTTGGATCCTTCCGGCGCAATGTGGAAAGTATCCTGCAGAGTACGAGCCGGGTGATCCGGCAGGAAGTTCAGCGCGTCAAAGTTGAAGTACTCGGCTTCGACCTCTGGGCCCTCGGCGATTTCCCAGCCCATGCCCACGAAGATGTCACCAATCTGCTCGGACAGGATGGTAATTGGGTGCATACCGCCACGCTGACTCTGCGTGGTGTCCACCGACACGTCGATACGCTCCGCGACCAGGCGACGCGCGTTTTCCTCTTCCTCCAGCACTGCAAGACGCTCAGCATAGTGCTTTTCGACGGCTCCGCGAACAACATTTACGCGACGACCAGCATCCTTGCGCTCAGCCTTCGGAATGGAGCCCAGCGCGCGGCGAGCCTGCGGAATGTAGCCTTCATCCCCCAAGTGCTCACGGCGGGCGGCAGAAAGCTCATCCAGGTTGCCGGCAGCATCAAAGGCACCCGTGGCCTTCTGCGCAGCCGCCTGGAGGGCTTCCTCGGAAAGATCGATAGGATTTGGCGAATCGCTCACGTGTCAACCACTTCTATATAGGACTATCAGTTCTTGTGATGGAACAATCATAGTCGAGGATAACTGCACACGTGCATGCACCTCACCATCGAGGTTTCCTACTTACCCCGAACCGTCTCCCACAGGCACATGGCCGCTGCGGTGGCGAGGTTCAACGACTCCGCCTCGCCCTTAATCGGGATGGCCACACTCGCCCCCGCCGAGGCCGTAATCTCCTCCGACAGGCCATGTGCTTCGTTGCCAAAAAGCCAGGCGACGGGACCGTCGGGAAGCGCATCAACGCCGAGTGTGAGAGCGCCATCCATCGCCGTGGCGAGGGTGGCAAAGCCCGCTTCCCTGACTCTCTCCACAACGACATCGATATCGCGCTCGCGTGCGACCGGTGTATGGAAAACAGACCCCGCAGAGGAACGCACGGCCTTCGAGTTCAAAGGGTCAACCGAATCGCCAGCAAGGATAACCGCGCCAGCTCCGAGAGCATCAGTCATACGCACAATCGTGCCGACATTACCCGGGTCATTGCACTCCACCGGAATCACCAAACAGCCGGACTGCTTTCCAACCTCAATGGCCTCTTCCAACGAAGTGGACACCGCATTGGTGTCGCAGACGGCGAAGAGTCCGGTGGTGGTGACAGTTTCGCTCAAAGAGCGGGCGGCGGAGTCGTCGATAAGCGAAACAGACTTACGCTGCGTCCCAGATTCGAGATACCCCGTGAGCAGCTCTCGGAACTGCTCGGCGGCGGCAGCGGTGACGAAGATTTCCACGACAGCCTCTGCGCGGATAGCTGCATCGACGGAATTGAAGCCTTCGATGAGGAAGCGACCGGCCTTCTTCCGCTTGGCCGCACGGTGGAGCTGAATAGCCGCCGAGACTCGCGGAGTGCGAGGAGTAAACGGCTCGTCGTTGAAGTACAGCGCAGAGTTCATAGTGATTAATCCTAGTGATGCGGCTCGGGATTCATAACCGCCAGCAGGCCAGTGCGGATACGAAAAACCACCGCCGAGGTTATTCGTTAACCCAATCGACGGTGGTTTTTCAAAGATGTTGGCAGGCGCACTGCCGGTCGCAGGCGCTTGCCAACGCTACGTACGAGTTACCTCGTAGCTGCTTTACTTAGCAGCAGGAGCGTTGACGTCCTCCGGCAGAGCGTCCTTAGCGACCTTGACCAGAGCAGCGAATGCCTGCGGGTCGTTGACAGCCATCTCAGCCAGGTTCTTACGGTCAACCTCAACGCCAGCCAGGTTCAGGCCCTGGACGAAGCGGTTGTAGGTGATGTCGTTAGCGCGGGCAGCAGCGTTGATGCGCTGAATCCACAGACGACGGAACTGACCCTTACGGTGGCGGCGATCGCGGAACTCGTAGGTCTTGGAGTGGAGCATCTGCTCCTTGGCCTTGCGGTACAGGCGGGAGCGCTGACCACGGTAGCCCTTTGCGGAATCGAGAACTTCGCGACGCTTCTTCTTAGCGTTAACAGACCGCTTCACACGTGCCACGGTGATACTTCCTTTTCGTTGTCTTTAAGAACTAGTGAAATTAAGAGGGCGATTGCCCCTGGGACGAGGCTTGAAAAATTAAGCCTTGCCCAGCAGACGCTTGACGCGCTTGACGTCCGACTTAGCAACGTCCGTGGTGCCCTTCAGGCGACGGGTACGAGTGGACGGCTTGCCCTCCAGGAGGTGGCGGCGGTTAGCCTGCTCGCGGCGCAGCTTGCCGGAACCGGTAACCTTGATGCGCTTTGCGGTGCCCTTGTGGGTCTTCTGCTTCATGTTAAAACTCTCCCCTACCGATCTTTGACGCTCGTGGCGCAAAAATCTCGTTTACAACCATTTCTGGTCAGGTCGGTTACTTCTTACCCTTATTCCGAACCGGCCCCAGGACCATAGTCATGTTGCGACCGTCCTGCTTCGGGCGAGACTCGACAATGCCGTACTCTTCGACATCGGCGGCCAGACGCTCCAACAGGCGGAATCCCAGTTCTGGACGAGACTGTTCACGGCCACGGAACATAATCGTGACCTTGACCTTCGAACCCTTCTCCAAGAAACGAACAACGTTGTTCTTCTTGGTTTCGTAGTCGTGGTCATCAATCTTCGGACGGAACTTCTGCTCCTTGACCACAGTCTGCTGCTGGTTCTTTCGAGCCTCGCGTGCCTTCTGGGCTTGTTCGTACTTGAACTTGCCGTAGTCCATAATCTTGGCGACCGGCGGCTTTGCTCGCGGAGCAACCTCAACCAGGTCAAGGTCTGCTTCGTAAGCGAGCTTGAGTGCGTCACCGGTGCGGACAACGCCCACCTGCTCACCATTCGGTCCTACAAGGCGGACTTCCGGTACTCGAATATCCTCGTTAATACGAGCTTCAGCGCTGATGTGGCCTCCTAGGTTGAACCTGAACAATCTTCGTTTCAAACCGCGATAGCAAGCGGGAAAGGAAGAAAAGCCACGCGTCTACAGCGGATTACTACACACTGTATAAGGACGCCTTCCAATCGTGCGATGTGACATCACCGATTAGGGTGGACCCCGGCGCTACCGTAATTCTTTGGCGCACCTAGGGTGGGACTTAAATCCTCTTCGCTGCCGAATGCAACTAAATGCTCCCCGAAGGCAGCAAGCATCGCATTCTGGCGGTCGTAGACGAGATGTTAACACAGCTGTTCTCGCATACCAAAACCGGCTCTCACTCCGGGTTATTCACCATCGGCACCCGACGCGATACCAAGCGTCAAAAAAATTGCAATCCGAATTGTAATCAGATTGGTAGATTCTCTCCATAGTTTTTAGGCCAAACACGATTAAAGTCGTCACCATGAATACTGGCTCCAACGGCTTTGGCCCTAAAGCCGAGAACACCGATCCTAATCAGCATTCCGCCCGATACGACAAGCCACCGACCGGCGATTTTGTCCTGACCGGCGACTCCGTCTCAGAGCTTTCCCATGCTCTGGCAGATTTGGAGGCCAGCTCGCTTCGGCTGGCTCAGCTCACCCGTACTTGGCAGGTGCGCCTTTCTCAGGCAAGCGGGCAAGCGCCGACTGGACCGCACGCGCCTCACACTACGGGAGCGGAATCTGCGCCGGTACCTCAAGCGCCGCCCCATGCTGCACCTCAAGGGGCACATCAACACAATCCGCAACCGCCGCCAGCGCCCAGTCCGCCACTAGAGCAGGCACCTCCTCCCCGTTGGGAACCGCAGGCTGAGCAGACGCTCGCCACACCGCAGTATCCCCAGCAGTCTCAGCAGATACAGGTGCCACCACCGCCAACACAAGCGGACTGGCGGAATCAACCAGCTCCCCTGCCACAGAGCGACGCAGCTGCGCAGCCGATGTTTGGCTTCCCCTCTGCCCACCAATGGCGGCGGGATTCGAAGTCGCCGCAGTCTTCTCCCTCGCCACAGTCTTCTCCCACAGACTCCACCCCGCCACCGAAGCTGCCAGAGGCACCGCGTGAACCTCGCGAGCCCTGGTGGCGCAACGAGAAGGCAATCATCAGAATCATCGCCATCTTCGGTGGTCTCATCACCGCTGCCGGTATCGCATTTTTCGTCGCGGTCGCAATCCAATCCGGCCTGATCGGACCGGCCGGTCGTGTGGTCCTGGCTTACTTGTTGGCCGCCGTGCTCGCGGTCGCAGCTGTGCGAGCGCACCGTCGTCAAGCACCGCCTGCTGGCGTGACGGCGTTGATTGCGACATCACTAGCCGCTGCGCACCTGACAACGATGTCGATGTCCTACCTCCTCGACTGGATTCCGGTGGCGGCGACGCTGGTCATCATGTTGCCTTTCGCTGCAGTCGGTCTATACGGCGCGCGGTGGACGAAGTCGAGTGCAACCGCGGCGTGGACAATCACAATCAACACCGGATTAATGCTGTGGGCGACGATCGGCCTCAACTTCCACGCCCGCCCGCTGAGCTCCTCGCTCGCGCAAATCACCCTTCAACTGATGGTCATCGCCGCTATCGTCTGCCTCCTGAACGTCCCCTTCCGGAAGTACGTAGTCGCATTCCTGCTCGGCGCAAACGTTCTCATCGGCGTAATCACGACCAACAATGCACTGGTGATGCCCGCAATCGCCGCACTCACCATTGCCCTTTTCGCGTTTGCCCAGTTCGGCCCGCTGGCGTTGGCTCGCCAACTCACTCCCGAGCTTGACGACGAGCCTTCGGAAACCAGCACCTGGGAAGACGATCTGGTCACCATCACGTCAGTAGTTGCCTTCTCGACTCCGGTTGTAGCTGCAGTCCCAACGGTCAACGCCACACAGTCCACCTCCAGCCTCTGGTTGCTGTTCTACGGCGGATTCGTGCTGTTCATCGCAATTGCTGCAGTATTCCTTTGGAACCGTGCCATCTTCCGCTATCTCGCACCATTGGCCTTGGCCACGGCAATTCTGCCCTGGCTAGCGCTCGCGGTGGCAGGCCCAGAAAGGAGCTCAGGAGCCGATACTGGAACCCACACTTGGGGTCTCATCCCAATCTCCATCGGTGCCGCGCTCTTTGTCTGGGCGCTGGCCACAGCACCGAAGCACGGCGCGATTGGCGCACGACTACAGGCTCCTGAACCAACCCGGGATGCCGTGGCACCATATACAAAGATTGCGGCACTGACCTGGCTGCTCGGCGCAACGGTAGTACACCTCTACATCCTGCCCGCAGCGTTGAATGCCGGTGCTGCGGCTGGCTACTCGGCAACGTGGGCAGAAATGCTTTCGCTGTTGTTCCTGTTGTGCGCCGACATCGGCCTGGCCGTGACGGCAGCGAGGTCGCAGCTACCGCCAGCTTTTGCACTGATTGGCCTGGCTGCACTGGGTATGCCATTTATCGTGCTGCTCACGACTATTGGCGTGAGCTTCAACGCCGCACACATGTTGCTGAGTATTTTCTGGGCCACGATTGCCGGCATGCTGGTGCTATCGAAGAGGTTCCACCACATTCCGGCGCGACTGGCAGCGGGTTTGACGATTGCGGCGCTGTCTATCGTCAAGCTGATCTTCTACGACATGGCAACGCTCGATGGCGTTATCCGCGCCTTGGCGTTCCTCGGCTGTGGTCTGATTCTGCTGGCCATGGCGGTCTCCGGGGCGAAGCAGAAGAGTGCCGAGGAGCCGGCGGCACCGGACTGTGACGGCACCGCCAGCGATACTGACGCTGCCGGCGCGAGCGGCGCAGCAGATGCCGACCCCGCTGCTGACAGAATGGAAGGCATCACCCGCACCGACGGCCCTGGAATTTCCGACGGAAACGAGCCGACTACCTAAGCTACTTAAGCAGCGGCTTCAGGTACTGGCCAGTGTGGGAACCGGAACAGTTCGCGACGTCCTCCGGCGTGCCCTCAACAACCACGGTGCCACCGCCGGAGCCGCCCTCCGGCCCCATGTCGATAATCCAGTCCGCAGACTTGATGACATCCAAATTGTGCTCAATGACAATGACGGTGTTGCCCTTGTCCACCAGGCCTTGCAATACGAGCATCAGCTTGCGAATGTCCTCGAAGTGCAGACCCGTTGTCGGCTCGTCCAAGATGTAAACGGTTCGACCATTGGAGCGCTTCTGCAGCTCACTGGCCAACTTCACACGCTGAGCCTCACCACCCGAGAGCGTGGTCGCCGCCTGCCCGAGGCGGACATAGCCCAGGCCGACGTCGACAAGCGTATTGAGATAACGCGCAATCGACTGAATCGGCTCGAAGAACTCCGCTGCCTCGGAGATGGGCATGTCCAGCACCTCAGCGATGGTCTTGCCCTTGTAGCGAACCTCCAGCGTTTCGCGGTTGTAGCGCGCGCCATGGCAAACCTCGCAAGGCACGTAGACATCCGGCAGGAAGTTCATCTCAATTTTGATGGTGCCGTCGCCCTTACACGCCTCACAGCGACCGCCCTTGACGTTAAAGCTGAACCGGCCCGGCTTATAACCGCGAACCTTGGCCTCTTGCGTCTCTGCGAAGAGGTTGCGGATTTTGTCGAACACGCCGGTGTACGTCGCTGGGTTGGAACGCGGGGTGCGACCAATCGGCGACTGGTCAACCTGCACCAGCTTGTCCAGCTGATCCAGCCCCTCCACGCGGCTGTGACGTCCCGGCACCTGACGAGCACCGTTGAGCTCATTGCTCATCACCTTGGCCAGAATTTCGTTGACCAAGGTGGACTTGCCTGAACCGGAAACACCCGTCACACAGGTCAACACGCCGAGGGGGAACTTCACGTCGATCTTCTTCAGGTTGTTTTCGCGAGCGCCCTTGACCGTCACCATGCGCGATTTATCAATCGCACGCCGGTTCTCCGGCACCGCCAACACCCGACGACCCGAGAGGTACGCACCTGTCAGCGACTCTTCGCAGTCAACAATGCCCGACGGTTCGCCCTGGTAGACGATCTGTCCACCGTATTCACCGGCCTTGGGCCCAATGTCGACCAGCCAATCGGCCTCGCGAATCGTCTCCTCATCATGCTCGACCACAATCAGCGTATTGCCCAGGTCGCGCAGGTTCTTCAGAGTCTTGATTAGACGACTGTTATCGCGCTGGTGAAGACCAATCGACGGCTCATCCAAGACATAGAGCACGCCGGCGAGCCCCGAGCCAATCTGGGTGGCCAGACGAATTCGCTGCGCTTCGCCACCGGACAGCGTGCCCGCCGAACGCGACAGGGACAGATAGTCCAGCCCCACATCCAGCAGGAACTTCAGACGAGCCTGCACCTCACGCAGAACGCGACCGGCAATCATTTCCTCGCGCTTGCCCAAAGTCAGCGAATTCAGGAATGCCGAGCCATCGTGGACCGACAGCTCTGTGAGCTCGGCGATATTCTTCTGCCCGAACTCCGCCGAATCCAGCGTCACCGAAAGAATTTCTGGCCGCAGACGCGTGCCATTACACGCAGGACACGGCACTTCACGCATGTACCCCTGGAAGCGATCCTTCTGAGAGTCACTCTCTGCCTGCGACAGCTTGCGGTGCAGGTACGGCATCACGCCTTCAAACGGTGCGGTGTACTGGCGAGTACGGCCGTAGCGATTTCGGTACCGCACCGTGACCTTGTGGCTGGAACCATGCAGCAGGGCCTTGCGCTGCGGCGCTGTGAGATCTTCGAAAGGCGTGGTCGGGTCGAAGCTCATCTCGGTAGCGAGCCCTTCGACCAACTTTTCAAAGTACTTCTTGTTCAGCGTCTGTCGCCACGGCGCAATAGCCTCGATCGTCGGCAGTGACGGATCTGGAATGACCAGGTCCGTGTCCACCTCCAGCTTGGTGCCAATGCCGTCGCACTCCGGGCAGGCACCGTACGGCGAGTTAAAGGAAAACGACCGTGGTTCCAGCTCATCGATAGCAATGCGGTGCCCATTCGGGCAGGCCATCTTTTCCGAGAATCGCTGGGTACGACGCGGGTCATCTGCCTCTAGCCCGACTGCGTCGATGACCACGACGCCGTCGGCAAGCAGAAGCGCCGTTTCGACGGAATCGGTGAGCCTGCGCTGCTGCGACTCCTTCACCTGGAGGCGGTCAATAACCACGTCAATGTCATGCTTGACCTGCTTCTTCAGCTTCGGCGGATCCGTTAGGCGATGCATTTCGCCGTCGACGATGACACGCGCGTAGCCCTCAGATGCGAGGCGTTCAAATAGGTCGACGAATTCACCCTTGCGCGTGCGCACGACGGGTGCGAGGACCTGGAATTTGGTGCCCTCCGGCATTTCCATGACCTGATCGACGATCTGCTGTGGAGTCTGTGAGGAGATTACTTCCCCACAGGTCGGACAGTGCGGAGTACCGGTGCGCGCGTAGAGAAGACGCAGGTAGTCATACACTTCAGTGATGGTTCCGACGGTCGAGCGCGGGTTGCGGTTCGTCGACTTCTGGTCGATCGACACCGCCGGCGAGAGCCCCTCAATCATCTCTACATCGGGCTTTTCCATCTGCCCCAGGAACATGCGCGCATAGGAGCTCAGCGACTCCACGTAACGGCGCTGGCCCTCGGCGAAAATTGTGTCAAATGCCAGTGACGATTTACCCGACCCCGACAGACCGGTGAAAACCACCATCTTGTCTCTGGGCAAATCGATGTCAACACCCTGCAGGTTATGCTCGCGGGCGCCTCTGACCACTAGACGTTCAGCCACAGTGGGAAACCTCAATTCGTCGACGATTCACTGCCGACTAGTCTACAGCCCATAACCAATTTTTCGCACATGTGTTCAGAGACTCGTGGTTACGTTGCGCTCCTAGCGCGCCGACAGACACCTCATTACCCTGGGGCGCATGAACGACGACATTACAATCAGCCCCTACTCCAACTCGCCGAGCACGCGCGGCGTTGAGCGCATTGACTACGGCAATGTCACTATTTATAAGACCTCCGTCGGACCGATGGACAACAACGTCTACCTTTTGGTCGACTCCCGCGAGCCCGACAGTTCTCTACTTATCGACGCCGCCACCGACGCCGAGCACCTAATCCGCCTGGTTGAGCACGTCGGCGCGCAGGTGCGCACGATTGTCACCACGCACTCCCACGGCGATCACGTTCAGGCGCTCGGCGAGCTCCTGCAGTCATTCCCGGCCCGCCACATCACGTCCAGCCTCGACGCTGCCGACATTCCCGAGCCCGCCGACCAGCAGCTCGACGGCGGCGAGACCATCACGTTCGGCGAGGACATCACGCTGCCCACGTTCATCCTTCGCGGACACACCAAGGGCGGCCTCTGCCTCGACCTGTCCGCCAAGGAAGCCGGCGCGCTTTCCGACGACACCCCGTCACACCACCTCTTCGTCGGTGACAGCATCTTCCCAGGCGGTGTCGGCAAAACGTACTCGCCCGAGGATTTCACGCAGCTTATCGACGATGTCGAGAGCCGTGTCTTCCGCGTCTACCCCGCCGACTCGGTGATTCACCCCGGCCACGGCAAAGACACCACAGTTGGTGTCGAGAGCCCCGAGGTGGAGAACTGGCGCCAGCGGGGCTGGTAGTGCTGGATAAGTGTGGTTGGTAGCACTGGATGAGCGTGGTTCGTAGCGCTGGATGCAGTCGCAGCGTCTGAAAAACTCGCCATTCCCACGACATAAATAGGCCAGGCTGCGTAGGATTAATAGTGAATTACAGCGACCAGGTGGCCAAAAACACGGTTTCACCTGGACGACAAAGGAGATGGAATTTAGATGATTCGCAAGTTTGCCCGACCAATGCTGGCCTCGGTTTTCGTTGCCGACGGTGTCGACACGCTGATGAACCAGAAGGATCATGAAGAGGGCGCACGCGACCTGATTGCCCGCGTCCGCTCCGTAACCCCGAACCAGTACAACAAGTACGTGCCAAATAGCGAGAAGCTGGTTGTTCAGGCCGTCGCTGGTACCAAGGTTGCCGCCGGTTCCCTCTACGCTCTGGGTAAGGCCCCACGTCTGTCCGCCACGGCTCTGGTCGCTGCACAAATTCCGACGATGCTGGCTCGCCACGCATTCTGGGAGACCCAGGACTCGAAGGAGAAGGCGGCTCGCCGCACTGGATTCCTGACCGACATCGGTCTGCTGGGTGGCCTCTTCCTGGCTACCGCTGACACCGACGGCAAGCCGGGTGTCGCTTGGCGCGCTGAGAAGGCTGGCAAGCAGCTGAACAAGAAGGTTCAGGCTGCCCTGCCGACCAAGTCTGAAACCGAGCAGCGCACTGAGGAAGTCAGCGCAGCTTTCGCTTCCGCCGGCGAGAACGTCCGCGAAAAGGCCGGCCTGCTCCGCGACCGCGCTTCTGAGGCCACCGATGGGGCTCGTGAATACGTCGAGGACAACAAGGACGGCTGGCGCGAGCAGCTCACCGGCGCCTTCGACACCGCTAAGAGCTACGTCGAGGACAACAAGGACGACTGGATTGCCAAGGCTAGCGAGCTCGCTGAGGACGCTCGCGACTACGCCGAGGACCTGGGCAAGGATCTCAAGAAGGACACTCGCAAGCAGCGCAAGGAACTGCGCAAGCGCGCAGCCAAGGCTTCTAAGGAGGCCAAGAAGTCTGCAAAGAAGGCGCAGAAGCGCCTGCAGTAAGTTTGCTGCCGCAGTTAAAGCGGTATACTTAAACGCTCCCCACGCCACGACGCGTGCGGGGGCGTTTTCATATTTTTATATTCATTCAGCACATCAATTAGCACTAGTTTTAACGAACTGTTGAGGAGACCAGGTTGGCGTCGCGCGCATCCGAGCCCGGGCAGGACCAGACAGGCCACACTGGCCGCACTGGCCAGGCAGGTCTGCCGGACCAGGCAAGTTCAGCACCACAGCGAGAAGAAGAGAGTACCCTCGCTGCAGAACAGGCCTACGTCAATCGCGCGTTCAGCTTCCTCGACCGGGCACGCGAGCGCGACCAAGAGTACCTGCGCCAGGTCATGCTCATCGACGACCCGGACCCGCAAGCCCGCGTTGAACGCGAGGTGGAATACCACCGACTACAGGCTAACCTGGACCGCTACCGCTCAGCCGAGATTGGCCTGGTCTTTGGTCGAATCGATATCGATGACCCAGACCCCGACAATCCTTTGGCAGAGGAAGGGCCGGGGGCGACCGTCGATAAGCGATACATCGGGCGAATCGGCCTGTCCGATGAAAACGACGACTACCGCACGGTCATCATGGATTGGCGTGCCGATGGTGCGCGCCCGTTTTACCTGGCCACGACCGCGCATCCCGAGGGAGTCAGCCTGCGTCGCCACCTGCGCACGCACGGCCGGAAGGTCCGCAGCATTGACGACGAATGGCTCTCCGGCGAGGAAGACGACAGCGCACACGAGACCGAAGTCGAGGCTGGTGTCGGTGGCGAATCGGTGCTGCGCGAGGTCATGAATCAAGCGCGCACCGGCCATATGCGCGGCATTGTGGAGACCATTCAGCGCGAGCAGGACCTCATCATCCGCGATTCCACCCGCGGCACCCTGGTCGTCCAGGGCGGTCCCGGCACGGGCAAGACGGCGGTGGCGCTGCATCGCGTCGCGTGGCTCCTCTACACCTACCGCGATCAGCTGGCGAAAACCGGTGTCCTCATCATCGGCCCGAACACGACCTTCCTCGACTACATCTCCCGCGTGCTGCCGAGCCTCGGCGAAACAGGCGTGGTGCTGACCACCATCGCCGATCTCTACCCCGGCGTACGCGCGTCCGACGCGCTTATCGACGGGCACAACCCCGAACCCCTGGTTGCGCAGGAAGTTAAGGGCTCGATTGAGATGCTCACTATCCTGCGCGAAGCCGTGCGGGCCTACCAGGAGCTCCCCGCGGAGTCGTTTGAAGTCCGTAACGACAACATCATCCTGACCATCACGCCAGAGATGGTGAAAGCCGCGCGAACGCGTGCGCGGCGGACTCGTAAACCACACAATCTGGCACGTCCGATTTTCCGGGATCACGTGGTGGAACTCCTGGCCGCACAGATGGCCGAGGTCATTGGCGCCGACCCGCTGGGCGGCGAAAACCTGCTGTCCGTGACCGACGTTGCCGACCTGCGCGACGAAATTGACGAATCCGGAGCAGTCGCCGACATCCTCGACGAGCTGTGGCCCGCACTCACACCCGAGCAGGTGCTGTCGGAACTGCTGAGTTCCCGCGAGGCCATCGACTACGCCGCCAGCGATTACGACGAGCTGACGCGCGAGGCTCTCTACCGGCCGGAAGGCACCGACTGGATGCCTTCCGACGCCCCGCTTCTCGACGAGCTGGCGGAGCTCCTCGGCCCGGTTGGTGAAGCGGAGACCGATGACGAGAATTGGCAGGCCCGCGTCGAGGAGGCGCAGGGCGCGTTGGATACCCTGTCCAGCTCTGCGTCCCAGGACCTTGACGACGGCTTCGAGGCCGAGATTCTATCTGCGTACGACGTCATCGATGCCGAGGCACTGGCCGAACGCCACCGTGAGCGCGACCTGCGATCCACCGCCGAGCGGGCGGCGGCGGATCGCCTGTGGGCCTACGGCCATGTCATCGTCGACGAGGCGCAGGAACTCTCCGCGATGGCCTGGCGCATGCTGCGCCGCCGCAGCCCCAACGGTTGGATGACCCTCGTCGGCGACGTGGCCCAGACGGGCTCACCCGCAGGTGCCGCGACCTGGGATGATGTGCTGGAACCCATCATCGGCTCGAGGTGGCATCTCCACGAGCTGACCGTCAACTACCGCACCCCAGCTGAGGTGATGGAGGTTGCCGCCAGCGTCCTGGCTGAGATTGATTCGGAGCTGGAGGCGCCGCAGTCGATTCGCGCGACCGGCCGCAAGCCTGTCCAGGCCCGCACCGTGACGGAGGCGTTGGCACATGTGGAGCGGGTTGCACAACCGGATCGCCTGGTCGCTGTGATCGCGCCCGCCGAGTTGCTCGAAGCCACGCGCGCGGAGGTGCGGGATTTTCTCGGTGGTGGAGCTGATGGAGATGGTGACCCTGATGGTGCTGGCGGGGCTAGTGCCGCCGATGACGCACCTGCTACTCGCCCCAGCAAACTCACCAACTGCGCGGTCTACGACATCACGACCTCAAAAGGCCTGGAATTCGACGAGGTCATCGTCGTTGCGCCCGACCAGATTGTGGCGCAATCCCCACAGGGGCTACAGGACCTGTACGTTGCACTGACTCGTGCGACCCAGGGGCTAATTGTTGTGGCGCCTCAGCAGTCGAGCGTTTTGCCGGAGCTGCAATGGTTAGAATGACGAGGATAGTGCCGTACAGAATGAGTGAGACATTATGTCCCAAAACTATCTACCTCAGCTAGCTGAACTTCGCGCACGCCGTCTCATTGCCCAGGGGTTAGCTGCAAGTCAAGCACGCAGCGATTGGAATACAAACCTCAACTCGCCTGCATTATCAGCAACGCATGGCATGGTCGCTCTACAAGGGCAGAATTATTCGAACGGTGTTAATGCCATCGCCCTACGCAGTGGCAGCACCACCGACGATGTTTTAGCAGCCATTTCTTCTTACGACATCGTTCGCTGTTGGTCTCAACGAGGCACCCTGCACTTTGTTTCAGCGCAAGACGCGGGAGCAATTATGAGGTTGACGAATCCGCGCATCGAAAAGGCAGCAGCAAGACGTCGTACGACACTCGGGCTTTCTCAAGATGATGTGCAGACCGCAAGGGCAGCATTTCATTCCGAATTGCGCTCACGTGGCCTGTCCGACCCGCTGACTCGGACTGAAGCCTATGAGGTTTTCGCAGATCATGGAATAGACCCCACGGAACAAAGAGGTCCTCACCTACTGCGCACATTCGGCGGCGAAGGCGCTGTCGTCCAAGGGCCACGAAAAGGATCCGAAGATACCTTCGTCCTGCTTGCCGACGTAACTTTCAAAGGCGGCCTCTCAGCAAATACCACGGAGGGCTCCAGCACAGAACACTCAGCTGAATCCACGCTGGCCGACATTGCCTGGCGCTATGTTAATTCCCGCGGACCTATCTGTGTAGCTGACTTCGCGTGGTGGCTGGGGCTGACGAAAACTCAAGCGAAAAAGGCCTTTAAGCTTATCGACCACTTAATAGCTCCTTTCTCCCTCGATTCCTCTGCCTCTCCGCACACGCCAACTGACACAGAATTCACCGGCGAAGGACTCGCACAAAATGAGTACTTCATGCCGGCATGGCAGCAGAACGTAGCTGAGGCCGAGCTTGAAGCCGCGCTTTCACTGACGCTTCGACTGCCCGCTTTTGACGAGTACCTCATGGGCTATGGCAGCCGTACCGAAGTTCTTCCTGAATCCCTTCGCAACCAGGTCTTAACCAGAAACGGAATTAGCTGGCCTTTTGTAGTTGAAGAAGGGGTTATCACCGGCCGACAATAGAAAAACCGGCACCTCAACTAAGAGATGCCGGTTTAAAACGAAAGCTAAATTGTTAGCTGACGGTCTTACTAGCTCACCGTTTTGTTAGCTCACAGTGTGAACAATCATGACGTCACAGTCCGACTGACGAGCAACATCAGCCGGCACGGAGCCCAGCAGACGACCAGTCAGCGAGTTAATACCGCGGTTGCCAACCACCAGCAGGTCAGCGCGACGGTCAGTGACCAGAGACATCAGAGCCTCAACCGGGGAGCCGGAACGAACCTCGGTCTCAACCTTGGTAGCGCCGACGGCCTCTGCGGCCTCCTTAGCAGCAGCCAGGTTCTTCTGAGCCGGGTCATCACCGAGGACCTGAACCGAATCCTGGCGCAGGGTCTTGGACGCATCCTCTGCAGTCTCGTAGTAAGCGCAGCCGATAACCAGGGTGGCATCGAAAGCCGCGGCAATCGAGGCAGCGCGCTCTACTGCGAGCAGCGACGACTTAGAACCATCCGTGCCGACAACAATGGTCTTGTAATCACTCATGAAAACTATCCCTCACTGTGGAAGTTGCATTAAAACAGTTCATCGTGCGTAACGCCGTCGTTGCCCCGAACCCACTGGCCAGAGCCACTTTCGCGAATACACTGTTTTACTTCCCACAACAGTAGCAAAAAACTACTCGACACCGGCCTCAATCATCCCCTTAAGTTCCTTCTTGAGGTCGAAAATCTCATCGCGCAAGCGCCCCGCGAGCTCGAACTTCAACTCTCGCGCAGCCGCGGCCATCTGCTCCGACAGGTCCGCGATAAGCGCCTCGAGCTCCGCCCTCGGCATCTGCTTACCGCTAGCACCATCGGCCGCGCCCGAGCCGTCGGCACGCGAGAGCAGCGCATCAGCGGCCGCACCGGTCTTGCCTTCGTAATCGGTGTCAGCGTTGTCGTAGACCTGATCCAGAATGTCCGCGATCTTCTTGCGCAGCGGCTGCGGATCGATGCCATGCTCAGTGTTGTAAGCAATCTGCTTTTCGCGGCGGCGCTCCGTCTCGTCGATGGCGAACCGCATGGAATCGGTGATCTTGTCGGCGTACATGTGCACCTCGCCGGAGACGTTTCGCGCGGCACGACCAATCGTCTGAATCAACGAGCGCTCCGAACGCAGGAACCCCTCCTTGTCGGCGTCGAGGATTGCCACCAGCGAAACCTCGGGCAAGTCCAGCCCCTCGCGCAGCAGGTTAATACCGACCAGCACGTCGTACTCGCCGAGACGCAACTGCCGCAGCAGCTCAACGCGTTTGAGCGTATCCACATCCGAATGCATGTACCGCACCTGCACGCCATTTTCGAGCAGGTAGTCGGTCAGGTCCTCCGCCATCTTCTTCGTCAGGGTGGTCACGAGAACGCGCTCGTCACGCTCGGTGCGCTTTCGGATCTCGCCGATCAGATCATCAATCTGCCCCTCAGTAGGCTTAACGACGATCTTGGGGTCCACCAGCCCAGTCGGACGAATGACCTGCTCCACATACTCTCCACCGGTCTTTTCGAGCTCATAGTCACCCGGCGTTGCGGACATGAACACGACCTGGCCCACGCGGGCATCGAATTCGTCGAACGTCAGCGGGCGGTTATCCAGCGCCGATGGGAGGCGGAAACCGAAGTCGACGAGGTTGCGCTTACGGGAAGCGTCGCCCTCGAACATGCCGCCAATCTGTGGCACGGTGACGTGCGACTCATCGATGATGGTGAGGAAGTCCTCCGGGAAATAGTCAATGAGCGTCGCGGGGGCCGAGCCCGGCGCGCGACCATCGATGTGGCGCGAGTAGTTCTCAATGCCGGAGCAGAAGCCGACCTGTTCAATCATTTCGAGGTCGTACTCCGTGCGCATGCGCAGACGCTGTGCTTCCAGCAACTTGCCCCGGTTTTCCAGATCCGCCAGGCGTTCGGCGAGTTCGGCCTTGATGTCCGCGACGGCCCGTTCCATGCGCTCCGGGCCGGCGACGTAGTGCGTAGCAGGGAAAATGCGCAGCTCCGGGACTTGGTCGATGACGTCGCCCGTGACTGGATTGAGGTAGTACAGCGAATCAATCTCGTCGCCGAAGAACTCCACCCGCACGGCCTTTTCTTCGTAGGCCGGGATGATGTCGACCACGTCACCTTTTACTCGGAAGGTGCCGCGGGTAAAGGCAATGTCATTGCGGGCGTACTGAATGTCCACCAAAAGGCGCAGGAACTGGTCGCGGTCGACTTCCTCGCCCTCCTTCAGCCACACCGAACGGTCGAGGTATGACTGCGGGGTACCCAGGCCATAGATGCAAGAAACAGAGCTGACGACGACTACGTCGCGACGCGACAGCAGCGCTGAAGTAGCCGAGTGGCGCAGGCGCTCCACGTCCTCGTTGATGGAGGAATCCTTTTCAATATAGGTATCGGTCTGCGCGATGTAGGCCTCGGGTTGGTAGTAGTCGTAGTACGAAACGAAGTACTCGACCGCGTTGTTTGGCAGCAGGCTGCGGAGCTCATTGGCCAGCTGGGCCGCAAGCGTCTTGTTCGGTGCCATGACGAGGGTTGGCCGCTGCACCTTTTCGATCAACCACGCTGCGGTGGCTGACTTACCGGTGCCCGTGGCACCCATCAGGACTACCTCGCGCTCGCCTCTATCTAGGCGCTCCGACAGTTCCGCGATTGCCTGCGGCTGGTCGCCCGAGGGCTCGAACTCGCTGATGACCTCGAAGTTTCCCTCAGCGCGCTCGACTTCACCGACGGGACGGAACTCCGAGTGCGCGAGGACGGGTTGCTCTGCTGCAAATGCCATAGTTCCCAGCGTAGCGAAGGCTGTCTTGAAAGCGGCTGGTTACGTTACTTCCTGGGGCTTTGGGCTGTCCAGGGCTGGGGCCCAGGGGCTTAGGAGCGGCTGTCGAGTTCCGGACCAACATTAAAATCGGCACAGATTTGGACAAGGCTGGCATAAAGTCGCTGCCAGGCCAGCAAAGGCGGGTTCCGCTTCACCAGCTGGCCCTTAGTGCGCATGGACTGACTCCTGGTGAAGCGCAAGCCGTCTTATCGATGGTCCGCGGCTGCGGCTGCGAGGCTGCAAGGCTGCAAGGCTGCGGGAGGCCTGGGTTATCCACACCCTGAAAGTTGTCCACAGATTGGACGTGGAGCCTCTCTCACAGAAAATCCCCTGGGCCGAAAAAGCTTAGAGTCCCGACCATGGGAAGTTTCACCACGGCCGAGTTGCGTGCACTCGGCATCGGAGAGAAAAAGACCAGAGCCCTCCTACAACAAGGCAGGCTAACTAAATTGGTACGGGGCCTCTACATTGACGACCACTCTCCCGCCTCAGTCGCCCGAGCAATCACGGGGCATTACAAAAGCATTGCGCTAAGCGGTAAAAGCGCAGCTCAAATCCACTTGAGACTTCCCCTGACACTTCCTATCCAGGCAGAGGGCGCGGGATCAGTTCAGGCCGAGACCTTCTCCATTAGGCACAGCCGCCTGCCGGCCTGCACCAGAATCGATGGCATACCAGTTGTCGAAGCCCTCTGGGCAGCACGCGCTTCAAAAGACTATGCACACAGAATCCTGGAAACACACTACGCCGGCCGGGACGGCGAGAAGCGACTCAACCACGACCTCAGCCGGATGCGGAAGGTCCCTGCATGGCTGCGTGAAACCATCGCTACCACGCCGATTGGCTCATGCAGCGAACTCGAGCGCAAGCTGGCCCGTCCACTAATCAAGCGCGGGTACCGCATCCGAATGAACCAGTACATCGGCCCCTACTGCTTCGACATCCTGCTTGACCAGTGGAAAATAGCCATCGAAGTTGACTCAGAGAAGTACCACGCCAACGAGGACTCGTTCATCACAGATCGCTGGAAGACCAACTCCGGCACGCTGCACGGCTGGATAGTCCTGCGGTTCACGGACTCATGCATCAATTGGAATCTCGACAGCGTCCTCGACGAGATCGAGCAGGCAATCCGATGGGTACAAAAGCGCCGTCCCCGCGTGGACTATAAACCAGGATGGCCTGCCTGTCAGAAAGTTTGGGAATGGAATCCAACGGTTGGCTACGCCAATAAGCAGCGATAAACAGCCGATATCGCAAAATAAACCGCCATCCATTTGCCGAATTGTTATTTATTTTGTAATGAAAACTGCCCGCACAGCAACTAGCCTGGCGCCTATGAACACCTCGCGCCGCACACCAGTCCACACGCACGCTACGACTCGCCCAGGTTCCACCACTCGAAAAGCAACCTCACACCGAGCCCTTGTGGCCGGTATCCTCGCCACCACCGCATTGGCTTTCACCGCCTGCTCAACACAGGAAACCGAAGCAGCGTCCGAATCTGCTACTCCGGTTGAAACCACCACCGTTACTCAGCCCGAGGATGGCGTATCTGACAAGGGTTCGGGCAACACGCCTAACCCAACCGGTTCCGCACCGGACCAGGGAGGCGACACAACGACGGCGGAGACTGGTGGCACGTCGACGTCGTCAAGCGAAAGCGGCGACAACGGCGACGGGAGCGAGCTTCGTCAGGACATGACCGCTGAGATCTACAACAACCCCTCGCCGGGATCCACCTTCACGGCGGCGGGCGAACAGGCAACCACCTGCATCTACGGCGATGGGTACGGCCTCAACCTCATCGCGGCGGGGCCAAACACCAGCTGCGACTTTGCGAAGGCCGTATTCAACCAGCAGACCGAGGGGCTTAACGCCTCGGAGGACAATATCCGCGACCGCCTGCAGCCAAACATCAAGGCCAAGAGCCCCGCGACCGGGAAGACCTACGACCTCAGCTGCAGCACACAAGACGACGTTGTCGTGTGCACCGGCGGCAACAACGCGAAGATTTACATGTACTAGCGCACCAGGTGGCGGTCGGCAGTCGGTGCAACTGCTGGCCGCCAGCCGCGATTCGCCGATGGGGAATCGCAACAAGCCCGCAAACTCCCGCCTACAGTGAAACCATGACAGTTTCCCGCTTGCGCCCCTTCGGCGAGACCATCTTCGCCACCATGTCCCGCCTCGCTACCGAGCACGAGGCGATCAATCTTGGACAGGGCTTCCCGGATTGGGATGGGCCGGACGAGGTGCTCGCGGAGGCGCGACATCAGATAGCTGGAGGAAACAACCAGTACGGCCCCGGCCGCGGCATGAAGGTGCTCCGCGAGGCTATCGTCGCCGATCGCGCCCGCCGCACGGGGCAGGTCTACGATGCCGACACCGAATGCCTCGTCACGGTCGGTGCCACGGAGGCGATTGCCGCCACCACCTTGGGGCATCTCGAACCCGGCAGCCACGTCATCGTCATCGAGCCGTACTACGACTCGTACAAAGCCGCCATCGCACTGGCTAACTGCACATATACCGCGGTGCCGCTCATCCCCGCAGCTTCCGGCACGGCACGCTCCTGGTCGCTCGACCGCAGCGCGCTTGCCGATGCCGTCACCGCCAAAACGGCCATGATCATCATCAATTCGCCGCACAACCCCACCGGCACCGTCCTCGCGGACGAGGACTTGCAGGCCATCGCCGATGTCGCCATCGCAAACCATCTACTCATGCTTGCCGACGAAGTCTACGAACGCCTGTACTTCAACGGATTGTCACACTCTTCCATCAGCGCTCTGCCCGGCATGCGCGAGCGGACCATTGTCGTGTCCAGTGCCGCAAAAACCTTCAACGTCACCGGCTGGAAGATTGGCTGGGCGCTCGCCCCGACTGAGCTACTCGATGGCGTCGTCAAGGCCAAGCAGTTCTTGAGCTATGTCGGCGCCACTCCCCTTCAGCCCGCAGTCGCCCGTGGCCTGCAGGAATGTGCCCCATGGGTGGACGAGCTGGCAGGTCAGCTCGAGGGCAACATGCGGCTCCTCGCCGAGGGCTTGGAGGGCCTTGGCGCCGATGCCTTCACGCCGCAGGCAGGGTATTTTGTCGTCGCCGATGTCTCGAGCTGGGGGCTTGGCGACGCCCTGGAGACCTGCACCCGCCTGGTCAAGGAATGCCGCGTCGCAGCCATCCCCGTCACCGCTTTTGTGGATGACCCAGAGTCAGAAAAGTACCGCTACCTGGTGCGGTTCGCTTTCTGCAAGCGCGCCGAGGTGATTGAGGAGGCTATCATCCGGCTGCGGGATTATCTTGCTGCCCGGCCTGCAGCTGGCGAATCTGATTCAGCGGCTGAATAATCCGCTCCCAAATCCGGTCGACCTGGCGCACGAGGTCCTCCTCGGTGCCTGAGTTTTCCAGAACCACGTCGGCGAACTGCAGGCGCTTGTCATCGCTGATTTGCTTAGCGATGCGCTGCTTCGCATCCTCTCGGTCTACACCGCGGCTTTCCACCAGACGGTCGAGACGGACCTCCACCGGGGTATGCACAACTACGACGAGGTCCTGTGCTTCCGACTGCCCCATTTCAATCAACAGCGGAGAGTCAAAAACAATGATGGCGTCACCTGCCGCGTTGAACTGCTCTTCGGTGCGCTGCTCAATACGCGGGTGAGTGATGGAGTTCAGCAGCTCCGTCTTCTCCGCGGATACGAAGGCCCGCTTCGCAAGCTCGCCGCGGTTGAGGGAGCCGTCGTCAAGCACAATGCCCTCGCCGAAAGCTTCGGCGAGTTCGGCCAGCGCCGGTTCGCCGGGTTCGACGACGTCACGAGCAATCTGATCAGCGTCGATGATGACGGCACCGAGCTCGGCGAACCTACGGGCGACCGTAGATTTTCCGCTGCCCATGCCACCGGTTAGTCCTACTTTGAGCATGTCTCTAAGGGTACGTGGACACGCCCCGGCACGTTAGTGCTTTACGACGAGATCCTCGATGCGGTGGCCCTCTTCGACGGGATCCGGGTTGACTGGGGTCGGCGCGGTGCCGTTACCGAATGGGCTGCCGCCAAGGGCCTCACGGCCGTGCGGCTGGAGCAGGTCGGAAAGCTCCGGGCCCTTCGGGACAATACCTAAGGGATTGAGGTCGCGGTGGACCTCGTAGTAGTGGCGCTTGATATCGACAAAGTCAGTGGTGTCGCCGAAGCCCGGAGTCTGGAAGAGATCACGCAGGTAGTTGTATAGAACCGGCATCTCGGAGATCTTATTCCGGTTGCACTTGAAGTGGCCGTGGTAGACCGCATCGAAGCGGATGAGGGTCGTGTAAAGGCGAATGTCGGCCTCAGTGATGTGGTCGCCCATGAGGTAGCGGCGGGTCTCTAAGCGCTCAGATACCTTGTCTAGGGCACTGAACAGTCGGTCGTAAGCTTTGTCGTAGGAGTCCTGTGAGCCCGCGAAGCCGCAGCGGTAGACACCGTTATTGATTTCGGTGTAGATGAACTGCATAAGCTCATCCATTTCCGCACGCAGCTCCTCCGGGTAGAGATCCGGGGCGCCGTCACGGTGAAACTCGGTCCACTCGGTAATGAAGTCCAAGGTGATCCGGGGGAAGTCATTGGTCACGACCTCGCCCGACTCGATCTCGACGATGGCCGGAACAGTAATGCCACGCTGGTAGTCCGGGAAACGCTTGAGGAATGCCTCCTGCAGGCGCTCGTAGCCGAGTACTTCATCGCGGCCACCTGGGCCTTTGTCGAATGTCCAGGAGCGGGCATCGTGCACTGGCCCTGGAATTCCGACTGAAATTGCATCTTCCAGGCCGAGCAGCCTGCGAACGATAAGTGTGCGATGCGCCCACGGGCAGGCGCGAGCTGCAACAAGGCGGTAGCGACCGGCTTCAACGGGCCACGTCTTAATTCCGTCGCCTACCTCGCGACCGTTCTTAACAATGCGGTCGTTGATATAGCGGGTGTCGCGGTTAAAGTCCTTGCCCTCCTGGGAGTACACACCACCGGTGGAGTGGGAGGAATCCTCTACCTGGTTAGCGTTATCTACCTGCTTGGCTTCGTCCTTTGTTGTCATGTCACCAATCATATGGGCAGAAAGATAGGCTGTCAACGGCAGTAAAGACCGCCAGAGCCACCAAAATCGACAGGGCCACCAGGACATTAGAGTCATTAGGGCCATTAGGACGGCTTGCGCTTCGCCAGCAGCCGGTTACTGTGCAGCAAACTACTTCTGGTGAAGCGTAAGCCCGCCCTAGGCAACAGCGGTGCCCCCTTCATGGCCCAAAGCTCCATCACCCGGACCAAAGATGCAGCAAGCCCCCAAGCCGCCGCTATAAGAACAAGGCCGAGCAGGTGCCCGTCGTAAAGCAAAGAAGGCACGAAAAAGCCCCAGCGAGGAAAACCTCGCCGGGGCGATTTCTCAAAGGGACGTATAAGCCCTTAGCGGCCTAGCTTAGTTGCCAGCCAGCTTCTCGCGCAGAGCAGCGAGCTGCTCGTCGGAAGCCAGGGTGCCGCCTGCGTTGTCTGCAGCCGGTGCGGCCGGAGCAGCCGGAGCTGCCTCGCCGGACTCGGAGGAGTAGTTCGAAGCGGTCTCTGCAGCCTCGGCAGCTGCAGCGCGGTGACGCTCGATCTGGGCAGCGTGCAGCTGGTGGTGACGCTCTGCCTCTGCGTAGCGAGCCTCCCACTCGGCGCGCTGAGTCTCGAAGCCTTCCATCCACTCGTTGGTCTCCGGGTCGAAGCCCTCCGGGAAGATGTAGTTGCCCTGCTCGTCGTAGGAGTCGCCCATGCCGTACTTGGTCGGGTCGAACTCTTCGGTGAAGTCCTCGTCAGCCTGCTTGAGGGACAGGGAGATACGACGACGCTCGAGGTCGATGTCGATGACCTTGACCATGACCTGCTCGTCGACGGAGACGATCTGGTCCGGAACGTCGATGTGGCGGGAAGCCAGCTCGGAGATGTGAACCAGGCCCTCGATGCCCTCCTCGACGCGGACGAACGCACCGAACGGAACCAGCTTGGTGACCTTGCCCGGAACAATCTGGCCGATTGCGTGAGTGCGGGCGAAGACGCGCCACGGATCTTCCTGAGTAGCCTTCAGGGACAGGGAAACGCGCTCGCGGTTCAGGTCGACCTCGAGAACCTCGACGGTGACCTCGTCGCCAACCTGGACAACCTCGGACGGGTGGTCGATGTGCTTCCAGGACAGCTCGGAAACGTGAACCAGGCCGTCAACACCGCCGAGATCGACGAATGCGCCGAAGTTGACGATGGAGGAAACGACACCCTTGCGGACCTGGCCCTTCTGCAGCTGGTGCAGGAACTCGGAGCGGACCTCAGACTGGGTCTGCTCGAGCCATGCACGGCGGGACAGAACGACGTTGTTGCGGTTCTTGTCGAGCTCGATGATCTTGGCCTCGATCTCCTGGCCGATGTACGGCTGGAGGTCGCGGACACGACGCATCTCGACGAGGGAAGCCGGCAGGAAGCCGCGCAGGCCGATGTCGAGGATCAGGCCGCCCTTGACGACCTCGATGACGGTACCGGTAACCGGCTCGTCGTTCTCCTTGAGCTGCTCGATGGTGCCCCAAGCACGCTCGTACTGAGCGCGCTTCTTGGACAGGATGAGGCGGCCTTCCTTGTCTTCCTTGGTCAGGACCAGCGCGTCGATCTCATCGCCAACTTCGACCACTTCGTCAGGGTCGACATCGTGCTTGATGGACAGTTCGCGGGAAGGAATGACACCTTCAGTCTTGTAGCCGATGTCGAGAAGAACCTCGTCGCGGTCAACCTTAACGACGGTGCCTTCAACGATGTCACCATCGTTGAAGTACTTCATCGTCGAGTCGACAGCGGCCAGGAAATCCTCAGCGGTGCCAATGTCGTTGATGGCAACCTGAGGGACGTTAGAAGTGGACATATAAGATGTGCTCCGAAGCGGATAGAAATCGAAAAACGGACAATTTCGGCCTTGCCCCTCAAAGAAACCCCTGGACAACCGGGCCAAATCCGCTTTCGGCGAATCTCACCATTGGCAATTAGTTAACCCGATGTCCATGAAGCTCGAGGCTGCAAAGTCGGCACGCTAATGCATACCTAGCGAACAATACCGATTTGAGCTGCGACATTCAAGTCCGCAACACATCCGCGGCAAGCCCGCATCAAGTCCGCCGACCAGCACTACGGCCCGACCTTCGCACCACTAATGCGCAGCAGTATCCCAGTTCACACCAGCACCGATAGAAACATCCAACGGCACCAACAATTCAGCCGCCGAGTCCATCTCGCGATGCAACAGCTCCTTGATGGCTCCCTCTTCCCCATCTGCAACTTCAACAACCAGTTCGTCATGAACCTGCAGGAGGACACGTGAGCGCAACCCGCCCCGTCGTAAAGCATCGTCGACCCGGAGCATCGCAATCTTAATAATGTCTGCCGCCGACCCCTGAATCGGCGAGTTCAATGCCGCACGTTCCGCGTTATCGCGAGCGATGCGGTTGTCGGCGTTGAGTTCCGGCAGGTAGCGACGACGATCGAACATCGTGGCCGTAAAGCCGTCCTTGCGCGCCCGCTCAACAACCTTGTGCAGGTAATCGCGCACGCCACCGAAGCGCTCGAAGTAGTCCTCCATGAGCTTCTTCGCCTCGCGCTGCGGAATGTCGAGCTGCTGCGCCAGACCAAAAGCACTCAGACCATAAGCCAGTCCGTAGCTCATCGCCTTCACACGACGACGCAGCTCGGGCGTGACCTCATCGATGCCGACACCGAAAACCTTCGAACCGACGTAGTTGTGCAGGTCCTCGCCCTGGCGGTAGGCCTCAATCAGCCCCGGATCCTGCGACAGGTGCGCCATCACGCGCATCTCAATCTGCGAGTAGTCCGCGGTGATCAGCTGCTCATAGCCATCGCCGACCACGAACGCCTCACGAATCCGTCGCCCGAACTCCGTGCGCACCGGGATGTTCTGCAGATTCGGCTCCGTCGACGACAGACGCCCCGTCGCCGCGACCGTCTGATTAAAAGTCGTATGAATACGGCCATCATCAGCGACAGCCTTAATCAGCCCCTCCACGGTCGACTTCATCTTCTGCGACTCGCGAAACTTCAGCAGGTAATCCAGGAACGGATGCGGGTTGACCTTCGCCAGCCCCTCAATCTCCTTCGCCGCCGTGGAATAGCCAGTCTTCGTCTTCTTTGTCCTGGGCATCCCCAGCTGGTCAAACAGGACCTCTTGCAACTGCTTCGGCGATCCGAGATTCAACTCAGGCTTATCGACGAGGTTGCGAGCCTCACTCTCCGCTTCATCGGTAGCCGCCTGCGCCTGCTTTCGGAGCTCCTCGAGCGCATCAACATCGACAGCGATACCGGCACGCTCCATCCGACCCAGCACTGGGGCGAGCGGGACTTCCAGGTCGGCGTACACACTGTAGAGCCCGGCCTCGTCGAGTTCGACAGCCAATCGCTCAGCCAGGTCGATGACGGCGGCGACATGGGAAGCGTCTTCGGTCGGGCCATCGAGCAGGGTCATCTGGCCATCGGCCTGCGAAAGAGTCTGGCCCAGGTGACGCTGGACGACATTGTCCAAGCTGTAGCTGCGCTGGCTTGGGCGCAGCAGATACGCAGCCAGGAAGGTGTCGTGGATGACCCCTGTCAGCTCGAAGTCGTAATTCCAGAGTGCATGCATGGCCGATTTAGAGTCATGCACCAACTTCGGATGGTCGCCAGCGAGCCACTCGCGCAGTGCGTCAGCATCTTCAGTGGAAAGCCCGCCCAAGTCGAGAGAAACAGCCTGGCCGGAGGTCTTGCCTTTCTCATCGGCGGAGCCAATCATCAGAGTGTGCTCCCCGACCTGCAACGCGGCCGGCTCGTGCAGATCATCGAGCCAGGCAGCCAGGGCGCCGTCGTCAAGCGAAACAGCCTCGAGCTTTGTCGCGCTGTCGCTGGTGGAGGCGGTGACGCCCGCGCCTTCGATGGAAAGGGTGCGGAAGACGCGTTCGCGAAGGTTGTCGCCGAATTCAAGGCGGTCGAAGAAGTCGATGATGCCCTGGGCGTCGGCGGGACGGAGCTCGAGCTCGTTCGGACCATACGGCAAGGGCAGGTCCTTGACCATTTCGGTGATGTCGCGGTTCAGCTGGACGTTTGCGACGCGCTCGCGGAAGTTATCGCCGACTTTGCCGCGGATTTCGTCAGCGTGGTCGATGAGGTTTGCCAGCGTGCCGTACTGAACGATCCACTTCGTCGCGGTCTTCTCGCCGACCCCCGGAATGCCCGGGAGATTGTCGGAGGGGTCGCCGCGGAGAGCCGCGAAATCCGGGTACTGAGTCGGCGTCAGACCGTACTTCTTCTCGATAGCAGCAGGCGTGAAGCGATGCAGCGTGGTGACGCCGCGCATTGGATAAAGCACCGTGGTGGTGTCGTTGACCAACTGGAACGAGTCACGGTCACCGGTGACGATGAGCGTTTCGAAACCCTCGGGCTTGGCCTGGGTAGCCAACGTCGCGATAATGTCGTCGGCCTCGTAGTTGTCCTTCTCCAGCGTGACGATGCCCATCTCTTTCAGCACCTGCTGAATAAGCGGCACCTGACCACGGAATTCCTCAGGAGTCTTCTCACGCTGAGCCTTATACTCCGGGAAGATCTCGTTGCGGAAGGTCTCGCGGGCGACATCGAAGGCGACCGCCACGTGCGTGGGCTTTTCCTCGCTGAGGATATTGGACAGCATAGAAAGGAAGCCGTACACCGCGTTCGTTGTCTGACCACCGGTGGTTGAGAAATTATCCACCGGAAGGGCAAAGAACGCGCGGAAGGCCATGGAATGACCGTCGATAAGCATGAGGGTCTTCTTCATGACATCCCAGTGTAGGAAAATATTGAACAGCGTAGGAAAACTGAGATGCGCGCTGAGGAATCGCGAGCTGCGGAGGATGAGCTGTTGGCCGGTCAGCTTCAGTGAACAATAATTACGGTAATCAGGCTGCATTTTGAAACGGATTCAGCAGCCCCTTAGTCCACCTGAACAGTGATTCGCAAGAGTGAGCCTCTCGAGCGTCGCTTGGCACCTGGTTTCAGTTTCCGAAATGCTGTAATCCAACTTTAATATTCGCCTTATTTTCCTGGAGTTTTTCCATATTTTCCAGCGATTGTTCAACAGCATGCACGGAACCTGCCCCAAATGAGGCACCTAGAAATTACCCCCTCTTTGAGGTGGCCGCGAAAACATATCACCACGTCCTGCGCATGCCTCTGAAATCAATTGGCGTAGTTACGCTTTCATGGCTTTAGACTCTTCAGCATGAGTGAGTTCGATTCGACCGATTTCCAACGGAGCGCCCAGTCCACCCGCGAGCGCATCATCGCGGCTGCAGCTCGGCACTTCGCGCGCAAGCCTTTGCGAAGCGTGCCGCTGAAGGAAATTGCCAGCGATGCGGGCGTTAGCGCGCCGCTCATCATCAAGTACTTCGGCTCCAAAGAAGGCCTCATGGCCGAACTGATTAACTTCAGCCAGTTCAAAGGCACGCTCAGCCGAGCTCCCTTCAATGAACTTGGCCAGCGGATGGCCAGCGCTATTTTGACTGGTCAAGGCATGGCTGGGCAGTCCATGATTCCGCTGATTGTCGGGTCCCTCGACTCCGAGGAAACTGCAAAAGTCATCGCCGAGCGGTTCAATGAAGCTGTTGCAGATGACTTGATTCGCCGCGTCGAAGAGGACGGACCGGAAGACGTTAGCCACGACGCTGCTGTGCACCGCAGCCAGATGGCTATTTCCCTCTGCGTCGGATACCTAGTTCTTTCTGATACTGGTCTGATTGATGAGGCCAACGCGCCGAGGATTTCGGTTGAGGCCCTGGGCAGCTGCCTGCAGCAAATCATCGAGCACGGCTAAGAACTGAGCACGGCCAAGGAAGCAGCTCCACTGCCCACTGCCCACTGCCACCACCCACTACCACCGACTACTCCTGCGTAACTCACTGAATCAGCAGCGCCACCCCAGGCGCTGCTTTTTTGTTTTGTGTCCTTAATCGCACCCCGAAGCCACTAATACACACACGGAAATACGCTTCTTCTCAGGTGGAAGACATACAATGGCCTGCGATGTCTACTGAAAATACGAGCGCTCCTGGCGCAGAGTCGACCACGCTGCCGACCACGAGCCCCTACTCTGAAATCCCGAAGCCGACCCCGCTGGGTGTCATCGCCAACGCAGTTCGCGGTGGCCTCATTGGTCTCGCCGAGACGATTCCGGGGGTCTCCGGCGGAACCCTTGCGCTGATCACGGGCATCTACGGACGCCTGATTGAATCGGCCAAGCGCATCACCGACCTGCCGCGGGCAATGTCGAAGGGCACCTTCAAGGAGGACCTTCGCAGAATCGACTGGTGGCTGCTCATCCCGGTGGCTATCGGCATGGTTGCCGTGGTCTTCTCCATGGCAGGCGTCATGGAGAACTTCGTCACCAACCAACCAGTCGCTTCTCGAGCACTGTTCATGGGCATGATCGCCGCCTCGATCACCATGCCGCTGAACGAGCTACAGCCGGGTGCTCTGCGTCAGCCGGGCATGCGCGGCAAGGCCATCGCTGTCTTCCTGTTCTTCAGCATCGCCCTGTTCGCGCTGACCTCCCTCCCCCAGGCCGCACCGACGCAGCCGCCTCTCTGGCTCGTACTCATCGCCGCCTCGATTGCCGTGTGCGCGCTGGTTCTGCCGGGCGTTTCGGGCTCTTTCTTCCTGCTGGTCATCGGACTCTACGCACCGACCATGGGCGCAATTCACGACCGCGACTTCGCCTACATCGGCACTTTCTTCGTCGGCGCGCTGATTGGCATCGTCCTGTTCATCCGCTTCCTCGAATGGCTGCTGAGTACGCACCAGGCGCTCACGTTGGTCGCCATGTCCGGCCTCATGCTCGGTTCGCTGCGCGCTCTCTGGCCGTGGCAGACCGAAAACAACGAGCTCCAGGGCATCGGCTCCGACTGGGGACTCGCCCTCGGACTGTTCATTCTCGGCGCCGCAATCGTCAGCGTCGTCGCTTATGCGCAGCGCCGTTTTTCTAATTCGGGGTCGATGGACTAAACTAGTCAAAGTCGCTTCGATAGAGCATTTTCGCTTATCGACGGCTTTGCGCCCCTGTAGCCCAATTGGCAGAGGCAACGGATTCAAAACCCGTCCAGTGTGAGTTCGAGTCTCACCGGGGGCACGATTTTAAAACCCGCTTTCACCTGACTTTTAGCCTGGTGGGGGCGGGTTTTTGGTTGGGTTAGTATTCACTATCTTTCACTCTTTTTCACGCACTTTCACGTACTTTCACGGGTATTTTGCACCAAAAATGAGCCAAAAAAGAGCCACGTATTGCCTGCTGAATCCTGCGTTAACTCCTGGGTGAATCTGTTTTTGGGCATAAGAAAACCCCGCCACTACCGATTGAGTGAACGGGGCAGTGCCATGGCGGGGACTCGCACCCCGCGAATGTGGCTACTCCATGGCTTTTGAGTCCGTTGATTTCAACAGGCGAGCATACGCTCTGAAAACTTCTTCATCGCCATCGACGTACTCGGACATCCCACTCAACAAAGCTTGCCGCTGCTCTTCTATGATGGAGACTCGAAACTCAGCGATGTCTTCTGCAAGATAGGTGGCTGCGACTGCGTAGCGGCGCAGTGCCGCGGTTACTTCTGATTTGCCGCCGCGGTCGCCGATGCGGGCGCGGTTGATAAACGGCACGAATTGTACCGCGCCGAAGTTGTGCTGCAGACACTCGCTCAACTGCCCGGTCACGCATTAAAAACTGCCGAGACGGTTTCCGCTTCACCAACAGCCGTTCAGTGTGCAGCAAATGCATTCTGGTGAAGCGGAAGCCGTCCTTTTGCAGCAGGCATCCAACTGGACTCTGGCCAATTGGCGTCATCAACAAACGAAGCCCGCTGCTACAGGTTATCCACCGCGTACTGAGCTTCCTCCGGAGTAAACTGCTCGCCGTATTCCGACGTCAGCTGCTCGTAAACCGCATCCGGGGACATCGCCATCGAATCCTGGTAGATTCTCGCCTTTTCCAGTGCGTTCTTATTCCAGTCCGCATCGAGATTGTCCATTGCATACTGGGCTGCCTCCGGTGAGAACTTCTCGCCGTACTCCGAGGTCAGCTGATCATAAATACCGGCCTTCGACATGTGCATGCGATTCGCGTAAATCTCTGCCTTGCGGAGAGCATTCTTGTATTCGGTCGGGACCTTCTCATCCTGCTTTTGCTGCTCCCCCGTCTGACCTTGCTGCTCATCTACACCTGCCTCGGAAGACTCAGCGAAATCGGCATTCTCAACAGTCCCAGAATCAGCCGCAACGGCAGTCTCCGAACCAAAGAGAGATGCAGCTTCAGAATCGGAACCCGACTCAGTGTCACCGCCACCAGTCAAGCTGGCCGCCACAGCGAGGACCACGACAGCGCCCGCGGCAATACCACCCCATTTGAAGCAGCCACCCTTCTTCTTTTCTTTCGGAGCCGGAGGCATCTGCCCCGCTGCCGACGGACCCTGCGGGTAGGGCTGCTGGCCGAGCGGATCCTGCGGGCTGTGCTGGTAGGACTGCTGCCCCAGCGAATCCTGCGGATTCTGGGAGCCGTACGGATTCTGGGAGCCATACGGGTTCTGTGGACTCTGCGGGTTCTGGGGGAAAGTGGAATCGGACATCGTAAGAAGCCTCCTGCGTAGAAGTTGCAATAAACGAACAGCTCTCTGTCGTCAGTTGGAACTATCCCAGGAACTCCGGATTCAACTTTCCGCACTACACAAATATTTTCGATTCGCGAACCATAAGGCACCACTGAAGGTAAGAAAAAACCAGGCCTCTACCCCATAGAACAGGGCTTGGAACTGGTTAATCTCTTTAAAAACTAACCTTCAACCCCGGCCAGCGCTTACTCAATATCGGCAAATAATATCGCCAACATTTTCCAAACCAATAGAAGGCCAAAAGCGGCCAAGGCATGGAGCCCCTCCAACGACAGCCGCCCATATGGAACCCGACAGCACATAGACACCCCACCGAAGGCACTTCCTAACAAAGATGCTTCCGAGCAAGCTCGATGCACACCTTCATCACAAACGACGCAGCTGAGTAGCCCTTAACACAAACGATGCCATGGCAGGACTCGTCGAACTCGGCAAAAGCCGGGGTTCCGGCATCACGCCCGCGGCCGCCAGCCCCACGACACTTCCCAAATCCCCGCTCCCCCAACCGCAAAGATTTTATTTTCCACCCCACTGTCCATATAATGAGATACCAATCCCGTATAGCAAGACTGGTTTAGTTTTTACGCACACCACTACGTATCACCTGCCAAGCTTTGCTCCCGGCTTTACGCACTGCCCACCAGCAGCTCACGCCGCGGTCGAGTTTTCTCAAAGTACAAAGTACTCAGTACTCAACACGTTTTGGACTGTCATCATGCCTGCTGCGAATTCCCCCTCTAGCTCCTCCGCCCACACTGCGAACGCGAACTCCGCTAAGACGCCACTTCACGCAGTACCGGAGGACACCGCCCCCACAGATCCGTCGACCATCACCGATGCGGAAATCTTTGAGGCACACCGAGGCGGCAAGCTCCGCTCCCACTCCACCATGAAGCTCGAGACAATTCGCGACCTCTCCATCGGCTACACCCCAGGTGTCGCTCGCGTCTGTGAGGCCATCCACGAAGATCCGGCTCTGGCCCGCACCTACACCTGGACCGGCCAGAACGTCGCAGTGGTTTCCGACGGCACCGCCGTGCTTGGCCTTGGCGACATCGGGCCCAAGGCCGCGCTACCGGTGATGGAAGGAAAAGCCCAGCTCTTCGAGCAGTTCGCCGGCATCTCCGCTGTGCCAATCGTCCTGGATACCCTCAATACAGAGGAAATCATCCAGACGGTCAAGGCGCTGGCGCCGTCGTTTGGCGGAGTGAACCTCGAAGACATCTCCGCGCCTCGCTGCTTCGAGATCGAGCAGCGTCTCGACCAAGAGCTCGACATCCCCATCTTCCACGACGACCAGCACGGCACCGCCATCGTCATCGCCGCCGGCCTGATCAACGCCTGCAAGCTGACAGGTCGCAGCTTCCAGGATCTCCGCGTGGTCATCTCCGGCGCTGGTGCCGCTGGTGTCGCTGCGACGAAGATGCTGCTGTCCGCTGGCGTGTCCGACATCGTCGTCGTCGATTCGCGCGGCATCATCCACCCGGACCGCGAGCCACTGAGCGACATCAAGCAGTGGGTCGCCGGCATGACTAACCCACGCGGTATCACCGGCTCGATCAACGATGCGCTTGTCGACGCTAACGTGTTCATCGGCGTCTCTGCCGGCCGTATCGGCGAGGATGCGATTAGCCAAATGGCCGCTGACCCGATTCTGTTCTCGCTGGCCAACCCGATTCCGGAGATTCCGATGGAAGTCGCCCGCAAGTACGGAGCCGTCGTGGCCACTGGCCGCTCGGATCATCCGAACCAGATTAATAATGTGCTGGCCTTCCCGGGTCTGTTCCGTGGCGCACTGGAGGCGGGTGCCAAACGGATCACCGAGGCCATGAAGCTGGCTGCTACTCAGGCCATTGCAAATGTTGGCGTAGAAGACCTGAGTGCCGACCGCATTATCCCGTCGGCGCTGGATTCGCGCGTCATGCCGGCCGTGGCGAAGGCTGTCCGCGATGCTGCGCTGAGCGACCCGGCCTCCGGCGCGGTCGGCCCGCTCGACGTCACTGGCAATGGCTTTGCTGCAGCTGAAGCGAACTAGAAAACCGGCGCTGACTATTCCCCGGGAAGTCTGAAAAGTGTGCGGTTTTCCTGCACCAGCCTAAGACGCAGCTGAATAGGGGTACCGAATTTAAGGTATTCCTGTGCCTAGGTAACATATTCAGATATGAAAAGACCCATCGCATTGGCGGCTGCCACGCTGACTGCGACCTTGTTCTTAGGGCTTACAGGCTGCGTCACCAATGACGAAAGCGGTAACCCCGAGGGCTGGTCAGAGATCAAACCGGCAGCGGTCCCCGAACTGGCGAAACAGGTCCCAGCAGATCTTCGTAAGCGCGAAGTATTGCGCATCGGCACCAACCCAACATTCGCCCCGGCAGAGTTTAAGGATTCCGCCGGTTCCATCATCGGATTCGACATTGACCTCATGCGGGCCATGGCCAGCGTCCTGGATCTGCGGCTGGAAATCCAAGAACAGGATTTCGCACTGATTCTGCCGGCCCTGTCGGCCGGCGCAGTTGATGTTGGTGCCTCCGGCTTCACCTCAAACGAGGAGCGCCGCAAGACCTACGACTTCGTCGACTACCTGGATACCGGCCTGCAGTGGGCACGTCGCCCGGGCAGCGACGCCAGCTCCGACAACTACTGTGGCAAAACTGTCGCTGTTCAGCGCAATACCGTCGCTGACATGGAGGACCTGCCGGTAAAGAATCAGGATTGTCTGGATCGCGGTTTGCCACCAATTAACAAATTGGCCTACCAGGATGCTGGTACCGCAGCTACCACCGTGGTGCTGGGGCGTGCTGACGCGCTGGCAGCTGACTCACCAGTCAGTGCCTACGCGGTCAATCGTTCTGAGGGCAAACTCGAACTTGCCGGAGATATCTACGATGGTGCCCCGTTCGGCTTCGCTATTCCGAAGGATTCAGAACTCGGCCCAGTACTCCAGCAGGCGCTGCAGTACCTCATCGACAACGGCCAGTACAAGCAAATCCTGACCACATGGGGTTTGGAAGACGGTGCTTTGGAACGCGCCACTATTAACGGAGAGGAACTTTAAGTGAGCGACTCATCTGCGTCTGGCGCCCGCTACGAGGCCACACAGGCGGAACTCAACGAAGAAATTAAGGCCAAACCGCTGCCGCACCCGGGTCGCTGGATCACCGCAGCAGTGCTGCTTGTGCTCTTCCTGTGGTTCATCATCGGTGCCGCCCGCAACGAGGCCTACCACTGGGATGTTTACTTCCAGTACCTGTTCGACACACGAATCGCCGCTGCCGCTGGCTGGACCATTGCACTAACGGTCCTGGCCATGCTCATCGGTATCGTCGGCGGTGCCATCGTCGCCGTACTCCGAATGTCGGACAACCCCGTGCTGTCCACTGTTGCTTGGTTCTACCTGTGGGTTTTCCGAGGAACTCCGGTCTACGTGCAGCTGGTCTTTTGGGGCCTCCTCGGCACTATCTACTCGACGATTGACCTGGGCGTTGCCGAGGTTGATCTCAGCACTGTCCTGTCCAATACCTTTGTGTTAGCGTTCGTCGGTCTCGGCTTGAATGAGTCCGCATACATGGCTGAAATTGTCCGTGCCGGCATCCAGGCTGTCCCGGAGGGCCAGACCGAAGCATCGAAGGCACTGGGTATGAGCTGGTGGCAGACTGTCCGCCGCACCATCTTGCCACAGGCTATGCGCATCATCATCCCGCCGACGGGCAACGAGTTCATCTCCCTGCTGAAGACCACTTCGCTGGTCATCGCAGTGCCGTTCTCGCTGGAACTCTACGGCCGCTCCACGGACATCGCCAATGCGCTGTTCCTGCCGGTGCCGATGCTGCTTGTCGCCGCCACCTGGTACTTGGTCATCACATCAATTCTGATGGTCGGACAGTTCTACCTTGAGCGCTACTTCGCCCGCGGCGCTACCCGTCAGCTCACCGCCCGCCAGCTGGCCGCGCTTGCCGACGCCGAAGGTGTGCCGCTTGCAAATGCTCGCGTTGTCGATAAGGACGAAGAGCACTTCTACCGAGAGGATCCGCAGTAAATGACTACCAAAGATTTGATGGTTGAGGCGCAAAAGGTTCGGAAGAACTTCGGCCGTCTCGAGGTCCTCAAGGGCATCGACCTGGAAGTTCCACGCGGTACGGTTACCTGCCTCATTGGGCCTTCGGGCTCCGGTAAGTCCACACTGCTGCGCTGCATCAACCACCTGGAGAAGGTCAATGCCGGCCGTCTCTACGTCGACGGTTCCCTGATTGGCTACCGCGAAAAGAACGGCAGCCTCTACGAAATTTCCGCCGCAGAAGCTGCCCGTCAGCGTCGCGATATCGGCATGGTGTTCCAGAACTTCAACCTGTTCCCGCACCGCACGGTGCTGGGAAATATCACCGAGGCACCAGTGCTGGTAAAGGGCGTCTCTCAGGAGCAGGCTGAAAAGCGTGCCATGGAGCTGCTGGAGACTGTTGGTCTGGCGCACAAGGCCGATGCCTACCCTGTTCAGCTCTCGGGCGGTCAGCAACAGCGTGTTGCCATTGCTCGAGCCCTGGCCATGGAGCCGAAGCTAATGCTCTTCGATGAGCCGACTTCCGCTCTTGACCCCGAGCTCGTCGGTGAGGTTCTCAACGTCATGCGTGGTCTGGCCGATAAGGGCATGACCATGGTCGTCGTGACGCACGAGATGGGCTTTGCCCGTGAAGTCGCCGACCAGGTCGTGTTTATGGCTGACGGCGTGGTCGTGGAAAAGGGCACCCCGGATGAGGTGCTGGGTAATCCGCAGCACGAGCGCACCCGCAACTTCCTGTCTTCGCTGTTGAAGTAACAGCAAGCCTAAGCGCCAAAAGTTGCGGAGATTCCGCGAAACATAGTGACTGCCGCGCCGGTAGTCGCCAGAATGACCGCGAGCTTTCGGGCTTGCACAATGGGCACTCGTCGGGAAACGCGAGTGCCCAAAAATATACCCACAATCATGGCAACCAAACACAGCGGCCAGAGGATAACCGGTGTGGTGGCGAAGACAGATACGTCACCGCTGATTTCCTTGAACAGCAAGGACAACGCGCCGGAAACAAAGAAGAGCGGTTGCAGGGTGGCTGCAAATGTCTGCGCTGGCCAACGGGAAGCCTGTGCGTAAACGGTAATGGCTGGGCCCGCAATGCCGGCCAGGGTATTCATAAAACCGCCGGCCACGCCTGAGGCAACGGCGTATTGTGGGCCGTCGACACGCATGCGCTGAGGCATAACGGATGTCACTAGCAGCGCGAGTAGCACGAGCCCGCCGACCAGCACCTGGAGTGGACCGCTGGGCGTGTTGTGAACCACCCAAGCGCCGGGGAGCGCGCCGAGAGCCATCACCGGGCCAATCAGCCAGAACTTCTTCCAATCGACGTTTTCTCGCACCGAGATGGTCTGCATGATCGCATTGACCGATGCGAGCACGTTAATAATCAAAATTCCTGCTACGGGACCTGCAACCAGTGAGAGGACCGGACCTCCCAACAGTCCGAGCCCCATACCGGCTATTCGCTGCATCAGGGCCCCGACAAAAATCGTTGCCACGATAAAGACAAAAGCCCACACTGATAACTCCATGGGAGGGAGTTTACAGCGTGGGCTTTTCGGCTATTCGACGGGCGGGGTCGCCGAGGATCCGTCGTAAAGCGGAAACGTTAGCAGACTAGATGACGCCCTGAGCCAGCATTGCGTTAGCGACCTTCTTGAAGCCTGCGATGTTGGCACCGAGCACGTAGTTACCCTCGTGATCGTACTCAGCGGCGGTGGTTTCGCAGTTCTTGAAGATGTTGGTCATGATGCGCTTCAGGCGCTCATCGGTGTAGGAGAAGGACCAGGAATCGCGGGTAGCGTTCTGCTGCATCTCCAGAGCGGAGGTTGCAACACCGCCAGCGTTGGCAGCCTTGCCCGGCGCAAAGTGGACACCGTTGGCCTTGAAGACCTCGATAGCCTCCGGGGTGGACGGCATGTTTGCGCCCTCAGCAACGAAGCGGCAGCCGTTGTCGACCAGCAGCTTGGCGGACTCGCCATTGAGCTCATTCTGAGTTGCACACGGCAGTGCGACATCAGCCTTGAGCTCCCAGATGTTGCCACCCTCGTGGAACTCAGCGCCCTCAGCCTCAGCGACGTACTCGGAGACGCGAGCACGACGAACTTCCTTGATTTCCTTCAGCAGCTCGACGTCGACACCGTTCGGGGTGGAGACGTAACCGGAAGAGTCAGAGAAACCGACGACGGTAGCGCCGAGCTCCTGAGCCTTCTTAATGGCGTAGATGGCGACGTTACCGGAACCGGAAACGATGACCTTGGCACCGTTGATGTCAGCACCGTTGGCCTTCATCATCTCTTCAGTGAAGTAGACACAGCCGTAACCGGTGGCCTCGGTACGAACCAGGGAACCGCCCCAGGTCAGGCCCTTACCGGTGAGAACGCCGGACTCGTGCTGGTTGGCCATACGGCGGTACTGACCGAACAGGTAGCCAATCTCGCGGCCGCCGACGCCGATGTCACCGGCCGGGACGTCACGGTACTCACCGATGTGGCGGTGCAGCTCAGTCATGAACGACTGGCAGAAGCGCATGATTTCTAGCTCGGACTTGCCCTTCGGATCAAAGTCGGAGCCACCCTTGCCGCCACCGATCGGCAGGCCGGTCAGGGAGTTCTTGAAGATCTGCTCGAAGCCCAGGAACTTAATGATGCCGAGGTTCACGCTCGGGTGGAAGCGCAGACCACCCTTGTACGGGCCCAGCACAGAGTTGAATTGAACACGGAAGCCACGGTTGACCTGGACCTTCCCCTGGTCATCGACCCACGGCACGCGGAAAATGATCTGACGCTCCGGCTCACACAGACGCTGAACCAAGCCGTAGTCACCGTAGTGTGGGTCCTTTTCCAGGACGACCTTCAGCGACTCCAGAACTTCTGCCACTGCCTGGTGGAACTCCGGCTCACCGGCGTTTCGGGTGAGAATCTGGTCATAGAGTCCCGAAACCTTCTGCTCGATATTCAAAATAAACCTCTCTGCGAAACCATTATGGCGCCCACGAAGAACAAACCGTCAGCGGTTGTAAACCACTTCCCGGTTGCCGTAACTCGGTGGCACAGGTTGTGTGCACAAGGACTGGGCAACTGTAGATATTGAAGCGGACATAATTATACAACGGCATATTGCTGGGAAAACTCGTAGCGATTTGCGCTACACCCGTTGGCCAAGCCAATCACTGACTCTGTGGAGGCTTACACTTTTCACGAATTAGGTAGGAAATTACCTAAATACGGCAACATTCCAGGGATACGTCGCAACAGATTCGAGCATTTCGTCGAACTCACGCAGCACTGGGTCCGGGGGCAATTCTGCACGCGGAGTCAGTAGCTCAGAGAGGTCCATAGCGAGTTCATTGAGAGAACCGCCGTGCTGATCGAAGCTCAAGAGATAACGGAATACCTTCCTATCCCCCAACGGCTCCTTCGGGTTCTCACGCTCCCACTGCTCCACCAACTGCGCGTCCGTGTCCGCCGACGCCACCGAAACATCCACGTCACTAATTCGCCCGGCGCGGTCAAACTCACTCAACTTGGTACGAAATGCCTCGGCCAGCGACTCCGATTCGGTCGGCTTCACCAGGCAGTGAAAAACAATCTTCGACATAACTTCACAGGCTAAGCCACGCGAGACGGCCAGACAATAGCTAACCGTCGTCAAGCCCTGTCCCCCTACATTGGCGCGCCGACCGCCAGCAAAGACGTAGTGTTGGACTTATGCAGGCTTTCAGCAATCCCCTCATCACGCTTGCCGACGGCACGGTGAAGCAAGTCAATCCTTTTTCCGGTACCCAGGTGTGGACAGTCCCAGGTCGTGGCAATCGGCCGTTGGGAATTAAGCACACGGATCCGCAGCCATTGAGCGAGGAGGATTTTGGATCCCGCGACTCCTTTGGCTGGAACAACCTGCTGCAAACCCCGCCGGAGAAGGCCCGCGTTGTCCTCGACGAATCGGTATTCGGCGGCTACAGCACGGTGACCGGAGTACTGCCCGACCAGCTCTTCGACACCACCGCGGAGTTCCGCCGCGTGCCCAACCTGTTCGAGATCGTCTCCTATGACTATTGGTCGGAAAACTATGGCTTCGAGCCCGACCGCGAAACTCAGCAACGTATGGAGGCCTACCTCGATGACCCGAAGGGCCGCGAGCACGTGCTCAATATCATTCGCACGCGCTACCGCGCCGCTGGACGCAGTGAAGAGGAAATCAGCGCGCTTTCCGACGAGGAATTGCTGCGCCGCGCCCCAAGCTATTTCGCCGGCGGCCACGATGTGATTGTTGCCCGTCGCCACTTTGTCGACGGCGCTACCCACGATAATCAGCTGGCTTCTTCTGGCACATTGAGTGTTGCCGAGCACCGCGCACTTATTGCGTTTACCGTCGAGTCGATTGCTGACCTGTACCGACGTAACCGCTACGTGCGTTATGTGGCCGCTTTCCAAAACTGGCTAAAACCGGCAGGCGCAAGCTTCGATCACTTGCACAAGCAGCTTGTGGCCATCGATGAGCACGGTGAGCAGCTCAAGCGCGAAGTACAGGCGGTGCGCAAGAACCCGAATATCTACAACGAATACGCAGTGGACTATGCGGCCCGCCACAACCTGGTTATCGCGGAAAACGAGCACGCGGTGGCTTTCGCAGGATTCGGACACCGGTACCCGACGCTGGAGATCTTCTCGAAGTCAGATGTCTGCGAACCGTGGCTGCAAACCCGGGCTGAGATCGACGCAATGTCGGACCTGATTCACGCATGTCATGCAGCTGCCGGCCCCACTATTCCGTGTAACGAGGAATGGCACCACCGCCCTGTCGATTTGGATGCCCGCATGCCGTGGCGCGTAATGATTAAGTGGCGCACCTCGAACCTGGCCGGCTTTGAAGGTGGCACCAAGATTTATCTGAACACCATCTCCCCATGGGATCTGCGAGACCGCGTTGTCCCGGAGATGTACCGTTTACGGGAGACCGGAAAGATCTCGGACAGCATCCACATTGCGACCGAGTGCCAGTGCCAGCCAAACTCGCTGAAATACAACCCGCTCGTTGAAGACGGGTCGCGGCTGTAGTTCTCTGGCACAGAGTAGAGAGAAGTTAGGAGTCTTAAACCAGGTGAGCAACAATGAAGCACGACTGAGCCGCATTCGCGACCTCATCGCCGCCCATCGAGTGCCATTGGACCGGCAGTGGGAAATCTACCGCTACCTGCACCAGCACCCGGAGCTATCTCAGGCGGAGGAGAAAACTGCCGCGTATCTGGCCGGTGCTCTTCGCGACATGGGCACTTACACAGTGCATGAGGGAATCGGTGGTCACGGCCTCGTTGGTGTCATGGAAAATGGCCCCGGCCCTACCGTGCTGTTCCGCGCTGATATCGATGCGCTTCCCGTTTTCGAGGAAACAGGTGTGGACTTCGCTTCCTCTGCTACCGGTACCGCCCGCGATGGTTCTGCCACCGCCGTCATGCACGCCTGTGGCCATGACATGCACATGACGGCCGGTCTTGGTCTGGCTAGCCTGATGGCAGCAACTAAGTCTGAGTGGTCGGGTACTTACATTGCCCTGTTCCAGCCCGCCGAGGAACTGGCCTGCGGTGCACAGGCCATGATTGACGACGGCCTGGCAGACCTCATCCCCACCCCAGATGTGTGCTTCGGCCAGCACATTGTTCCCGGCCCCGCAGGTCAGGTAATGACCATGCCCGGCCCGGCACTTGCTGGTTGTGACACTATTAGCATCACGCTGACAGGTCGCTCCGCACATGGGTCTATGCCGCACAACGCCATTGACCCGACATACTTGGCTGCCGCAGTCGTTCTGCGCTTGCAAGGAATTGTAGGGCGCGAGATTCCTCCCCACGAGTTTGGTGTTTTGTCCGTCGGCACGCTGCAGTCCGGCAATTCGAATAACACAATCCCTGGCCAGGCCAAGATTGTGCTGAACATTCGCTACTACTCCAACGATGTGCGCGCGAAGCTCATTGCGGGCATTGAGCGCGTTGTTCGTGGCGAATGCCTGGCTTCCGGCACTGAGGTTGAGCCTGTGATTGAGTACTCCGATCACGGCGAAGTCACTGACAATGATCCGGAGGCGTTTGCCACGATTCGCCCGGTCATGGACGCTGTGCTCGGCGACGATTCCACCGACGCTGTGCCGTGGACCGCATCGGAGGACTTCTCAGACCTGCCGCGTGGACTGAACTGCCCATATGTCTACTGGACCGTTGGCGCCACACCTCGGGATACGTGGGAAGCCGCCGTTGCTGCCGACCGCGTGGTCGAAGACGTACCGTCGAACCACATGCCGACATTCCTCCCGGATTTCAAGCCGACGGCTACCTCCGCGACTTCTGCCGCCGCTGCCGCCGTGCTGTCCTACTTGGCAAAGTAAGGGCTGTGTGCCGGCCGCTTGCCACCGCGCACCGCGCCAAAAAAGACAGCTCAGTTTTCGGGTTGTCAGTTTTGCTACTTAACCCCCCAGGTCGAAAGGCTCTTACAAAAAGCCGGTAAGCCCCAAAAGGACTTACCGGCTTTTTCAAACGCGCCAGAGAGCTAGCGTGCGTCCTCGCCAATAACGTGGACGTGAATCATGTTGGTATTGCCCTCATTTCCTGGAGGGGTACCAGCAACAACGACCAGCGTGTCGCCAGCGTTGTAGTTTTCCATGGTCAAGAGCTGCTCATCGATGACCTGCATGATCTCATCCGTGCTGTTAACCTCGCGCACCAAGAAGGTCTCCGCACCCCACGTCAGCGCAAGCTGCGAACGAACCTGCTGATTCGGAGTGAATACCAGCAGCGGCAGGCGAGAGTGCAAGCGTGCCACACGGCGAGCGGTATCACCCGAGGTGGTGAAAGCAACCATAGCGCGGGCATTCAAGCGCTCACCGATATCGCGAGCTGCGTAGGAAATCACACCACGCTTCGTGCGAGGCATGTGGGTCAGCGCAGGAACTTCCCCCTCGCGCTCAGCGGCGGTGACGATGCGAGCCATGGTCTTAACCGTGGACTGCGGGTACTTACCAACCGAGGTCTCACCCGAGAGCATCACGGCATCTGCGCCATCGAGCACAGCGTTGGCCACGTCGGAGGCCTCCGCACGAGTCGGGCGCGAGTTCGAAATCATGGAGTCGAGCATCTGGGTGGCGACGATGACCGGCTTGGCGTTCTCGCGGGCAATCTGAATAGCGCGCTTCTGAACCAGCGGAACATCTTCCAACGGCACCTCAACACCAAGGTCACCACGGGCGACCATCACGGCATCGAAAGCCAGGATGATGGCCTCGAGAGACTCGACTGCCTCTGGCTTCTCCAGCTTGGCGATAATCGGGACACGACGGCCAACCTCATCCATGACCGCATGGACCAGTTCGACGTCGGAAGGCGAACGGACGAAGGACAGCGCGATGAAGTCGACTCCCAGCTTCAGAGCGAAGCGCAGGTCGGCGATATCCTTCTCCGACAGAGCCGGCACCGAGATGTTCATCCCCGGCAGGGAAACACCCTTGTTGTTCGAGACCGGACCGCCCTCGATGACACGGCACACCACATCGTTGCCATCTACCTCGATGCACTCCAGGCCCACCTTGCCATCGTCGACAAGCAGGCGATCGCCCGGACGGGCATCGTCAGCGAGATTCTTGTACGTGGTGGAGACGCGGTCGTGCGTGCCTTCGACATCGTCGACGGTGATGCGGACAATCTCGCCGTCAGCCCAATACGTCGAGCCTTCCTTAAAACGACCGAGGCGAATCTTTGGTCCCTGCAAGTCGGCGAGAATACCGACGGCATGTCCCGTAGCGTCGGATGCTTCACGCACCCAGTGGTAGTTCTGAGCGTGGTCCTCATGCTCACCGTGAGAGAAATTCAGGCGGGCAACATCCATGCCGGCGTTGACCAGCCCGGTAATCCCCTCCAGCGAAGCAACTGCTGGACCGAGGGTACATACAATCTTCGTTCGTCTAAGCACGGCCTCCAGCCTAGTCCCTTAACGGGCTATGCGTCAGTTGGAAGCACTGTGAGCTTCAGCAGCCTCGCGCTCTCCCCTGACTTCAGCTGCGGTTTCGCGGCTCTTGGCCCGCAGAATCCACAAAGCAATGACAGCGCAGAAAAAGACCACGAGCGACGTGATGTTATTAATACGCACACCGAATATCAGCGTTGCGTCATCGACGCGCATGAGTTCAATGAAGAAACGCCCCAAAGTGTAGGCCGCGACATAGAGCGCAAAGACGCGCCCGCCGCCCATCTTGAACTTTCGGTCCGCCCACACAATGACCAGACAGGCGAGGACGTTCCACACCATCTCGTAGAGAAACGTTGGATGCACCACGGCCAGCACTTCGCCTGTCGACGTTCCGGTGACAGGGGTAACCCGACCAAACTCATCAACTCGTTGGTAAATTTCCAGACCCCACGGAAGTGACGTTGGGCCACCGTAGAGTTCCTGGTTGAACCAATTGCCCAGACGCCCAATGGCCTGTCCAAGGATGATTGCGGGTGCGGCCGCGTCAAGAACTGGCGCAAACGGCACCTTCCGCCACTTAGCAACCGCCCACGCGGCTAGCACTCCCAGCGCCACCGCGCCCCAGATGCCGAGACCACCATTGGTGATTTTCAGTGCATCGGCGGGATTGGCGCCGGGGCCGAAGTACTTCTCCCAGTCGGTGGCGACGTGGTAGAGACGGCCGCCGATAATGCCCGCAGGAATAACCGCAATGGCAATGTCGAGGACTAACTCCGGGTCTCCACCCCTGGCCGCGTAGCGGCGCTGCATCCAGTAAATGCCGACGAGTACGCCAACCAAGATGGAAATCGCGTAACCGCGCAGTGGTAGCGGTCCTAACTGCCACACCCCCTGCGGCGGAGAGGGAATGTTGGCCAGATACGTCGTTGCAGTTTCAGCGAGAACAAGGGTGGAACTCATAAATGCGCTAGCTCTCTCCTCGTACGCCCGCGGCGAGTTCGCGGGCGAGCGTTACCAGGTCATCGGTGCTCTTCATCGCGGCCTTGATCAGTGCCGAGCCAACGATTACGCCATCTGCAAACTCGGCAATCTCCGCGGCCTGTGCCCCATTGGAGACACCCAAACCGACGCACACCGGTGTATCGGTGACCTCGCGCGTGCGGGCAACCAACTTGCCTGCGGCCGAGTCGACGCTGGCCTGGGCACCTGTGACACCCATGTGGCTGGTGGCGTAGACGAAGCCGGTCGACGCGGTGGCAGTTAGCTGCAGACGCTCGTTGGTCGATGACGGGGCCACCAACATGATGTTGGACAGACCATTGGCCTCAGCTGCACGCTGCCATTGGCCGGCCTCCTCGGGGATGAGATCCGGGATAATGGTGCCCCGACCACCAGCGGCGGCCAAGTCCTCGGCGAAACGCTCCGGACCATACTGGAGAATCGGATTCCAGTAGCTCATGACCACACAGGTACCGCCGTGCTCGGTGACTTCGCGAACCACCCGCATAATCTCACGGGTACGGAAGCCCGCATCCAGAGCCACGTTGGCGGCATCCTGAATAGTTGGGCCATCCATCATCGGGTCGGAGAAAGGCAGACCAACCTCGATGATGTCGGCGCCAGCGTCGACAATCGCCTTGATGTTCTCAATCGACTTATGGGTGGTCGGGAAACCCGCTGGGTAGTAGCCGATAAATGCTGCGCGGTTTTCCTCACGGACCTTGTCAAAGACGTCACTCAGACTCATTTAGGACTCCTCCATCAGATCAAACCACTTAGCAGCGGTGTCGACATCCTTGTCACCGCGACCGGAAACATTGACAATAATCAGCGGCTTACGGCCCAGCTCTTCATTCAGATCATCGCTGATGAGTCGGGCGGCAGCCACCGCGTGTGCGGACTCGATAGCGGGCAGGATGCCCTCCATCCGAGTCAGGTCCTGGAATGCCTGCATCGCCTGGGTATCGGTCACCGGCAGGTAGGACGCGCGATCAATATCGGCCAGGTACGAGTGCTCTGGCCCCACGCCCGGGTAATCCAGACCGGCGGAAATCGAGTGGGACTCCGTAATCTGGCCATCCTCGTTCTGCATCAGGGCGGCGAAGGAGCCCTGGAACACACCCGGATTACCGGCGGCCGAAATCGGTGCTGCATGGCGACCGGTCTCAACACCGTCACCGCCAGCTTCAGCGCCAATCAGGCGAACCGATTCATCATCGATGAAGTGGTGGAACGCGCCGATTGCATTAGAACCGCCGCCGACACAGGCCACGACAGCGTCGGGAAGCGAGCCGGTTTCCGCGAGGATCTGCTGGCGTGCCTCGGCGCTGATGATGCGCTGGAAGTCGCGCACCATTGTTGGGAACGGGTGCGGACCGGCTGCAGTGCCGAAGCAGTAGTAGGTGTCATCGGCGTGTGAAACCCAAAAACGCATGGCCTCATTGATTGCGTCTTTGAGAGTCTTCGAGCCAATCTCGACCTCGATAACCTCGGCACCAAGCAAACGCATGCGAGCGATATTAAGGCGCTGGCGGATTGCGTCGACCTTGCCCATGTAGATACGGCAGTTAAGGCCGAGCAGCGCACAGGCAGTCGCGGTTGCGACACCGTGCTGGCCGGCACCGGTCTCGGCAATAATGTTCTTCTTACCCATGCGCTTAGCAAGCAGAACCTGACCCAAGACGTTATTAATCTTGTGGCTACCGGTGTGGTTCAAATCCTCGCGCTTAAGCCAGACGTCAGCGCCGATATCAGCGGAGAACTTCTCCGCATAGTACAGCGGCGAGGGACGTCCGACATAAGTACGCTGCAGCCGGTCAAGCTCATCGAGAAAACCCTGATCAACGCGGGCCTTCGCGTAGCCATCGGTGACCTCACCGATAACGGCCATCAGCGCCTCCGGCACAAACTGGCCGCCCCACTTACCCCAGTGCCCAATGGCATCTGACTCGTGGTTCGTTGTCTCCGCGATTACCTCACCCATCGTGGGCAGGCGGTCACCGCGGGCATCATGATTCTTGAAATCTTGGTCACTCACAGTTATCTATTGTGGACTATCCCCACCCGTTGCGGGGACATAAGGCCTAAGAAACTGTGGCGTGCCAACACAACAGGTGTGGCTGGCAACCAAAGAGGCGGAGTTCGCGGTGCGATGCAGCTGCTTATCGCAACCGCGGACCACCACTACTCGCTGCGGAGAGTCGGGTGGACACCGGCGGCAACGAGACGTCGGCAAGCCTCACCCGGCTTGCCCGCAGTAACCAGGCCCTCGCCCACCAGCACCGCGTCGGCACCGTGAGAGGCGTAGTAGCGCAGTTCCTCCGGCCCCTTAACACCGGACTCCGCCACCTTCACAACATGATCCGGCAGCATCGGCGCAAGACGTTCGTACACGGAGAGGTCCACGTCGAGCGTCTTTAGATTGCGAGCGTTGATGCCGAGGATCTTGGCACCAGCGGCCTCGGCACGCTCGACCTCTTCTGCGGTGTGCGCCTCAACCAGAGCGTTCATGCCAAGCGACTCGGTGCGATCCAGCAGGGACTCCAGCGTCGGCTGATCCAAAGCGGAGCACATCAGCAGCACCAGGTCGGCACCGTGTGCGCGGGCCTCATGGACCTGGTACGGAGTGACGATGAAGTCCTTGCGGAGCACCGGAATGTTCACCGCGCGGCGCACGGCATCGAGGTCGGCGAGCGAACCGCGGAAGCGTCGCTCCTCAGTCAGACAGGAAATGACAGCCGCGCCACCCTGCTCGTACTCTGCGGCCAAAACTTCCGGCGAAGGGATGTCAGCCAGCTCTCCCTTCGACGGAGAGGCACGCTTGACCTCTGCAATCACCTGCACCCCGGGCTTAGCCAGTGCCGCCACGGCATCAATCGGCGACGGCGCCTTCAGCGAGAGCTCCTTGATTTCACCGTAGGAAATCTTGGCTTCCCGAGCAGCGAGATCTTCCCGCACGCCCTCAATAATCTTGTCCAGAACGTTAGCCACGGCCTTACTCCTTATCCAGATCCGTAGGATCTACACCGGCATCCAAAGCATCCCACAGAACTCGACCCGACTGTGGGTCTTCCTCCAGGTCCTCGGCGATACGCTGACGGCGTACCTCCGGGGTCTCATACGCGCTGGACTTCTGCTTCTTCACAGTACCCGGTCGACGCACCAACAATACCGCCCCGACCAGCGCCAATGCGCAGCACAGCAAGGCCAGGGCTGGCCCCATCGCATGCACTTCAATCGCTGAGATCTGCGCCCAGTCTGCCACAGTCACCGCATCACTGGCGCGTTGTGAGGTGCTTCCCGACGTCAACAAATCCAGTGCCCGCTGGGAGTCCACACCGTCTTCTCCGCTGGCAAGCAGAGTCATCGGAGTCCACGACGCCGCAATTGCGAGCAGCGCCGCGAGGCCACCGACAATACGGCGCCCCAGTGAGCCCAAAATGGTGGTGGCAAACAGTGCAGCCACCATTGCCAGCGCAATCGACGTCAACTCTGGAGCCCAAACTGCGCCCACCAAATCTGTGGTCGCTGGACCGGACTTGTCATCAACAGTATCGACCGTCAGCCACGCGCTTCGGCTGCACAACCACATTCCCGCTGCGGCCACGCCAATGAGGCCACCGGAGAGCATCGTTGTCGACTTCATCGAAAACCTAGCTCCTTTCCGCTGGGACTAGTGTCTCAGCTGCCGCGACAGCTCGCAGCACGGCCGCGGCCTTGTTGCGGGTCTCCTCATCCTCTGCCACCGGGTCAGAGTCACTGACAATTCCGCCGCCAGCCTGAACATAGACCGTATCGCCCTTCTTCACACCTGTGCGGATGGCAATTGCCTGATCGGTATTGCCCCGGAAGTCAAAGTATCCAACAGTGCCGCCGTAAACACCCCGACGCGTGTCTTCGAACTTGTCGATAATGCTCAGCGCGGAAGGCTTCGGCGCACCCGACAGCGTTCCCGCTGGGAAGGTGGCCGCGAACGCGTCGACGGCAGTGGCGTCGCTGGAAAGCTCGCCGGTGACCGTAGAGACCAGATGCATAACGTGACTGTAGCGCTCAATATGACGGAAGTCGTGCACAACAACACTGCCTGGGCGGCAGACACGTCCGAGGTCATTGCGGCCAAGATCAACGAGCATCAGATGCTCACTATTTTCCTTCTCGTCTGCCAGCAAATCAGCTTCCAGCGCATTGTCCTGCTCCACCGTGGCACCGCGCGGACGTGTGCCCGCGATGGGATTGGTGATGACCTCACTGCCCTGAACTGCCACGAGTGATTCCGGGGAGGAACCGACAATTTGAAAAGCGGTAGCGGAGAAGTCCTTGGTTGGAACGTTGACCAGGAACATGTAGGGCGACGGATTGGAAACCCGCAGGATGCGGTAGATATCAAAAGCTGACGCCTGCGTGTCCATCTCGAACCGCTGCGAGAGCACAATCTGGAACGCATCACCAGCTCGGATGTGGTCCTTACAACGCTCAATACGATCCATGTGGTCGTCGGCGGCGCGCTGGCGACGAATCACCGGCTCTGGGAAGCTAATTTCCGCCGGACGCAGATCAGAGGCCCCCGACAGCCGCTCCACCATCGCATTGACCCGATCACAGGCGGTGTCATACGCCTGGTCAATCCGCTCATCCGAGCCGTCCCAGTTGACAGCATTGGAAATCAGCCACAGCACGCCCTCGTGGTGGTCAAAAGCAGCCAGGTCCTCCACCAGCAACTGCATAAGCTCAGGAATCTGCAAATCATTGTCAGTGGTATCCGGCAGCTGTGGCTCAATGTAGCGGACAATGTCATGCCCGAAGTAGCCAACGAGACCAGAGGTGAGCTTGGGCACCGAAGCGTCGTCGGCAAGCGGAAGCTCCGTGTGCAGCAGCTCCAGCGTGCGACGCAGAGCATCCAACGGATTTCCGCCCTCTGGCGCACCCGACGGCGCATTGCCAATCCAGGTTGCCTCCCCCGCATCATCCACCGTCAGCGCGGCGCGACTGCCGCAACCGATAAACGACCAGCGCGACCACGACTGCCCCACATCGGAGGACTCCAGCAAGAAAGTGCCGGGACGATCGGCCGCGAGCTTGCGGTAGGCCGACAGCGCCGTTTCGCCGTCCGCCAAAACCTTGCGAACCACGGGCACGACCCGATGGTGTGCAGCCAGTTCACGAAAGCGCTCACGCGTGGTCATGGTGATACGAGTCATAGCCGCTATTGTGCCACGCACCCGGATTGCACATCACTTAACCCCGGACTTCACCGGAGGTGGGCGCGCTTGACGACGAAATCCCCACCTCGGCAGCCGGGGTTGACTGCCTAGTCCTCGAACACGGGATGCACGTCAAAGCAGCTATGCGAGCCAGTGTGGCATGCCGCGCCGTCCTGCACTACCTGCATCAGCACGGTATCGCCATCACAGTCCAACGCCAGCGATGTCACGGTCTGGAAATGGCCGCTGGTAAGCCCCTTAATCCAGTACTCGGACCGGGAGCGCGACCAGTAGGTGCCGCGCTTGGTAGCGATGGTATATGCCAGTGCGTGGGAATCCATCCACGCCATCATGAGCACGCGGCCAGTGGATTCCTCCTGCACAATAGCGGGAATCAAGCCGTCAGCGTTGAACTTGGCGATGTTCGCGATATCTGCTGGGAGCGTGTACTCACGCGGATCGTCGCCGGCGCCGTGAGCTGCAGCGCCCGGGGCTAGACCAGTCACTGGCGCACCTCGATTCCCTCGCGGGCCATCTCTTCCTTAACCTCAGCAATGCTGACCTCGCCGAAGTGGAAAATGGATGCGGCCAACACCGCGTTGGCGCCGGCGCGCACTGCTGGCGGGAAGTGCTCTGCCTTGCCCGCACCGCCAGAGGCAATCACCGGGACGTCGACGGCAGCGCGGACTTTCTCCAGAAGCTCCAGGTCGAAACCGTCCTTGGTGCCGTCGCCGTCCATGGAGTTCAGCAGAATCTCGCCGACCCCGAGCTCCTCGCCGCGGCGTGCCCACTCGACGGCGTCGATCCCCGCCGAGCGTGAACCACCGTGCGTCGTCACCTCGAAGCCCGACGGCTGCGGCGTGCCTCCCTCGGGAACGCGGCGGGCATCCACCGACAGGACGACACACTGCGCACCGAAGCGGCGCGACAGCTCGCTGAGCAGTTCTGGACGTGCGATCGCAGCGGTATTGACACTGACCTTGTCAGCTCCGGCGCGGAGCAGCTGATCGACATCCTCGACGCTGCGCACGCCACCGCCGACCGTCAGCGGAATGAAGACCTCACTTGCGGTGCGACGCACCACGTCGAGCATGGTGCCACGGCCATCCTTGGAAGCCGTGACATCCAGGAAGGTCAGCTCATCAGCGCCCTCCTCGCCATAGCGGCGAGCCAGCTCCACCGGATCGCCGGCATCACGGAGATTCTCAAAGTTAACCCCCTTGACGACCCGCCCATTGTTGACATCCAGGCAAGGAATCACGCGTACTGCCAGAGACATAGTTTTTAAGTTCTCCTCGTGTTAGCTCAAAGTTGTGGATCGACGGTTTGCGCAACCACCCAGCTCGGGACGTCGCCCACGGTTTAGCTCCGGAAAGTCTCCGGACGACCCAGTTGGTCAATAATCGACCGCAGCGTGGCATGAACATCGCGAGTTCCCGCCAGCACGCCTACGGAATCATGCCGCCAGGGATTGCCCGCCAAGTCTGTGACCACGCCACCGGCTTCGGAAATCTGAAGTACACCAGCTGCGTTATCCCACACATGCGGTGAGAAAGTCACGGTGCCGCCGAATGCCCCCATCGCGGTGGAACCCAAGTCCACTCCGACAGAGCCAGTAATTCGGATCGTCGGATAGCGTTCGCCCACCTTTGACAGCAGCAGTTGACGCCACTTGCGCGGGAGTGTGCCGTCGGTACTCGCGATGACGGACCCGAAGGCAATCGAAACCGGGCGGCCGGCCTCGGCGTCGATGTTGACGCGACGGCCGTTGACGAACGTGCCGCTACCTTTAGCTGCGGTAATACGCCGGCGTAGCAGAGGCATGGAGGTAATACCAACCACCGGCTCCCCCTCATGCATGAGTGTGAGCAGCATGGCACACAGCGGAAAACCGTTGGAATAGTTCGTGGTGCCGTCAATCGGATCGATGACCCAGGCGGTATGTTCCTCGGGGACTTTGCCACCGAATTCCTCGCCGTAGACGGGCAGCCCAGAATACTGCGTGAGGAGCTTGCGCAGACGACGCTCAATTTCCAGGTCAGTCTCCGTCGCGAAATCTCCGCGCGGCTTCATGACAACCGGGTCCGCGCCCACCTGCTGCGTGAACAGGCCTTCAACCTCATCGAGCGCCGCTTCAGCAATAGCGAGCATCGCCCGCGGTTCCAGGGCATCCATACTTTTCTAAGTCCTTCATCCGCCGTCTCAGCCGGGGTGCCGTTTGCTCGTTAACGCTTTCGCTTGACGACGTCTCCCCGGTCCGGCCACGAAAGTGTTCTTTTTAGCCGCGAGCTACTGCCAGGGCCTCTTCCAGGGTGAAACGCCCTGCGTAGAGCGCCTTACCCACAATTGCGGAGTCAACGCCCTCATCGACCAGTGTGGCAATAGCTGCAATGTCGTCCAGGCTGCTGACACCGCCGGAAGCGACGATTGGAGCATCGGTAGCAGCAGCGACCTCGCGCAGCAGTTCCACATTCGGCCCCTGCAGGGTGCCGTCCTTGGAGACGTCAGTCACCACGAAACGGGATGCACCCTGAGCATCCAGGCGCTCCAGCACCTCCCAGAGGTCACCGCCGTCGGAGACCCAGCCGCGGCCGCGCAAGCGCCACTGCCCCTCTTCGTTAAGAACATCCAGACCAATGGCTACACGGTCGCCGTAGTTGGCGATAACCTCGCGGCACCACTCCGGATTCTCCAGTGCGGCGGTGCCAATATTGACACGGGCGCAGCCGGTGGCCAGCGCAGCTTCGAGCGAAGCGTTGTCACGGATACCGCCGGAGAGCTCTACCTTCACGTCGAGCTTGCCCACAACGTCGGCAAGCAGGTCGTAGTTCGAACCGCGACCAAACGCGGCGTCGAGGTCGACCAGGTGGATCCACTCAGCGCCTGCGTTCTGCCAATTCATGGCAGCTTCCAGCGGTGCACCGTAGGAAGTCTCGGTTCCAGCAGCACCCTGAACAAGGCGCACAGCCTGGCCATCGGCTACGTCTACAGCGGGCAGCAGGGTCAAACTCATGGGGGCTCTACTCTCTTCGACTTTGGGCGTTGTGGCCATAGTCACCACGACGCTTGTTGCTAGTTATCTCAGTATAGGTGGTCTAGGTGGCGAAATTCCGCCACCTACCAGGTAGTGCGGTTAGGGCAGATACTACCGATTGGGCAACTACAGCGTGTCCACCCAGTTCTGCAGCAGCTTCAACCCTGCTTCACCAGACTTCTCAGGGTGGAACTGCGTGGCCCACAGCGGACCGTTTTCCACGGCTGCGATAAACCGATCGGATTCGTGGGCAGACCACGTCACCAGCGGCGGAGCGATGCGAGAATCCGTATTAAGGTCCCACTTGCGCACACCGTAGGAGTGGACGAAGTAAAAACGCTGATCTTCCAGTCCCTTAAACATCTTTGAGCCTTCCGGTACTTCAACCGTGTTCCAGCCCATGTGCGGCAGAATCGACGCCTCGAGACGCTCGACAGTACCGGGCCATTCACCACAACCCGGGGTGCCGGTGACAGCTGCGGATGCGTCGGTCTCCGCTGCGTGGATGCCGTCGGCGTACTCGACGCCGCGGTCAAAGAGCACCTGCATACCGACGCAGATTCCCATCACTGGTCGACCACCTGCGAGTCGAGAGCCGATCAGGCGCGGCCCTTGTACTCGATGCAAACCCTCCATGCATGCGGCATAGGCGCCGACGCCGGGAACGAGCAGACCATCGGCCTCCATCACGGTCTTCGGATCGGCGGTCACAATAACCTCGGCACCCGTGGTGGCCACAGCGCGCTCAGCTGAACGCAAATTACCGGAGCCGTAATCAAGGATGGCAACGGTCGGGGTCTTCGTCGAAGGTGAGACTTGTTCCATAGTTGGACATTTTAAGGCGCTGGGAATCGATGTTTGCCACTTACCCCAAGAAAACTGCCTGGATAGGCAGAAGCACTGGTATACAACTACCGAATACTTTGGTAAACTCAAGGTTAACAACAGGTTAACTAAGTTATTGATTTATCCCTAATACCCCTGATTACTTTTTCACAGAGAGGCTCCGACGCCATGACTACCGCATCCGTTCTTAGTAAATCATTTGCCATTGTCTGCGAGGACCTTCACCGGCTCTACGGTGCAGCCTGCGATGCTGCGACCATCGATTCCATCCTCGACGATGTCATTGCAGAGCTGTCCAACTCTGCGAAGGTGACTAACTTCCTCCCCGTCCTCGCCGAACGCGAGGCCACCGAACGCATCAAGGCCGCGAGCGGATGCAAGGACTTCGCCCCGCGCCAAGAGATTCTCTTTGCCGATAGTCGCGGTTCCGGCCGTAGCCAGATTGCCACTGCCCTGGCCTACCACCTGGTTGGTGACGAAGTCTTTATCCGCACTATCGGCCTCAATCCAGAGGATGGCCTGAACCCTCGCGTCGTCGCGGCTCTTCACGACCGTGGCGTGGACACCTCACGCCTCACCCAAAAGGCGATTACTCCCCGCGTTTCCCACCGCGCCGATGTTGTCGTGCTCATGGGCATCGACGAGACACCAGCAGTCCCCGGCGACCGCTACGTGGAATGGGATGTCGCAGATCCGGACAGTCTCACAGACGATGAGCTGCAGTCGCTTATCGACGATATCGAAACCCGCCTGCGGGCTCTCTTCACCGAGATGGACGTCGCCGTCGCATAAACAGGCACGGCTGACCCCACACCGGGGGTTGCATCTAATAACCAAAAGAGTGGCTGCGCAAGAACTTGCGCAGCCACTCTTTTTCAAACGTCTCTTTGTATGTAGTTACTTCTTCTTGCGGTCCCGAACCGTCAAACGCGTCACTGCATTCTTTGCCGGGCGGGCAACACGCACAGCGGCCTCCGGCGTACGACGCTTCACGGCATCCCCCAGACGACGCAGCGTAGCGCGGGTGTTCTGGTACTCCGCCACGCGGTGCTTTCCGATGATTCGGTCGAGCACCGCACCAATGAGGCCAACTGCCAGCAGAGCTGCCGCAAAGGCAAAGACAGCCGGGTACGGACGGAGTGCAGCCGCGGCTACGGCTCCCAGAACGAACGAGCCGATACCAGTGCCCGAGTCAAAGGACATGTTCCAGAAGGCACTGGCCTCAGCAGTACGGTCACGCGGCAGGCGGGCAAACATCAGCAGCAGAGCCTCATTTTGCACTATGCCGAAGCCCGCGCCGTAGAAAACGGCCGCAACCAGCAGCAGCCAGGCCGACAAATCAAAGAGAACCACGCCGGACATCATCAGCAGACCAATAAAACCACTGATCAATGCCGGAATCAGCAGAATTCCAGCCTCCGACTTCCGGTCGGCGTAGATTCCTGCGAAATAACGGAACACCATCTGCGCGCCACCGAGAACAGACAGCGACAGGCCAGCCACAACCGCACCGGAGACCAGATCGATTTCGCGAGCTGCCGGGGCAAGGAATGCGGAAATACCACCAAAGCCCATCGCAATCGTGCAAATTGCGAGCGCGGGAATGGCCACCAGCTTCCATGTGGCAACGTGCTCAACGGGGCTCGGCTGAGTTGCTGCAGATCCGGGCACAGGATCGCCGACGTCTTCCTTGCCGCCCTTGCCCTCCTTCGGCGCTGGCTTAATCTTCGGGATAAAGAGTGCCATCAACGAACCGACAAGCGAGATGACGGCGCCCAAGACATAAACAGGGGTGTAAGAACCCGTCTTGTCCGCAATGATTAGTCCTAGTGGCAAGAAAATGAGCTCAGATAAACCAACTGCCACACCGAGAACGCCAGAGGCCTTACCCAGAAATTTCATTGGCACTAGCTCGGCAATCAATGCGGACTCGGCGACAGTCAACGCACCGAAGCCCATACCGCGGAGAACCGCAATGATGAGCACCAAAGCAGCATCGGTGCCAAAGATGTGCAGAATCGTCGGCAAGCCCAGAAACAGACCTGAAATCAGCATGGTCATGCCGTAGCCAAGACGGCGACACATACGTGGAGTCTGCGTCTGTGTGAGAACGGTAGCGGCCATAAAAACACCGGTGTAGGCACCGGCGAGCGAGGTTCCACCGCCATCGTCAAGAATTGCCTGCGGAATGACAGGCATGAGGAGTGACCAGCCACCGAAGGCGGCCATCACGGCGACTAGCGTAGGTACTAGTCCGGGCGCTTTCCACATGCTGTCCAGTTCGTCCAACTGCCTGCGGTCCATCACCCGGGACGCCATTTACTCCATCACTCCTATCAACCACAAAATTGCGCCGGCGAGCGCGATCACAGATAAGAGACCAAGGACAATTGTTCCGACCCTCGATCCGGATTTATAGAGTGACCATGTTCCGCCCACCAGCAGACCAGCGACAATGAACAAAAAATAAGTGCTCAGCGTCGATGCGGTAGACACCTGCGCTAAAAGCACGTCTACAGACGTTGTTACCATCGATTCCCCTAAAATGCCAGCTAAGGCGGATTTTCCGGTTTCCTACAGTGGCCGTCTACTTCAGCTGCGACCTACAGAGTGCCCTTGGTCGACGGCACACCGTGGACGCGCGGATCGTCCTCGACGGCAGCACGCAGGGCACGGGCCACAGCCTTGTACTCAGCCTCGGTGATGTGGTGCGGATCGCGCCCGTAGAGACAGCGAACATGCAGCGCAATACGGGCATTTAGGGCGAAGGACTCAAAGAAATGCTCGTTGATAACCGTTGCGTAGTGACCACCAATGACGGCAGTCAACATCTGCTCTGGTTCGCCAGTGCCAACGAAGTACGGGCGACCAGACACATCAACCACTGCGTGTGCCAGCGTTTCATCCATCGGGATATAGCAGTCACCAAAGCGACGAATACCAGACTTGTCCCCCAACGCCTGGGCGAAGGCCTGCCCCATCACAATGCCGGTATCCTCCACCGTGTGGTGCGCATCGACCTCGGTGTCGCCGTTGGCGTGCACAGTCAGGTCGAAGCTGCCGTGGGAGCCGAAAGCGGTCAACATGTGGTCGAAGAACGGCAGACCGGTCGAAATATCGGTCTTGCCGGTGCCATCGAGATTCACCGAGCAGACGATGCTCGATTCGCGGGTGGCGCGCTCGACACGGCCAACGCGCTCAGTGCGCTCTGCCTCCAGATGGTCCTTATCACTGAAGTGCATAAGTCAGATCTCTCCTTGTAGTGGGATGTACCGGCAGCATTTCGCTTAAGCCAGCGCGGTCGCTGCCAATTTCTTGGCCGCCGCCAGCAGCGCATCATTTTCGCTGGGCAGACCAATAGTGGCACGGAGACGACCGGGCACGCCAACATCGCGGATGAGTACTCCCTCATCCAAGAAGCTCTGCCATGCCGTCGCGGCATCGGCGAAACGACCGAAGAATACGAAGTTGGAGTACGAGTCAATCACGTCGTAGCCATAGCTGTTCAGGGCGGCTACGACGCGATCACGCTCGTCGGCAAGCTTTGCGACGGTCGACAGCGTCGCATCCGAGTGGCGAAGTGCAACCGTGGCAGCGGCCTGCGTCAACGTCGACAGGTGGTATGGCAGACGTACGAGCATCACAGCATCAATAAATGCCGGGTTAGCAACGAAGTAGCCGAGGCGGCCTCCGGCGAAGTCGAAAGCCTTGCTCATCGTACGGGAGACAACCAGCTTCGACGGGAACTCAGCCAGCAGCGTTGTCGCCGACGGCTCCTCAGTGAACTCGGCGTAGGCCTCATCGACAATGACGATGCCCGGCGCGGCTTCAATAATGCGGCGCAGGTCAGCGAGCGTGGTCAGATTGCCAGTCGGGTTGTTCGGAGTCGTGATGAAGATGACGTCAGGACGGTGCTCGGCAATGGCCGCGAGCGCACTATCCATGTCGATGTCGAAGGTCTCCGGGTCGCGGGCGATGCCGATGAACTCCGTCTGCGTGCCGGACGAGAGGATCGGGTGCATCGAGTAGCTGGGCACAAAGCCCATTGCGCTGCGCCCCGGCCCGCCAAATGCCTGCAGCAGCTGCTGGAGAATCTCATTGGAGCCGTTGGCGGCCCATACCTGGTCGACGGTGATGTCCACGCCGGTCTGGCGGGTGACATAATCGGCGAGTGCGCTGCGCAGTGCTACTGCGTCACGGTCCGGGTAGCGGTTGAGGTCAGAGGCGACCTTCTCCACTTGCGCCACCAGGTCGGCGATGAGGTCATCGGATGGCGGGTACGGGTTTTCGTTGGTGTTCAGGCGAACATCGACGTCGAGCTGCGGGGCACCGTAGGCTTCCTCGCCGCGCAGTTCGTCGCGCAGTGGCAAATCTGCCAGCGCCAACTTGGCTACCGACGGCTGTGGCTGATTCTCAGGCTGGTTGCTCATTAGTTGTTCCCCTTTTCTGCGCCATTGTCCTCAGAGCCGAGAAGCGTCTCAAAGCGGGCACGGATGGCCTCGCCGTGCGCTGGCAGTCGTTCTTCGTTGGCCAGGACTACTACGCTGTCGGCAACTTCCTTCAACGCGGCCTCGTTGTAGTCAATCATGTGGACCGACTTGAGGAAGGTGTGCGTTGACAGGCCCGAGGCGTGGCGGGCGGTGCCGGAGGTCGGCAACACGTGGTTAGAGCCGGCCGAGTAATCGCCCAGTGGCACCGGCGAGAAGCGACCGATGAAGATTGCGCCGGCATTGGTAATGCGTTCGGCATCGGCCTGCGCGTTTTCGGTGTGGATCTCCAGGTGCTCAGCGGCGTAGGCATCTGCAACCTGGATGCCGATATTCATGTCGTCGACAAGCACGATGCCAGACTGATCGCCGGTGAGCGCCTCGCGAACGCGGTCGGCGTTCATGGTGACCTCGTAGCGGTTTTCGACCTCGCGGTCGACGGTGGCGGCGAAATCGGCGTCGTCGGTGATAAGCACGCTGGCGGCCATGACGTCGTGCTCAGCCTGGGAAATCAGGTCGTAGGCGACGGAGACAGGATCAGCGGTGTTATCTGCGAGAATGGCAATTTCGGTCGGGCCAGCTTCGGCGTCGATACCGACGACCGAGCGGCACAGGCGTTTGGCGGCGGTAACGAAGATGTTGCCCGGACCGGTGACCATGTCGACCGGCTCGAGGCTCTCGTTTTCATCGCCGTATGCGAGCAGTGCGACGGCCTGTGCACCACCGACGGCCCACACCTCGGTCACGCCAAGCAGCTTGCAGGCAGCCAGGATGGTCGGGTGCGGCCAGCCGTCGTTGTCGGCCTGCGGCGGAGAGGCGACGACGAGGGACTCCACACCAGCTTCCTGAGCTGGGATGACGTTCATCAATACGGACGACGGGTAGACGGCGTTGCCCCCGGGGACGTAAAGACCGACGCGCGAAACCGGAATCCACTTCTCGCGGACAATGCCGCCGGGCAGAATTTCAACAGTCTTATCATTCGGCTTCTGAGCAGCGTGGAACGCGCGCACGCGCCCGATGGACTCCTGCAGAGCAGAGCGGACATCGTCTTCCAGCGCAGCTTCCGCGGCATCGATAACCTCCGCTGGAACGCGCATGGATGCCGGACGAATACGGTCAAACTTCTCGGAGTACTCCATCGCCGCTTCCACACCACGGACTGCCACGTCATCGACAACGGGCTTGACCGTGGGAATCATCGAATCAACGTCTGCCGCACCACGCGGCAACACTCGACGCAGAGTGGCGGTGGTGGGAGTCTGACCGCGAAGATCAATAGTGGACAACATAATTAATTAGTAACCGCCTATTCGCACGATGGATTCATACGTGAGCACTTCAGAGTGACAAAGAAATGACAACAAAGTATTGAAAATCTGGGTCAAAGCCAAAGACTTTATCCACGGTTTTCGCTACTATTCGCCCTTAAAGGCACCCTTGAGTATGAACTAAGCATATCTTTCTCACGTTAGGTTCATACCGATTGCCCCATTTAACCCCTCATACTGTGGCGCAAGTTAGCTCCGCCACAGTGACCCATTACAGTGTTAAGGAAAGTAGTAACCAGTCGTAGAAAGGTCAGCTGTTGAACCAGGAAGGAAACAGCCCGGATTTGCCGGAGCTCGTCGCAGCCTATGCAGACGCGACCGCAGCCGACAATTCCCTGGCCACGCGCCAACTGGAATCAGTTTTCGCGCATCATTTCTACAACCCACAGCTCTTTTCTGACCCGGAAGCCCACGGCGTTACCGAACACGTCGGCGCGTTTTACCGCATAGTCCGCGAGGTCACCGAATCGCTCGGCATGATGACGGCTGCGCACGATGCCGCCCTGAACTGGATGGTATGGGCATCCGATAACGACAACGTCCCGGAGTACTGGCGCGCCCGGGCACGGCTAGCGGCGGATGAAGCCCGCCGCTACACCACCTTTATCGCCGATGGCCCCACCTCTGCTGCCGCAGAGACCGAAATCCCACTCATCGCACGCATGAGCAGGGAGATCACCTCGTACCGGGCACTCGTGCTTGCCGACGATCTGGATGCCCCAACCAGCAGTCACAGCGCGGTGACCACGGATGCGGATGGGCCGCGGCCGCAGGAATCGTCGGCAAGCGAAGAAGCGGAGGAGCCGTTTAGCCCACGCCAGTGGAAGAAGCGGGCGGCACTGACTGACGCGCTGATTCGGATTGCAAGCGCCCTGCGAAAGGTCAACCGCGAGGACTTGGCACGGGAGCTGCACGAGATGATTCGTGCACTGCCAAATGAGGATAAGTTTGAGTCGATTGCGCTGGCGAAGACTCTGACGGAGGCATCACTGCTGCACCGAGCCGGGAAAGTCGTCGACGCAGCGCGACTTTGCGCCTCACAGCTCAATGCAATCGGTAACCGCTCCGTAATCGCGGGCCTTGAGCTGAGGCAGAATTTGGCACGGTACTCGATAGAGACAGGTAATAGCGATACCGCGTTCCGAATGCTGTCAAACAACGTGGCAGTCGCGGACCAGCACAGACTGGACACTGACTATATTCTCGCGGTTCGTGAGATGGCAGACATCAACTTCGAGGTGGCACACAACAAGCCCGATGCCGGGGAGATGCTGAAGCTAACTCAGCGCGCCCAGGATGTGTCGGCAGACTACCCCAACTGTGAAGTCACCATGGAAATCGCGCTGCTGAAGGCAACGGCACTGTACGAGCTCGGAGATTTCCACCATGCCGGCCAGGAAGCGGAGTCGGTTGCAAAGTGGTCTGAGCCTACCCAGGATTCCGCACGTACTGATTTTTCCTGTGCCATTGCGGCGGAATCGGCAGTCCAAGAGGGCAATACTGAGCATGCCGCAGTACTCTTCGACGCACTGGCCGATATTCGTGCCGGATACTCGTCCCCGATTTCGCCTGCGGAAACTCTGATGGATGCCGCACTATCACTCAGTAACGTGGGCGCTACAAGTGAACTGACTGACCACCTGATGGAACGCTCACGTGGCTACGTGGTTGGGTCCTGGGAATCGGCCAAGTGGCATGAAGCACAGGCGCTGTTGTGCTGGTCTGTGTGGGACAACGACGGCGTGTACAAGTACGCCGACGAAGCTGCCGAGCTTTTCTTAGAAGCCCACGCCCCTGCCGACGCCGCCCGCACACTGACCATCGCGGTGCGTGCTGCTGCTAGTGATAACAATGAGGAACGCGCCCGCCGGTTCGCGGTTCGCATCGGCGACCTAGTCGGCCCGGATCACCCGGTGCGCGATGAAGTTCGTGGACTAATGCGTAGCTTTTCAAACCCGGCTTAACAGCGCACCCGACTGCACAGGTCTGAAAAACAAAGCAGTTTTTGCATCTTCCCGATGCCACGGGCGAAGATAGTCCAATGGTCTGGTGGGAAGAAGAAAACTCTGAGTCTGGAATTCAAGTTGGCGATTGGGATACCGGCATCGCGGCCGACTACGCGTCAGGGAATTCAGAAAACGCATCAGCAACGGAGAACTCGTCCGAACCCCTGGACTTTCCTCCCCTGCCCAATCCGCTAAAGGCATTACCGGACTCACTTCCGGAGCTGCTGGTTATTTCCCGCAGGGCCGGTGCCACGCTCGACCACGTCACCAGTTGGCGCGCTGTCACCAAGTTCGCCCACACGCACTGGTTAGCCGACGCGCCTACCAACTCCCCCGATGTCGTTGGCGAATTCCACGCACTCAGGCACGCAGTCGCCGACCAACTGGAATTAGTAGAAGAAGCCGCTGCTGCACGCGCCGAGTGGCTGCGCTGGGCAACTGAGGCCAACATCCGCCCCGCGATCTTGCACGCACGCTCCTACGGAGCATTCGCCGAGGCAGAGGCCTTCATCGACGCCAACCCAGGTGATGCCATCACCGGCCGGCGCCCCGAGGACTCCGAAATCCCCGAGCTGATCAGGCTTACTAAGGACATCGTCGCCACCACTCCACAGCCCGGGGAGGCCTATTACTACCTGGTCAGCGCGGCTGTTGCTGGTGCCGCAGCATCGCTGGCGCGCCGGGCGGAAATCGCCGGTCAACTCTCTGAATGGTCCGCACGCTGGGCACCAAAGCGAAGCAGTTTTGATGACCGCAAGCTATTGGAGGCGCAGCTCGCGCACAGCCGTGGTGAGCTGCGCAGGGCCGCCCGCATCGCAGCCAGCGTCGCGGCAGCCCCTCAGTCGGAACCCGTCACCACGACGATTGAAGCTCGCCAATTCCTGGCTTTCCTCTCTCTGGAAGCTGGTGAGGAAGCGGAGGCAATCCGCCAGCTACGCCCAATCGTGCAGGCTGGTCTCGATGCAGGACTCACGGTCGCGGTGCTTCGCAGCGTGCGTCTGCTCTGTGCGCTTCTCAACGCCCACGGCGATTTCGCGGAATCCGCCGCAATTGCCCGCCGCGCGCTCGCCAGCGCCGAAGGCATTCCGGTCAACCCCATCACCATGGATATCCAGCTCGTTCTGGCCCGCAGTCTCCTCGACGCCGACGAGGTTGACGAGGCGCTGCGCTTTGCCGAACCAGTTGCGCACTGGTCAGCATTTACCGCCGATGAAGAACGCACCGACGCGGCATTTTCTATTGCCTCCACAGCCGCGGGTCTCGGCAATAATCCCCGCCAGGCGGCAAAGCTGCTCATCGAACACGGCGAGCACCTTGAACGCAACGGCGATACCAAGGGTGCTGCCAAGGCCTACCGCCAGGCTGCGCGTTCCATCATTCATGTCATTGACCTGGTCATTTCCGAAGAGGGCTCCGAATTCACCGCCGAGATCGTCTCCGAGGACGCTTCCGCCGCCATTGACCACACGCTCAACGAGGCTGAGGACCTGCTGCTGCGTTCTCAGAAGCTCATCTCCGACGACTGGTCACTCGCCGACTGGCACGACGATGCCGCCTACGTCTTCTACTCCGCTGGCCGCGACACTTTGGCCATCAACCATGTGGAAGCCGCCGCGAAGGGCTACCTGCAGTCCGGCGATGGCGAGGAAGCCGCCCGCGCGCTGCTGGCGGGGGTTCGATACCGTCTCGACGCGGGTGATTCCGACGGTGCCGCCGCCTACGCCCGGCGCGTCGAAGAGCTTCTGCCCCGCGACGTGTGGGAAGGCCATCCTGTTCTCGATGCCCTTGACGTCATCATCATTCAGTCGCTTGACGACGAATACTAGCGCCCCGCCCACTTCAGTGCTGGCGGTGGCACAAAGTAGAGTGTTAGGTCATGACTACTTCTGGTGATTCCGCGACTTCTAGCCCGCAGCAGCTTTTCGACGCCGCCACGGCATTGGCTGAGGAAAACAACCTCTGGGAAGCAGCCCTAACTCTGATGCAGGGGTTCGAGGAGCTCGGCGACAAGGCTGATGCCCCGCAGACCGACAGTCTAGGGCGCCCCATCCGTGGCTCTGCACCGAAGCTGATGGACAAGGCCGCGGACTGGTTGGATTTGCTGGATAACCTGGAGAAAGACGGCTTCGAGCCGACTGCGGACACCCCACCGCGCCACCTGCGCTGGGCGATGTGGCACACCTTGAACGGCCAAGCAGAGATTCGTCGAGGACATCAAGGGCGCGCCATTGATCACCTGGAGTTGGCGGCGGGACTTTTCCAGTCCGACAAGCTCAATATCCAGGCCGTGCCTCTGCTTGCACAAATTGCACAGTGCCACCTGCATTTGGGCGATGTCGCTGCTGCGGAGAAGGCGCTTTACCGCGCACAGGAAACCTGTGATGAGCAATCGCGGGAGCGCTGGGGGTCGGCACTAAGCGAGATTGGCGCAGAAATCGCCCGTCGCCTGTAGGCGAAGCTGCGAAGCGATACCGGGGGCTGATTCAGCTACTGCTCGTCGAAGTCGAGTCCGACATCGAACACCTTGGCCGAGTGGGTTAGCGCGCCCACAGCCAGGTAATCGACACCACAGGACGCGTACTCACGAGCCACATCGATGGTCAGTCCACCAGAGGACTCAAGCTGCGTGGCCGGAGAAATCTGCGAGCGGCGCTGCACCGCAATCTGGGTCTCCCAGACCTCGAAGTTGTCCAGCATGACGATGTCCGGCTTCATCGGCAGGATCTCATCGAGCTGTGCGAGGGTATCGACTTCCACCTCACACGGCAGCTCCGGGTACTGATCCCGCACCCTCTTCAACGCACCGGACACGGAACCGACAGCCACCACGTGATTGTCCTTAATCAGTGCTTCATCGCCCAAAGCGTAGCGGTGGTTAATTCCGCCGCCGCAGGTCACAGCATACTTTTCCAGGTTGCGCAGCCCCGGCAGCGTCTTTCGGGAATCGCGCACCCGCGCACCGGTGCCGATAATCGCGTCAGCCCACTGGCGCGTCGCAGTAGCTACACCACTGGCGTGCGTGAGGATATTCAGCATTGTCCGCTCAGCAGTCAGCAACCCCCGAGTCGGCGCAGAAATCGTTGCCAGCACTGTGCCAGGACGCACCAGGGTGCCATCTTCAACGTGCTTTTCGACGGTGAACTCACCCGAGATGACCTCCTGCAGCGTCCACTCCACCGCATCGATTGCCGCGATAACGCCCTCTTGCCGGGCCACCAGGCGGGCGAGTGCCTGCGCAGATGCCGAGACTGTCGACAGCGAGGTCACATCCGGCCCGAAGCTCATGTCTTCCTGTAGTGCCGTCCGAATGAGGCCACGGGTGATGTTTTCGTTCAGCACCCCGCGCAGAGTGTCCTTCTCAAGAGTCATGGTTAGCTAATCCCCATCCTTTTCAAACCAAGTGTGGCACCCCAAAGTATATGGTCGTGCCAATGCTGCTTCGACGACTTTCCTTGCGGCCACGACCTGAACCGATTGCGGGAGCCGATCGATAACCGCCAACGCCTGCCGCAAGCTCTGCTCATTACGCGTTACACCAGCGCCTTCCTGCATCGCCGTCTGCAACCGGAAAAGCTGCCGTGGTTCCAGTTCTGACCGTGGCTGAGGCAGGCTTTCAACGGCCGCTGCGAATTCCTCGTCCCCGACCGGCACAGCGTGTGTTTCAGCGACTTTTTCGACCACCCGCTTGCCGACGACCAGGCCCTCCAGCAACGAATTGGAGGCCAACCTGTTGGCACCGTGGAGCCCTGTTGCGGAGCATTCGCCGGCCGCATAGAGGCCCGGCACACTAGTTGCACCGAATGGGTCGACGGCAATACCACCACAGGTGTAGTGGACCGCCGGGGCCACGGGAATGAGGTCCTTGGTCGGATCAATCTCCGCTGCGGTCAGGCCCGCTGTGATCGTCGGAAAGCGGGCGGCGAAGTTGTCGATGTGACGTGCGTCGAGGAAGACGTGGTCCTCGCCGAGCTCGCGCATGCGAGTCGCGATGGCGCGCGAGACGATATCGCGCGGAGCCAGGTCCCCGCGAGGGTCAACGCCGGCGGTCACACTGTTGCCCCGGGAGTCGACGAGAATGGCTCCTTCACCACGGACAGCCTCGCTGATGAGATGGCGTCGGCCGGTGCCATCTGATGCCGAGCGCTCGTCATAGAGCACCGTCGGGTGAAACTGGATAAACTCCATGTCCCGAATCTCCGCGCCAGCATCGGAGGCCATGCCGATAGCCTCACCGCGGGCACCCGAGGGGGCCGTGGTCGCGCGGTAAATATGGCCCACGCCGCCGGTAGCCAGCAGAGTGGCGCCTGCTCGAATAGCTCCACCCCCACGGGGATCCGCTACCAGCGCCCCCAGCACGCGGCCGTCTTTGCCAACGATGAGCTGGCGCGCTGTGGCGTTTTGTAGTACTCGCACGCCGGTAACTGAGGCTTCTAGGGCGCGCTCGATTTCAGCACCAGTGGCGTCACCGCCGGCATGAATGATGCGCCGCGCGTGGTGTCCGCCCTCTTTGGTGCGGGAATATACGGCCGGGTTATCCCGCGCCGGGTCGAATGTAGCGCCTAGCCCTATCAGCCACTCGGTCGCCGCAGCGCCAGCACGGATGATAGAAGCCACGGCCCCTTCATCGCAGTGGCCGGCACCGGCATCGAGAGTATCCGCGATGTGGGAATCAGTGGTGTCATCGAACCCATTGGCCACATGGCCGCTGGGGTCGTCGTCAAGCCCGACGACCGCGAGCCCGCCCTGTGCGAGATTCGTGGCCGCATCGGCGAAACGTAGCTGTTTGCGGGCACCGACGCGCCACTCGACGCTGTCGATAACCAGCACGTCGAGGCCGAGCTCAAGGGCCCGACGCGCAGCACTGAGCCCTGCGACTCCCCCGCCGATGACGAGGAAGTCACACGTCAGTGTCCAACTGTCGAATGATGGGCGCAGACCAAACGTGTTACTCGCCTCCGCCTGGGTTACCGATGGCGATCATGCGCTCGACAGAAGCGCGTGCCTTGTCGGCGACATCCGGCTCGACATCGACTTCATCAGTGCCCTCAACGAGGCAGCGCAGCAGAGCCGCCGGAGTGATGAGCTTCATGTACGAGCAGGAAGCGCGGTCGTTGACCGGCTCAAAGTCGACATCCGGCGCGGCCTTGCGCAGCTGGTGGAGCATGCCCACCTCAGTGGCCACGAGCACCTTGCCGTTGGGCTTGTTCTCCTTCAGCTTCTGCGCCTCGGTCAGCATCTCGCCGGTGGAGAGCATCTGCACGCGCTCGGGCTCGATGGTGCCTTCACCTGCGAGGTAAATCGCAGAGTTCGCGCAACCGCACTCCGGGTGAATGAACAGCTGCGAATCGGCGTTCTCTTCCGCGCGGTGCGCGAGTTCCTCACCGTTGATGTTGGCGTGGACGTGGCACTCACCAGCCCATACCTTGATCTTGTCGCGGCCGGTCTCACGGCGGACGTGTGCGCCGAGGAACTGATCCGGGTTGAACAGGATCTCCTGGTCTTCCGGGATGGACTTGACCACGTCGACGGCGTTGGAGGAAGTACAGCAGATGTCGGTCAGAGCCTTTACGTCTGCCGTGGTGTTGACGTAGCTGACTACCAGTGCGCCGGGATTCTCTGCCTTCCACTCGGCCAGTTCATCTGCGGTGATGGAGTCCGCCAGGGAGCAGCCGGCGCGCTCGTCCGGAATAAGGACGGTCTTCTCTGGGCTCAGAATTTTGGCGGTTTCCGCCATGAAGTGGACACCACAGAAGACGATGACGTCGGCATCGGTTTCCGCAGCGATGCGGGAAAGTCCGAGGGAGTCGCCTGTGTAATCGGCAATATCCTGAATCTCCGGCAGCTGGTAGTTGTGCGCAAGAATTACGGCATTGCGTTCGCGGGCGAGGCGCTTAATCTCCTGGGCCCAGCGCTCATCTGCAATTACGCCACCGTAGCGGCCATCTTTATCGACTACCGATTCGTACAGATCCGATTCAAGGCGCGGCAGGCTGGAAGCATTGGCCGCAAGGCTGGTATTCACGGAAAACTACGTCCTTACTTCAATGGGCTGTGGCTACGACCGGAGAAAACGCCGTCACCGTTACCGGCAACGGTCCCCGGAGGCATTCGCAGCGGACTCAAACGGGCAAGTGCAAGAGACCTAAGCTCGCCACACAATATCGAAAAAGCCCCTAATCGGGGCGAATACTGACATCGAGGACGAACCTATTTCCCAAAATTGTAAGGCTTGTATAAGCCTATTTCCCAATAACTACCCCTGTTCAGTAGGAATTAGTGCTTTACGACGGCTCCCGCGCAGAACCTCACCGTCTCACTTAGTGACCGAATCTGCGTCCGCAGCATTGTCTGCAGCGCTCTCGTTGCCTTCCGTGAAGTCCGTTTGGAACAGCACCCGGGACCACAGTGCGAGCATGGCAACCAGTGGCGCGACCAGCAGTGCTACATAGGTTTTGAAGTCTGGAATCACCGAGAACTTATCGCCCGGCTGCATTCCCGCCAGATCCGGCTGGAGCAATGCCGCAACCGACTGACCGACGAGGTACGTCACTGCTGCGCTCATCAACGCGGAGAAACCTGCCCATCCAATTGCCGTGAGCATCTGCACAGGAGTCGTGATGGCACGGTTTCGGAAGGTAGTAATTCCCAGCACCAGGCCGCTGATGGCAGTGACAGCAACAAACCAGAGCAGCCCGATAAAACCAGCGTCAACGGTTTCCTGAATAATCGCCAGTTGGTTATCTGGGAGCATTTGCACCTGCTGCTTGGGGCGCAGGAATGCCCAGGCCACTCCGGCTATCGTTCCCGTTACAACGGAGAAGAGAACAATACCCGAGGCCATTGCCACGCTCTGCTTTTCAACGTGCGGGACTCGGGTATTTTTCATGGTCATAGTTGACTAACTTACCTCACGGCGCACATCCAGTACTAGCGTGCCCGAATGGCGCACTAGCACAACCAGCGCCTTTTATCGCTGCTCCAACATAACGGAGTCCACTTCGCCGTGGCGCGAGCACTTTGCAGTCCAGCCGTCCGGACGCACCTGCACCACCATCCGGCGCCCACAGAGCTGGCAGAATCGAGGCGCCTCCAGTCCAGCTTTTGCACCATAGGAGCGTTCGCGCACTTCACCAGCTTCGAGGTCGGCGCCGGTAAAAGGATCGAACTTGGGATCGTCTCCCAGCACCATGGCCTGGAGCAGCTCCGTGGAGTCGACTTTCTTACCCCGCGTCGCACGCGGGCTAGATGTCCGAGGCTTAGACAGTTGCATTGAGGGCCTTAATTGGAAGTCGTACCTTGCCAAGCATGTCCAGATCCTGCTCCGCCGGACGGCCCAGCGTGGTCAGGTAATTACCGACAATGACAGCGTTGATACCGCCGAGCAGCCCCTTTTCTGCGCCCAGGTCGCCCAGGGTGAGCTCACGACCACCAGCAAAACGCAGGATGGTCTTCGGCAGAGCCAAGCGGAAGGCACCGATGGCACGCAGTGCGTCCTTGGCTGGCATCGGCTCGCGACCGGCGAACGGAGTGCCCGGACGCGGGTCGAGGAAGTTCATCGGCACCTCGGTCGGGTTGAGCTCCGCCAGGTCCTGAGCGAACTCGGCACGCTGCTCAAGGGTCTCTCCCATACCCAGGATGCCGCCACAGCAGACCTCCATACCGGCTTCGCCGACCATACGCAGGGTGTCATGACGTTCTTCCCAAGTGTGGGTGGTCACGACCTGCGGGAAGTAGCTCTTGGCGGTCTCGAGGTTGTGGTTGTAGCGGTGAATACCAGCCTTGGCCAGGCGATCCACCTGCTCCTGCGTCAGAATGCCCATAGAGGCGGCCACATTAATGTCCACCTCTGCCTGAATGGCGGCGACAGCCTGTTCCATCTGGCTGAGCAGTCGCTCGTCCGGCCCCTTTACTGCAGCAACGATGCAGAACTCAGTCGCACCCGACTTTGCGGTCTGCTTAGCGGCGTCCACCAGCGCCGGGATATCCAGCCATGCCGAACGCACCGGGGACTCGAACAGACCCGACTGCGAACAGAAGTGGCAGTCCTCTGGGCAGCCGCCAGTCTTCAGCGAGATAATGCCTTCAACCTCGACCTCTTCGCCGCACCACTTCAAGCGCACCTCATGCGCCAGTGCCAGCAGATCCTCGATGCTGTCGTCATCGAGGTTCAGAACTGCCAGGGTCTCCTCATAGTTCAGCCCCTCACCGCGGCCGAGCACCTTTTCTCGGGCGAGTTCCAAAATGTCCTGCTGCTGTTGAGTCATGGGGGTGATGCTCCTTGAGGCTGGGGATAAAACTTGAACACCGTTTCAGAAGTTGTTCAGTTATCAAACTTAATACCGCAGCTACAGAATGTCGAACAGGGTTCAATTCCCGTCGTGTCGCGGATTTACGCTCCCCATTTCAGCCTTGAGACATCTTCCAGATGATTCTTCTTTCGTCTACGGTAGGCAGTGTGCAATTGACCAAGGACATCATTGTCGACGCAGCTCTCACCATTCTCAACGAGTACGGACTCGGCGATCTCACGATCCGCCGCCTGACTCGCCACTTGGGTACCGCCGCTGGCGCAATGTACTGGCACTACCCTTCCAAGCAGGCACTGCTGGGCGCCGTCGCTGACCGCATCTTGGCTCCCTGCACAGAGTTTTCCGCCACAGGCGATTGGCGTGCCGACATCGAAGCCGTCGCCGAGCTGCTCTACTCCTGCCTCACCGCTCATCGGGATGGCGCCGAGGTCGTCTCGGCCGCGCTCGCTACGGGCACCGCCACGATTCGCCCCGAACAACTGCTTGCCGACGTCCTGGAGAATGCATCCGAAACCTCCATCAGCACCCCATCAGCGGGTGATACCGCGTCTGTCCTCGTGTACTTCATTCTCGGTGCGACAGTCGACCAGCAGACAGCCATCGCGCTTAATCTAAATGGCGCCAAGGGCGTTTCCGACAATGGTGATGCCAGTGGCGAGAACACCGCCGGTAAGGACGCTGAGGTCGCGACTTCCCCTGAAGATACGGCTACACAGACAAAAGAGCTCGGCCGCCAGCGCATTGCACTGGGAACCGAGCTCTTTATCGCCGGAATTGCGGGGGTTGCGGGGACTAAGGGAATTGCAGGTCACTAAGCCCCGCTGAAACAATCACGCTCACGGTCACGCCCCGGCGCTAGAGCACCAGAGCTGCTACCCAACCAGCTGCCAGCAGCGGCAGGTTGAAGTGCAGGAAGGTCGGAATAACCGAATCGCGAATGTGGTCGTGCTGCCCGTCGGCATTGAGACCCATCGTCGGGCCGAGCGTCGAGTCCGATGCCGGCGAACCAGCATCGCCCAGAGCACCTGCAGTACCAATGATGGCGACGGTAGCCATCGGCGAGAAGCCCAGCGATACACACAACGGCACATAGATGATGGCGATAATCGGCAGCGTCGAGAAGGACGAACCAATACCCATCGTGACCACCAGACCAACGACCAGCATGGCGAATGCAGCGGCAGGCTTGTTGCCCGCAAACAGCTCTGCAGTAGCGGTCACCAGCGGCTCGATCTGGCCGGACTCCGACATCACCGAGGCGAAGCCCTGTGCAGAAATCATGATGAAACCAATCAGGGCCATCATCTTCATACCGGCGGTGAACACGTCGTCCGCCTCACGCCAGCGCACGGCGCCGGTGAGCATGAAGATTGCCAGACCAGTGAGTGCACCAATCAGCAACGGATCGGCATCGGTCTCCATAGAATTCATCACAATCTGGACGACGAAAGTCACCACGATTGCAACGAGAGCAACGATAACTCGGTACTTCGACACCGGTTCGTCAGACTGGGTTTCTGCGTGTGAGGACTGGGCAATCGGCCGATCTTCGTAATGCCGTGGCTTCCGGTAGGAGAAAAATACGGCAATGGCCAGACCGGCCAGCATGCCGAGAGCCGGGATGCCCATCGTCATCATGATGTTGATATTGGAAACATCAAGGCCAGCATTCTCGATGTTCCCCAGCAGGATGTCGTTCAGGAAGATAGAACCGAATCCGACCGGAACCCACATGTAGGTGGTGACCAAACCGAAGGTCATCACACTGGTAATCATTCGACGGTCGATGTTGAGGCGGTTAAATACCGGCAACAGCGGCGGAATAATCAGCGGGATAAACGCAATGTGAACTGGGATGAGGTTCTGCGACATGATCGCCATGGCCAAAATGCCGGCGACCATGCCCCACTTGGTCCATGCCTCTGCCTTAGATTTAGCGCCTTCATCCTCCGTGCCGATCTTGGCAATCAGCCAATCGGCCAGCAGTTTGGGCAGCCCGGAGGATGCCACTGCCATGGCAAAGGCACCCAGCATGGCATAGCTCAGGGCAATCTTCGCACCACCAGAGAGGCCTTCCTGGAAGGCAACCATTGTGGCATCGAGCCCCATACCGGCGGAAAGACCACCGACTAAGGCGCCAATAAACAGCGCTAGCACAACGTGTACCCGGCAGACCGCCAGGATTAGCATCACCAAAACGGCGAGAAGAACGGCATTCATAAGGAAAATATTAAGGCAACCTTAAGTATTTCCAGCAACCGGGGCTAGAAAGATTTCACCCCAAAATCTTTACACCCCGGCTAATGCGGCTAATCAATCGAGACGAGTCCCTGGCCGCCCTGCACTGCGTCGCCGACTTCAACATGAATAGAGCCGACGGTGCCTGCAGCCGGGGCCGTAATCTCGGTTTCCATCTTCATTGCCTCGAGAATGAGCAGCACCTCCCCAGCCTCAATCTTCTGGCCTTCCTCGACCAAAATCTTGCTGACCGAACCTGCCAGTGGCGCCACCACCGAATTGGCGGAGACACCCGAGACACTAGCGGTGGCCGGCTCAACGGAAGCGCTCGACGATCCACCCAACACGATGGGCGAAAGACGCTTGGGCTCCTCAACTACTTCAACGTCGACATCGTAGGCAATGCCGCCGACAGTCACTTTCAATTTCATGGCTCAACAATCCTCACGTAACAAAAGTCAATGAGTCAGACTCAATTAAGTCGGTTATCGAAAATTTCCAACTAACGCAGGTTGTGCTGCTGCTGGATCTGGCGTCCCTGCGCAGCCCACGTCTTATGGCGGTTGTATCGAATTGCCTTCACCTTGCCGCGATTGCCCAGGTACGCAGACACCGCTGCCGAAATGGCGATGACAGTATCCTCGGGGATATCTGCGTCCACGCGTTTGCGCAGTTCAGCCAACTCGCTCTCTGCCTGATTCAGTCGTGCCGTGGCCTTCTGCAAGCTTGTCGAGGTCGCATCCAACCGGTCGGTCAGTTCAGCGACGAGCGCTCGCAGCTCCTTAATCTCACCGATGCCGTCAGACATTACTGTGGCCCCAATCCGTGCTTCTTGGCCGGGCGAACCTCGCGCTTGTTACGCAGAACCGACAGTGCGTCAGCCACACGCAGGCGGGTTTCCGCCGGGTCAATCACGTCGTCGACCAGTCCGCGCGAGGCGGCGACATACGGCGTCGAGAAGCGTGTCTTGTATTCGGCGATACGCTCGTCGCGCACGCGCGCCTGCTCTTCCTCGTCGCCCGCGGCGGCAATTTCCTTTCGGAAGACCACGTTGACCGCACCCTCTGCGCCCATCACCGCAATTTCCGCGGTCGGCCATGCGAATACATAGTCCGCGCCGAGGTCCTTCGAGCACATCGCCAGGTACGCACCGCCGTAGGCCTTACGCATGACGACGGTCACCTTGGGCACAGACGCTGCGGAGTATGCGTAGAGCATCTTTGCGCCGTGGCGGATGATGCCGCCATGCTCCTGGGTGACGCCCGGCATGAAGCCAGGAACGTCAACCAGGGTGACCAGCGGGATGTTAAAGGCATTGCAGAAGCGGATGAACTTTGCGCCCTTGTCCGAGGAATTGATGTCCAGCACACCGGACATCACGTTCGGTTGGTTGGCGACAAAGCCCACGGTACGACCCAAAACTCGACCAAAACCAACGACTAGGTTGGTGGCAAAACCCGCCTGGCACTCGAGGAAGTCGCCATTGTCGGCGATACGGATTATGACCTCGCGGACGTCGTAGCCCTTCTTGCCATCGACGGGGACGATGTCGCGGAGCTCTGGATCCGGCTCGGCGTCGAATACCGGATCCACGATTGGTGGCTCTTCCGTGTTGTTCTGTGGCAGGAAGCTTAAGAGCTTCTGCGCAATCAGGATGGCCTGCTCGTCATCGTCGGCAACGAAGTCAATATTGCCGGCCTTGGCCATGTGCGCATCAGCGCCACCGAGCTGCTCGGAGGTGATTTCCTCGCCGGTCACCGACTTAATAACGCCCGGGCCGGTGATGAACATCTGTGCCTTGCGAGTCTGAATAATGAAGTCGGTCAGCGCTGGCGAGTAGGCAGCGCCTCCAGCACATGGGCCTGCAATGATGGAAATCTGCGGCACCAGACCGGAAAGCCAGACATTGTTGTAGAAGACCTGGCCGTAGCCCGACAGAGAGTCAATCCCCTCTTGAATGCGAGCACCACCGGAGTCGTTGATAAACACGAACGGAGTGCCGTTGTCGGCAGCAGCGCGCATGGTGGCCGCAACCTTGCGGGACTGCGTTTCACCAGCGGAGCCACCCATGACCGTGAAGTCCTGGGAGGCCACGTGCACTGCCCGGCCGAGAACCGCGGCAGTGCCGGTGACCACACCGTCGGCAGGCGCGTCGGCAGTATCCATGCCGAAGTCGGTGGTGCGGTGAGTCATGAACATGCCGGTTTCACGGAAAGTGCCCTCGTCGACGAAGTTGTCGATACGCTCGCGGGCAGTCATCTTCCCACGTTCGTGCTGCTTGGCCTGGCGGGCTTCACCGCCACCGGCCTCAACACGGCGACGCTGAGCATCCAAATAATCCAGGCGCTCCGCCATCGAGGCGTCGACGCCCGGCGCGACGGCATCCGCCGAATTCGGCTGGTTTGCTGAACTTTGCGACATTGCTATCTCTTCTCCCGATGTTCCTAGGCGGGTTCCACCTGGACGGTCTGTGAGCGACCGCCAACGGTGACCTTGTAGCGAATTGGCTCGCGAATGGCATTGGCAGCACCTGAGGCTTGCTCCGCCTCGCGCTTGAGCTGTTCGGCAGTCTTACCGACGTTCTTCGGCCCTTCGCCGCGCGTGGTGAAGAATCCCGGTGCGACGGATGGGAACAGTGCGTTGGTCAGGACGTCCTCGGCGGTGCCGTTGTAACCGTCGAGCTCCTTGGCCTGCTTGACCAGGTCGTCCCACTCTGGTTCGAGGAGATCAGCCGGGCGAACCGTGATTTCTTCCTTCTTGGTCTGTTCCGCTGCCTGCTTAATCAGCTCTGGGTTGCGCTCACCAGGACACTGCCCGTAATAGCCGAGCATGAGGTCGGCGAACTCAGCCGTCATAACCTTGTAGCGCCCCATCAGCACGTTAAACACAGCTTGCGTGCCGACGATCTGCGAGCTCGGAGTCACCAGCGGCGGGTAACCGGCGTCCTTGCGGACAATCGGTACTTCACGCATAACCTCTTCGACGCGGTCACCCGCGCCCTGGGCCTTGAGCTGGTTTTCCATGTTCGACAACATGCCGCCAGGGATCTGCGACATGAAAATGTCGGTATTGACCAGGGTTTTCGACTCGAACTCTGCGTACTTCGGACGCACCTTGCGGAAGTGGTCACGAATGGTGATGAGGTTATCCATGTTCAGGTCGGTGGTGTAGTCGGTTCCCTCCAACATTTCCACCAGCGACTCGGTCGGGTTGTGCCCCGGGCCCAGCGACATCGACGAAATTGCCGTGTCCACGACATCCGCACCAGCTTCGATGGCTTTCATCAAAGTCACCATCGTGACACCGGTGGTCGAGTGACAGTGGACGTTAATCTGGGTGTCCTCGCCGTAAGTTTCCTTGATGCCGCGGATGATGTCGTAAGCCGGCTGAGGTTTCAGCAGCGCTGCCATGTCCTTCAACGCAATGGAGTCCGCCCCCATATCCAGTAGACGACCAGCGAGCTTAACGTACCCGTCGACGTCGTGAAGCGGAGACGTCGTATAGCAGATCGTGCCCTGCGCATGCTTGTCGACGTTCTTGACCGCGCGCATGGCGTGCTCGAGATTGCGTGGGTCGTTGAGCGCGTCGAAAACACGGAATACGTCCATACCGTTTTCAGCGGACTTCTCGACGAACTTGTCAACCACCATGTCCTCGTAGTGGCGGTAACCGAGAAGATTCTGGCCGCGCAGCAGCATCTGCAGGCGACTGTTCGGCATCAGCTTGCGGAATGTCCGCAGGCGCTCCCAGGGATCTTCATTAAGGAAGCGGATGCAGGCGTCAAAGGTTGCGCCGCCCCAGCACTCCACACTCCAAAAACCGGCCTTGTCCATTTCTTCACAGACATCGACCATGTCTTCCATAGCCATTCGCGTTGCCATGAGGCTCTGATGAGCGTCTCGGAACGCTACTTCCGTTACACCAATGGTTCGTGGACTCATAACTCCAAAAGTAAAGGCCTTTGGGGATCTTCGCGCGTTGGTGACCGCGAATATTGGGGATTCGGCGCCCGCCAAGGTGCGTTTAGAGTGTCAAATTGCCCACTTGCAGGGTTAAATACTTATTTTCACGCGAAGTTTATGCTCTTAATCGTTCGACTCGAATTTTTCCTTGGGGGTCGTTTTTGCGAATTGCGCTCGACAGATGGGACGGATGGCGCGCCCACACGGGACCGAAAAAGGCTCATGTTTTTTACAAAACGGTTAAGGTAGTCACATGAACCAAGCAAATACAGTCGGCGATTATCAAGTATGGCCGGGTGAGCCTTACCCGCTCGGATCTACCTACGACGGCGCTGGCACCAACTTTGCACTCTTTTCCGACGTTGCGGAAAAGGTTGAGCTTTGTCTGATTAGCGCCGAAGGCGAAGAAACACGCATTGAGTTGGAAGAAGTCGATGCGCATATCTGGCACTGCTACATCCCGTCCATCATGCCGGGCCAGCGCTACGCCTACCGCGTACACGGCCCATTCGATCCGGCCAACGGTAAGCGTTGCGACCCCAACAAGCTGCTGGTCGACCCATACGCCAAGGCTTTCGACGGCGAATTCGACGGTCACCCATCACTGTTCAACTATGACATTCATGACCACTCGAAGCGCAACACCGAGGACAGCCTGGGACACACCATGACCTCCGTGGTCATCAACCCATTCTTCGACTGGGGCGCTGACCGCGCACCTCGCACGCCGTACAACGAGACCGTGATTTACGAGGCCCACGTCAAGGGCATGACCATGACTCACCCGGATATTCCGGAGGAGCTACGTGGTACCTATGCCGGTCTCGCGCATCCGGCGATTATTGACTACCTCAAGGACCTTGGTGTCACGGCTATCGAACTGATGCCGGTCCACCAGTTCCTCCAGGACGACCACCTGCGCGAAAAGGGGCTACGCAACTACTGGGGCTACAACACCTTCGGTTTCCTAGCACCACATCAGGACTACTCGGCTTCCCAAAAGCCAGGCGGAGCAGTCAGCGAGTTCAAGGGCATGGTGCGCGCATTTCACGATGCCGGCATTGAGGTTATCCTCGACGTGGTCTACAACCACACCGCCGAGGGCAACCACATGGGCCCAACCATCTGCTTCCGAGGCATCGACAACGAGGCCTACTACCGCCTGGTCGAAGGCGATCGCCAGCACTACATGGACTACACCGGCACCGGTAACTCCCTGAATGTGCGCCACCCGCACTCGCTGCAGCTCATCATGGATTCGCTGCGCTACTGGGTCTCCGAGATGCATGTCGACGGCTTCCGCTTCGATTTGGCATCCACCCTGGCTCGAGAATTCCACGATGTGGATCGCCTCTCCGCCTTCTTTGACTTGGTGCAGCAGGATCCGATTGTCAGCCAGGTCAAGCTCATCGCAGAACCGTGGGATGTCGGCGAAGGTGGCTACCAGGTCGGTAACTTCCCACCGCAGTGGACTGAATGGAACGGTAAGTACCGCGACACTATCCGCGACTTCTGGCGCGGTGAGCCATCCACGCTCGGCGAGTTCGCTTCACGTATCACCGGTTCCTCGGACCTGTATGCAAACAATGACCGCCGCCCAACTGCGTCGATTAACTTCGTGACCGCGCATGACGGTTTTACTCTCAATGACTTGGTCAGCTACAACGAGAAGCACAATATGGCCAACGGCGAGGACAACCGCGATGGCGAGTCCCACAACCGTTCGTGGAACTGCGGTGTGGAAGGCCCGACCGACGACGAGCGCATCATTTCGCTGCGCGCTCGCCAGCATCGTAACTTCCTGACCACTCTCCTGCTGTCCCAGGGCACTCCGATGATTAGCCACGGTGACGAAATGGGACGTGGCCAGAAGGGCAACAACAACGTCTACTGCCAGGACAACCGTTTGGCCTGGGTCGACTGGAATCAGACTCGTACCAACTCTGAACTGGTCGAATACACCCAGTTCCTGACTGAGCTGCGTGCGGAACACCCAGTCTTCCGACGCCGCCGCTTCCTGCGCGGTGGCCCGCTCGGTGCGGAAACCGACGATCGTGACATTGCCTGGCTGACCTATGAGGGTCGTGTCATGACGACCGATGACTGGAACTTCGACTTCGGCAAGTCGTTGATGGTCTGGCTCAACGGCGATGCCATCACTGAGCCTGACCGCCGAGGTCACAGGATTGAGGATGACTCCTTCCTGCTGTGCTTCAACGCCCACCACGAGGACATCATGTTCCAAATTCCGGGCACCGAATACGCACACAGCTGGGAAGTCATCATCGACACCACAGAGATCACGGGTCGCCCGACCCGCGAGCGCATCGTTGAGCCAGAAGGCGAGCTCCGCGTGCCAGCCCGTTCTACCATCGTGCTGATCGAGCGACACTAGCCGCGTCCGCGTTGGGTGTAGGGGCCTGGGCCTGGGTTGGTTCCTACACAAAAATCCCCTGTCGGCGGAAGGCTTTTCTTCCACTGACAGGGGATTTTCGGCTCTGAGTTCAACTCAAAACAGGGTTTGGGTCAACACAGCACTGCGGGAGCCGAGCTGGCGTGAAGTCTTCTTACGCAGATGCGCGCATATTGAACTCCGCCTGAGAGTTCAACCAGTACTCCGGCTCGGTGTCAAAGTAGTCGGACAGTCGATTTGCGAGGTCAGTAGTGACCGCAGTGCGGCCGGTGCGAAAGCGCTCCAGAGTTGAGCTTGGCACGCCGATGGCAAGAGCCAGTCGGTAGATAGAGAGGTGTCGCGGCTCGAGGAAATTATCGTTCAAGATAGAACCAGGGTGCACAGGATGCGTGCTCAAAATGTTTACTCCTTATTTCATCGCTTCACTGGCATACGTTGTTTCCGCTTTGCCCTACGCTTGAGCTCGAAAGCTCGAACGACCAGTTACCGCCGTTCGTCGAAAAGTATAAGGAGCGCCCGCTCAAAATGCATCCGGACATTTAACCCCCCAAAACATGTGGTTTTCAGGGGTACAGACACCCCCACTGTCCGAACGCTCCATAAATATTCCTATTTTTGTGGGCATTTCCACATTGTCGGAAGCCATGTGTACTCGGCGAGAACCGCAGGTACCGCAGCCTCTATGGGGCTCAATCCGCCATCGGCGCTACCATCTAGTGCATGACTACGACCACGCCATCCTCCGAGCCCGCCGTCGTCTTCGAGCTCACAGGCGACACGGTGACTATTACCGCAGATGGGCTCCGCCTTACCCACACCATCAACACGGCCAGCACCGCCCCCGCGAAGCCCCTCCCGCTTACCGACGTTGCCGAGGTCGCATCGGCAAGTAAAAACGGTGTCTACACTCCGGCCAACCGCTTTTTCCCCGGCACGGTAGACCTCGGGGTAGCTTTACCAAAGGCCCGTGTGATGCCTCATCGTCAGGCAGCAGCGCAGTTGCTGGCAGACCTCGTGGCGGAGATAGCCAAGAATCCTGAGTTCTACAACTCAGCAGATGCTTTTACTTCCACGTTGATGCCGTGGGTGGCACAGCGCGCGGCGGTCACCGAAGGCGTGAGTGTGGTTGAGGGCGCGGGCGACGTCGTAAAGCACTCTGTGCCTTTTGCACCGCTTCCTACTGGGGATGAGGTTGCGGTGTCAGACATCGCACCGTTTGCGGCGTTCGATGTAGAGACAGCGAACGAAGACACCGGCTCGATTATTCAGCTTGGTGTTGCGGTCGTGCGTGGCGGGAAGGTGACGGATCGTTATTCCTGGATGTGCCGTCCGCCAAAGGGGCTGGAGTATTTTGATGAAGCCAATGTCGCGATTCATGGCATCACAGCGGCGGATGTGGCCGGTGAGCCGTCATTTCCGGAGCAGCTGGCGAAGTTTGTTGACGTCGTTGGGGATTTGGACGTAGTTGCTCACAATGCGCGGTTTGATTTCACAGCCCTGTCGCGGGCGTGCCGGGCGGAAGGCATTCCAGCACCGAAGTTGAATTTTGCGTGTACTTATATGTGGGCTCGGCAGATGCAGTTGGGGCTGCCCAACTTGAAGCTGCCGACATTGGCGGAGGCCGCGGGGACGTCGCTGGAGAATCATCATGATGCGACGGCCGATGCGGTCGCATGTGCTGAGGTAGCGCTGTGGTTGATGGAGCAGCAGCGCGCAACGTCGGTGGCTGATTTGAGCCAGAAGGTCTCGCTGAGCTTGGGCCAGATTGGCAGTGGACGAGTGCGGATGGTGCGCTATGACCCGGCTGGTGTCGCCAGCACTGGCGCCGGGACCAACGCGGGAACTGGTGCTGGTGCTGGTGCGCAGTCCGGCAGTTCCGCGCCGTCACGTCGGCCGCGTCGCAATGCGAAATGGGATGCGGCCAAGACACCGGACACCATTCCAGACCCGAATCCGGACGCGGATCCAAGCGGCCTGCTGTACCAGCAGCGGGTGACGCTGACCGGCGATTTTGCCCCGTATGACAAGGGCTTTCTGTGGGATAAGATCGCCTTTGCAGGTGCGAATATCAATAAGGGTGTCACGAAGAAAACGACCATTTTGGTCGCCGGTCCGTGGGATTCGGTGACGTCGAAGGAGAAGAGGGCTCGACAGCTGCAGGCCGAAGGCCAGGAAATCCAGATTTGGACTGAGAAGGAGCTCTTCACCGCACTCGGGCTGAATCCGGAAGAGGATGGCGCGTCCGAAGCAGGAGACACTGCGGAAGGGACACCTAGCGCCAGCGCCGGAAACAACTCCAGTGAGTCGGTTCCGTTGTTCGGTTCTACTTCCCTGCCCGGCGATGACGGAATGCCACCCTTCTAGGCCACGTTCACGAGAAGAAATTCGCATTCGGACGGCAGGCGCAGACTCTGGGGCTAGCTGCTGCCACAGCGGTCAGGCAGCAGCTTTTCCTGGTGGGCGGTATAAAGGGGAACATGAGTCGCCGACCAATTACGTCCACCTACCGTCTCCAACTCCGTGGCCCCAAGGCCGACCCAAACGGGCGCGCTTTCACGTTCGCTGACGCGGCTGAACAGGTCGGCTACTTGGCAGACCTCGGAATTTCACACCTGTATCTGTCGCCTATCCTCACCGCCGTACCGGAGTCTAACCATGGCTACGATGTCATCGATCCGACGACGGTGAACCCGGAGCTCGGCGGCATGGAAGAGCTGCAGAAGCTCGCGCAGGTGGCGCACAAGGCCGGTCTGGGCATCATTATCGACCTGGTACCGAACCACCTCGGTGTTGAGGAGCCCAAGCTCAATGCCTGGTGGTGGGACGTTCTGACCTATGGCAAGGATTCTCAGTTCGAGCCCTACTTCGACATCGACTGGCACGAGGACAACGGTGCCAACGGCAAGATGGGGTTGCCGATTCTGGGCTCCCCGGAGGATATCGACAAGCTGGAGCTCGACACGTCTGGTGACGAGCCACTTCTGCGTTACTACGACAATGCATTCCCGGTGCGCCCCGGCACCGAGGACGGCACCCCGCAGGAAGTACATGATCGCCAGGCCTATCGCCTGATGTACTGGAAGGACGGGGTCATTGGCTACCGTCGATTCTTCAGCGTCAACGGTCTGGCCGGCATCCGCCAGGAAAACCCGGTGGTATTCGAGCACACACACCGCATCATCCGCGAGCTGCTAGCTGCGGACATCATTGACGGTGTCCGCATTGACCACCCGGATGGCCTCAGCAACCCATTCGGATACCTCAGTGAGCTGCGCCGTCTACTCGGCGATGACAAGTGGCTGGTTATCGAGAAGATTCTGGGTGCCGAAGAGCCACTGGATCCGAGGCTCCAGGTTGACGGCACCACGGGTTACGACGCCCTGCGTGAGTTCGACAATGTCTTCGTCAACCGCGACTCCCGAGACGCCATGAGTATGTTGGCTCTGCAGCAGTCCGGCTCAACCTGGGACAAAACTGCCGTGCAGGCAACTGCGCAGGCTCTCAAACACGATGTCGCAGCGCACGAGTTGGCTGCAGAAGTCCGTCGTCTAGCACGTGCCCTGCGCCGCGATAACTGGTCTATCAGCGGTACCAGCGTCAGCGATGAGGTACTTATCGACACCATCTGCAAGCTGGTCGCTGCCATGCCTGTCTACCGTTCGGACTATGTCTCCCTGTCGCGAGTGGCTTCCACGGTCATTGGTGAAATGGCAGCGCGTTTCCCCTCGCGTGTCTTTGCCCTCGACCTCATTTCGGCAGGTTTGGTAGCCGGTGGTGAGGCCGCCACGCGGTTCGCTCAGGTTTGTGGTGCGGTCATGGCAAAGGGTGTCGAAGACACCACCTTCTACCGTGCCTGCCGCCTGATCAGCCTAAACGAAGTCGGCGGTGATCTCGGTCGCTACGGCATGTCTGCGGCGGAGTTCCACCTGTTGCAGTCGGAACGTGCTCGCCTCTGGCCACGAACCATGACCACGCTGTCCACGCACGACACCAAGCGCGGCGAAGATGTCCGCGCCCGCATTCTCCAGCTCTCCGATGTCTCCGGCGACTGGGCTGAAAATGTCCGCAACTGGATGGCCATCACCCCCGCCCCGGACGATGCCACCGGCTACTTCCTGCTGCAGAACATCATCGGAGTCTGGCCGACCGACGGCGTGATTACCGATGAACTGCGCGAACGCCTCCACGACTACGCCATTAAGGCCATCCGCGAGGCAGATGTGCACACCTCCTGGACGGAGCCGGTCGAGGAGTTCGAACTCGGCATCCGCAGCTGGATTGACGCGCTTCTCGACGGCCCCCTGACCGACTCCATCACAGAGTTCGTCCGCTCCATTGCGCCAGCTGCCCTGACCACGTCACTGTCGCGCAAGCTCCTCCAGCTTGTCGGCCCCGGCATCCCCGATACCTACCAGGGGACGGAGTTCACAGAGGACTCCCTGGTTGATCCCGACAACCGCCGCTTCGTCGACTATGATGCGCGCGTCGCGGCGCTGGATAAGGTTGCCCGCGATGAGGTCACGTCGGTGACTAAGAGTCCAGAGCACCCAGCTGAGCTGCCGGAGGACTTTACGGATGCCGATGCGGACGTCGCAAAGCTGATGGTGACTCACCACGGAGTGAAGCTGCGTGCGGAACGCCCGGAGTCCTTCGTCGGCGGCGCCTACCAGCCAGTATTCGCCGTGGGTGTCGGCGAGCGTCATTTGGTCGGTGCAGCACGTGGACCGAAGGGCGAGCCGGAAGATGTTATCGCGCTGGTGACGCGCCGTCCGCTGGGGCTGCAACGCGAAGGCGGTTGGGGCGACACTACAGTGACACTTCCCAAGGGATTCTGGACCGACCGTTTCACTGGCCATACTTGGTCCGGCACCATCGCCGTGGCTTCTCTGTTCAGCTCCTTCCCAGTAGCACTGCTGGTACGCGAGGACGATGACGACTAATCGAATGAAGGATTCGCTTGCCGACGGTTCCCGCGATCAGACCCGCAAGGCTCAGTTGGCGGAGGATCGAGAGGTTACACGTGCGCTGCAGTCGAAGTACGACTCGTGGGCAACTCGGCACCCCACCGCCGCGCAGGACTTTGTCGATGCGATTAAAGAGATTCTCTCCGATGCCGGTTTGGCCTTTGACAATGTCACGGCGCGGGTGAAGTCTTTCCGCTCATTGCGGCAGAAGGCCCTGCGTCGTGAAGCGGACGGCAACTACGTCTACCCTGACCCGTGGCACGGTATCCACGACATCATCGGTGTGCGTGTAACCACGTACCATTCGACGGAGATTCCCGCGATCATGGATGCGCTGGGAGATTCGCTGACTGTGCTGCGTAGGATTGACAAAACCGCGGAGACACGAATCAGCGGCCGGTTGGGATACGGCTCCCAGCACTTGATCTGCAAGGTGTCGACGGCGGCGCCGTCAGAGCTAGCTCCATATGCGGATATGCAGTTTGAGGTGCAACTGCGCACTGTGCTGCAGCATGCGTGGGCGGAATTTGAGCACGATATTCGCTATAAGGCCCCTGAGGGAGCGACAGACCCGCGGATTGATCGAGCTTTTGCGCTGGCCGCTGGCCTTATTGAGCTCGCGGATCAGCAGTTCGACCAAGTCGTTGCCGTGCTGGAGGAATCCACGCCGGACGATTCCGCGCAGGGAGAGGGCAAACAGCCCTCAGCTCCGGCAAAGACCACAGCCGATGACATTGTGGTGACTGAGGAAACCCTACCCGGCGTGCTGACGATGCTGCTTCCAGATGCGCCCCGATCGAAATCAGAACATTACGGCTGGGCAGAAGAACTGCTGGAGCGCAATGGCATTCGCACTGTCGGGCAGCTGCGAGAGCTACTTAATCCACAGCGCCTCAGTGCGGTAAGCAAGGCCATGAAGTACCGCTTTAACCCAGGCCATGTGCGTGTTATCGATGACCTACTACTAGCGGCTCGCGGTGAAAAGCACATCAAGGCCACTGCAGATACCAGCCATAACCCGAAGCGTCGACCAGCCCGTTTGCGCGCACGGTTGCAGCAACTAGCGGAGGCCGGGATGCCTATGAGCGACGTCCCCGAAGACGATCGAGCTGACGGCGATCGCGCTTCGTAGGCCGCCCGGCACCGCGATCGCGCATCGGCATCGATGCGAGAATCTCCCTCGGAGGCGGTGGCGGAGAGTGGTCGATATAGCACTGCCTGGCCACCGGAGCTCCGACCCGCTTCTTCACCGTCTTGGTGACCTCAACAATGTGTTCGCGGTGGTTTGCCCACAGTCGCACTCTGTCCCCTGGGACGACCAGAACTGAGGGTTTCACGGCTTCGCCGTTGACTTTGACGTGGCCGCCACGGCACGCATCTGCGGCCAATGAGCGAGTTTTCAGCAACCTGACCGCCCAAATCCAGGCATCGATACGCACTGGTTCGGTAGACAATTGCTGCTGAGCAGGCATTTACTGCGGATCCTTGTAGTTCACAATCCGCTGAACCTTTTGCCAATTGAGAAAACCACCGACCAGGCCGACTACTGCCAGGATGAGGAATAGGGACATGCTTCCGGCTAGAAGTCCGAGCACTGCACCGCCGACGACACCGCTGCCTGCCCATACAACGGCATTGCGGGAGTACTTTCGCACCGCGTTCTTACGGAGCTCAATGGGGTTCTGAGGTTGGGGCTGAAGATAGCTCATGGAGTACATATTAGAGCGTTCTGGTCGCCCTGACGCATCGCATAGGTCGATAGGGCGTACAATTCGGGAAAAATTTCTACAGCTATAGCAAACCTGCTAGATATTCCTATTTGGGTAGGTAATTAACACAATGGCGTAGGTTGATTGCTAGTGTTAGTCCTATGACAGAAACTGTCCGCCCCCGCCACCGCATGGTCGACCGCGTTGCGGCGATCCTCGAACTCGTTGCGCGCTCTAACGAAGGTCTAACCCTCACTGACATCGCCCACACGTTGAACTATCCGCTCAGTACCACGCAGGGCCTTGTCAACGGTCTGACTGTGACAGGTTACCTTGACGAGTCCAACAAGCGTTACACGCTCGGCATGGCACCGTTTCTGCTCAATGTCATGGCCGGTCGTCGCATGGTCCATGTTCCGACGGCCGAGCTTGAGGCGATTCACAACGAAACTGGCTTGATTACCGTGCTGGCACTGCCGGTTGGTGGCAAGCTTTTCTACCTCAAAACCGTCGGTGAATCCATGCGCTACCAGTACCTGACGGAGAACTTCCTGCCACGCTCGCTGCTGCGCACCTCTGCAGGTTGGGTTTTGATGAGTCGGTTTGAAAAGCGCGAACTGTGGTCCTACCTGAACTCCGCGCGACCGGAAGACCAGGTTTATGTGGATGATTTCCTCCGCCAGGCCGGGGAAATCGCAGAGACCGGCGTCTGTGCTGCCCCGGGTATTGCCGAAGGCGGTGGCGTCGATGGTGTCTCTATCGCAGTGGAGGAAGACGGCGCTACTGTGGCTGCGGTCTGTGTCTTCGGTCGGCCGGAAAAGATTGCGGAAAACAAGGACGAACTGGTGGAAATTCTCAAGCGTCATCGCGGCGCACACAACGGCGAGGAGTCCCCGAACCAGGGTTAGTGGCTGTTAGGCGCGCAGCTCCCACCAGATTTCGCCACCGTCCGTAGACGGCTCGCTAGCTCCCTTAGTCAGCGCCTGCATTTCGCCGTCAAGCTGGGCAATCCCATCGGCAGTCACCGCGATGGAAAACTCCACGTTCTGGCCCCACCGCGTTTCCACGATCTCATAACCACGAGCACGCAATTCCGCTTCGATGCGACCGGCATCTGCGGCGGAGACACTCACTACTCTCAAGGCTCTTTGCACGCGCCGCATGCGCGTGACTTTTTCTAGACACTCTGAGACCGAATCCGAATAGGCCCTCACAAGCCCACCCGTGCCTAATTTGATGCCGCCAAAATAGCGGATCACTACGGCGGTGACATTCGTCATTCCAGAGCCCTGGAGCACATCGAGCATTGGGCGCCCTGCCGTGCCGCCAGGTTCACCGTCATCTGAGGATCGCTCCACCCGATTCCCTCCGACGACCTCATGAATGTATGCGCTGCAGTGGTGGCGAGCATCCGGGTACTCCGCCTTGGCCAAATTGATGACCTCTCGGGCGCTGTCTTCGTCGTCAGCACGCGCGATCCACGTGATGAAGCGAGATTTCTTAATCTCGATTTCATTCGTGACGATGTCACCGCCGGCGGGGACAATCAGCTCGATGTCGCGCTGCTTCTGCGTCGCTTCGGTCGAAGTGGATGGCTCGGTGGTCATAGTGTCCATTGTTGCGTATGGGCTTCGTGCACACCCAATCACCGTCGCTCGCTACTATCTCGACTTCACCTTGGACTCACCTCAAATACGCGGTGTTCGAAAACGGTTCCCCTGTGCCAATCCGCTGACTGACCTACCATGGTGCCCATGAGCAACTACCGAGTCTGGGCCCCGTACGCTTCCGAAGTCCGTCTGCTGTTGGGCAATCCTGACGCGCCAGCGATTTTTGATATGCATCCAATCGCTGACGCCACCGATGGCTACGGCGCCAACTCTGGTTGGTTTGAAGCTGATGTGGCTCGTACACCGGGGGATCGCTACGCATTTTCGCTGCGGGCACATGCGGGATTCGGCGCGCCTGACGACGAATCGGGGGACGGCTCCTCCCCTGCTGTCGGTGACTGGACAATACCGCTGCCAGATCCGCGTTCCCAGTCGCAGCCGGATGGTCCGCATGGTTTCTCCGAGGTCGTTGACCTGGGTGCCTATAAGTGGAAGGACTCGGCCTGGTCGGGCCGGATTCTGCCAGGAGGTCTGATTTATGAGCTGCATGTGGGCACCTTCAGCGATTCTGGTGATTTCGAAGGTTTGGTGGAACATCTAGACCATCTGATTGAGCTGGGGGTAACACACATTGAGCTGATGCCAGTGCAGCCTTTCGGCGGTGACCGCAATTGGGGCTATGACGGTGTGTCCTGGCACAGCGTGCACGAGGGCTACGGTGGCCCGCGGGGTCTACAGAAGCTAGTTGATACGTGCCACCGAAAGGGTTTGGCTGTCATCTTGGATGTGGTCTTTAACCACTTTGGCCCAGACGGCAACTATGTGGGGTTTTTCGGTCCCTACACCGCTGGTGGTTCGACGGGTTGGGGTGAGGTTGTCAATCTCACTGGCGACAACTCTGATGAGGTGCGTGCGTATATTTTGGATGCAGTGCGCCAATGGCTGGTGGATTACCACGTCGACGGTCTTCGTCTGGACGCAGTCCATGCCCTGCATGACGAGGGCGCATTCCACATTCTGGAGCAGATGCAGGTTGTCGCAGACACTGTCGCAGCCGAGACTGGTATTCCGCGTTCTTTGATTGCAGAGTCCGACCAGAATGATCCGCGTTTGGTCCGTCCGCGCGCCGCTGGTGGCTTTGGCCTCAACGCTCAGTGGGATGATGACGTCCACCATGCACTGCACACGCTAGTATCTGGCGAGGACCACGCCTACTACTCAGACTTTGGGTCGGTGGAAGCGCTAGCTAGTGCTTTGGAAACTGGCTTCTGGCATACGGGCACAATGTCGACGTTCCGTGGTCGCACTCATGGTCGTCTCTTCGACCTGTCTGTACAGCCCATGCATGCTTTCGTAACGTACACGACCACACATGATCAAACGGGAAACCGCGCTGTCGGTGACCGTCCGTCGATGAACCTCACTCCGGCGCAGCAGGTTTTAAAGGCAGCAGTTATCGCCTGCAGTCCTTTCACCCCGATGCTTTTCCAAGGTGAGGAATGGGGCGCCTCTACCCCGTTTGCTTTCTTCTGTTCCCATGAAGATACGGAGCTGCAGCGGCTCACGCGCGAGGGACGCCTACGTGAGTTTGCCCGTGCCGGGTGGGATCCGAAGGAGGTATCCGACCCATCCGATCCAGAGACCTTTAACCGCTCGAAGCTCAATTGGCAGGAGGTCTCGGAGGGCTCGCACGCCACTATTCTGGCGGCCTACCGCGATCTCTTCGCGCTGCGGAAGTCACACCCGTCGCTTCGCACTCCGTGGTCGGCATCTGTAGTGACTGAGTATGACGAGGACAATCGTTGCCTCGTCGTTGTGCGCAGCCAGGATGAGCGCGAAATGGGTGCCCGAAACTCGGATGCCTTTGAAACTGTCGCTTTGGTTGCGAATTTCTCCGACGCCGAAACCAGCGTCAGCCTGGATTCCGAGTTCGGTTCCGCCCACCTGCTACACACTTTTGAGGACGCAGCAGCCAGCATCGTCAATGACGAAGCTGCTGGTCCCGAAATCTCGCTTCCAGCGTGGGGCTACGCTGTCGTCTCGCTCAGCTAGTCAGCCGGATTTTCAGCCTCGGTGTCGGACTCTTCCTCATCCGCCGCACCCGACTCGGGTGCTGGCCACGGCAACTCGGTGACATCACCGTGGAGGACGTGAGCCACCAACGCGTCTGCGATGAGAATATCGCTCATCACCAACGTCGGAACCAGGTCCGCCAGCTGAGCCCACATCGGAATCAGCTCACGGACAGCGGCGACACTGGCATCAGAGTTCTCAGCCTGAGTACGAGCCAATACGCGGGCAGCCACTGCAATAAGCAGTGACGTTCCCGGCACCAGAGTCCAGTGCAGCGAAGGATCATCCGCATCGATGCCGTCGAGCTTGTGGAAGCGCACATTGACCGCCTTGCGCAGTCGTGGAGACGCCTTCGATACCGTCTTAAACAACACCCGAGAGGCGGCGGCAAGCTGGGTCATGACACCGGATTCCACAATCTCAGCACGATTGCGTACCACTTCGTAGATTGCGGTGAAGCGAGCGTCATCGTCGGTCAGCGGACCCGGGACCATGCGGTAAGGATCAAAGACCTGCGACAGAATAGCGCTGGCCTGTGCTTCCGGCAGCGAGGTAATCTGCACCGAGCTCTGGTCGATAGTAGCGGACTCCAGGGTGGTGTCCTGGCCGCTGGCAGCAATGTCCAGCAGTCCCTGGCCACCAGTTGTGCGCAGGTAATCCAGCTGACGAGAACGGTCCACGCTCTCATCAGTGAGATCCGCCAATGCTGCCAATGCACCGAGCCACGGCACACGGCGACGCCCCGGCACTGGCTTAGTAGCGCTGAAGTCTCCCAGCACGAGTCCGGAGGCGATAAACATACCCGGCTGATCGTCGAGCGCGATGACTGAACGGTTCAACGCTGCCAGACCGGCGCGTGGTTCGGCACACAAGATCGCACCCAACCTAGGTGCGGCCAGCAGCGGATTCGCCTGCGCCATGTCGGTTGCACGACCAGCCCGCAAGGTCGCCAGTAGTGTCCACAAACGTGCGAGCTGATCCTGATTTAGCTCGCCCCACAGTTCCTGCGCGCGAGCAACGGGATCGGTGTCCTCGCCATCGAGGTCGATAGCCTCTGCATCATCGACATGATTCAGAATGGTCGACCCGGCCGCCGGCCACTGCGGGTGGCGTTCCTTTTCCACACCGAGAGTCACCTGCGCGACAAATGGGCCGAGGCCGCGGAGCTCGTCGGGAAGCTCGCATTCGCCCTCCACGACTTCGAGGGCGACGGGTTCGCGCCACGGCTGACCGGCGGCCCAGAGCCACAGGGTCATCGGCAAGTGCGAAACGTCGTCAGCGACATCAACCTCGATGATGTCAGTGGCTTCATCGTTGAAGGCAATCTGGCGGATGGCATCGCGGGAGGAAGCCTCCACCAGTGGTACAGACAGGCGCTTCCGTCCCGTCACACGTGTCCAGTCCAAACTGATGCGCAGAGCCTTCAGCAGGGAGATACGGTCTGCAAACTTGCCGAACTCCGCGTAGCCAGTATCGCCGAAACGCTTGATGGGGACACGACAGATGTCGCGCTCACCGCTGGAAACTGCAACATGCGCATGGCGCAACTCGCCCGGGGCATTGACGACAATCTTGCCGAAGGCATCGACACGCTTCGGGCGGGTGACCAATGTAGTGGTGCGGCGGGCGACGGATTCGTCGGCAAGCGGAACCTCAAACTGCAGCGTGCCTGGCGTGACCTGCAACTGCAGCCATGCGCCCTCGTCGGTGGAAAGCTCGACGGTACCTGTGACTTCGTCCGCCCCGAGGCGCACGATAGCGGGCTCGGCGTCAAGCGGCTTGTCGCCGGAGACAACGCGGATGTCGGCGGGGCTCAGACCGTCGATGGTTGGGATGCGGAATCCGTCACCACCACCGCTGTAAGTGATCGTGAGGTCTGCCTGCTCCGCAATGGCGAAGTGCTTCTGGAAGCTGCGGCCACGCGGATTGACCAGGCGAACCACGAACTCGCCGACCCACGGGTAATCATCATCGGTAAGGATCTCAACCTCGCCACCCGCGGCGGGCACCTCGAGGTCATAGACCATGACGGAATCCGTGGTAAACGCACCATAGCCACCAAAATCGGTGACGATGGCGCGCCAGGACTCGTCCTTACCGGACAGCGTCGGCGGGAACACAGCGACCGGACCACCGGCGTAAACCGGGGTGCCGTAGGCAGACACCGTGCCGTCGAGACGCGCGTGGGGCATGGTCATTCGCGGTTGACGCTGCGGTGATGCCGAGCGAACCTCGCCAGCCGCCCCAGACCGACGAACCTGAACTGCATGAACATCGCGAAGATCGATCTCAGCGACTTGCCACAACTCCCAGTTAAATGGGCGCGGGTCCGATAGCAATGGCACCTCAGCACCCGTAACGGGGTCAACGAGTGTGGCATCAACCGGGTAGACCACCGTAGCGGACGTCGAGTGTAGCGAGACCTTGTCTGTGACTGACTGACCGTCGGCACCGAAAATGAGAATTGGGTCCTCAGTGCTAATCGCGGGGACTCGCCAGTGCTTCTCATCGCCGATTTCCACCAGCACATCGCGCACCGGCTCATCGATGGTCACCACTGGACGCGGCAGCGAATCCTGCAGGCCCACCACCGGCGTCGTTGCTACCGTGCCGCCGAAGGTGACACGCCAGGTCCGTCCCGCCGGATCCAGCGGCGTCGGTAGCTGTACGCCAACGGTCTGCGTCAGCTCATCGAAGTACAGCTGCGGGCGCCCGGTCGTTGCCACCACGCCCACCGCTTCACGACGATTCGCAGTACCCGCCGGACGCATACGCAGCTCTTCACGCGCAGCGGCCACCAGAATAGGCGGCAGCCCCGCATCGAGCTGGCCGAGTTCTTCCCGGGCCTCCCAGTTGGCCGGATCGGCAGCGGTGGCAATGGCGTAGCCGAGGGTTGCCTTAAACAACTTGTGTGCCTGACGAGGTGCCGTCCTGGCCAGCTGACGCAGCGCCAGCGGGTAGACACCATCTTCCGCCTCTGCGATTTCGGTCAGCAGCTCCTCGAGCAGCGGATGAACCTTCGAAAGCGCCTGTACCAGGTCATTTGATGAAGGGTCGGATAGCTCCGCTACCCCGGCAAGTTCCTCGCAGCGCTCGATAATCAGTGGCATCACTGACAGCTGCACTCCCGCGTGCAGCAGAAGCACCTGCGCTGCCCGCTGCAGCGGATCCGCGTCGGCTTGGTTGCTGTCGACGTCGTTAGGCAAACCAGCGTTGGCCAGCATTGTCGGCACTGCGGCGGCGAGGTGCTCGATGAGCGCGCCGGTAGTGTCAGCGTCTGGATCCAGCTGCAGAGCGGCTGGCCAGTCCAGCCACATTTCGCTTGCCGACGCAACACGCGCGGCGCGTCCTACCAGCGAGGCAAGGGTGACCAGCGGGTGATTGTCAACGACACTCTTCGCAGCTTCGATATCGGCGGCAGTACCGCCCGCCAGATGATGGGCCAGGAGCGTTCCCAGGAAGCGGTCGATACGCTCAACCTCGTCCATCGCCAGCCCTGACCAGACAAACAGTGGCTCAACTTTGGCCTGTGTGGCAGATTCCAACAGCCCTGGAATCCGGGTGGCCAGGTCCTGCTCTGCGGCAGCCAGCCACATTTCGACAGTCACGGTATTTTCCACTCGGACACCCTGGTCGACACTGCTTGCCCCAGTCATAGTGGGTGGACGCTCCCCTTCGCTACAAAGCTTGCTCGAAAAGATTCATTTAATTAACGGAGCTGGGAGGACTTCCTCGGAGGTTTCCCAGCTGGACCCAGCAAGTCTAGGTCAAAAAGTCATACTCTGGTGTGCCGGGTACCAGTCGGCGGCACTTCAGCGGCGAGGCATCCATGCGTGCCAGCAATTCCTCGAGGTCAGAGGCACGACGTAGCTCAATACCGACAAGAGCCGCGCCAGTTTCGCGGTTGTTGCGCTTGAGGTACTCGAACTGCGAGATGTCGTCATCCGGGCCGAGAACATCGCTGAGGAACATACGCAGCTGGCCGGGCTTCTGCGGGAAGTTGACCAGGAAGTAGTGCTTGAGGCCGCGGTAGACCAGCGAGCGCTCCATGATCTCGGCATAGCGCAGCACGTCGTTATTACCGCCCGAGATGATGCAGACAACAACCTCGTCCGGTTCAAACTGCATCTGCTCCAGAGCTGCCACAGACAGCGCACCGGCCGGCTCAGCGATGATCCCTTCGTTCTGATAGAGATCCAGCTGCGCCTCACAGACCGCGCCCTCCGGCGCAATCATCGGATGAACGCGGTTGCGGTTGGCCTCCAGGATGTGCCATGGCAGGTCACCGAAACGGGCCACCGCGGCGCCATCGACGAACGGATCGGTGTGCCCCAGCGTAATCGGGCCGTTGTTCTCCAGGGCTGCGCGCATGCAGGCCGCACCCGCAGGTTCCACACCCATGACCTGGGTGTTCGGCGACATATCCGACAGGTAAGAGGTGACACCGCTGAGCAGACCACCGCCACCGACCGGTGCGCAGATGGTATCCAGAGTCAACCCCTGGCCGGAGAGCTGCGCAATAATTTCAGCTGCGACAGTGCCTTGTCCGACAATGGTGTTGAAGGAGTCGAATGGCTCCACCATGGTGGCACCAGTGCGCTGTGCGTCAGCACGCGCCGCAGCGGCGGCCTCATCGAAGGAGTCCCCGACAACGACAATCTCAACGGCATCGCGGCCGTGGTAAGCGATACGGTCGCGCTTCTGCTTCGGCGTGGCATTGGGCACATAGATGCGCCCCTTAATACCCAGCTGGCGGCAGGCATATGCCACGCCTTGAGCGTGGTTTCCTGCAGATGCCGCAACGACGCCTGCTGCTCGCTCTTCGTCGGTAACCTGAACCATGGCGTTGTAGGCACCGCGAATCTTGTACGAGCGCACGTCCTGGAGGTCTTCCCGCTTGAGGAATACCTTTGCACCGGTGATTTCGGAAAGACGTGGGCTGAACTGCAGCGGAGTGGCCGCAATAACCGAAGAAATTCGTGCCTGCGCAATCTGAATATCGGCCGCGTGAACAAGTCGGCGTTCGGTCTGGGAAGCAGGCACAGAATTCTCACTCATGAGCTATGACTCTACTCGGTCATACAACCGGTTGCGACAATCAGGGCCGCGATAAGCTACCCCAAAATGCTGGCCCCAATCGTCGCCTTCAGATCACCAATCAAGCTGGCGTCCCGGTCGACCCGCAAGTGCTCGCCGAGAACCAAAGTGGTGTGGGAATCGCCGTCGACAAGCTTGAGGTAAACGTCGGAGTCGCCTGGGTTGTCCAGCAGTACTGACTTCAGCTTGGCAATCATCTCCGGAGTGCACTGATCAGTGCGCATGGTCAGACGCAGCGGCGCCGAAGTGGAGCCATTACGGCCAAGATCCGGCAGCTTCAGGTCATCACAGACCACACTCATGCGGTCATCGCGGTACTGAACGCGAGCACGAATAAGCACAATGGCGTCTTCAGCAATGCTGGTGGCAATCATTGCGTAGGTCCTCGCAAAAGCCATGACTTCCACGCGCGCGCCGTTGTGGTCCTCAATGCCAATAATCGCCCAGGGCTGACCGTTCTTATTCACGCGACGGTCAACACTGGAGACAATGCCACCAATAGTGATTTCGGTGTTGTTGGCGACTTCCCCACCGACGACCGTGGTCAAAGCGGTATCGGTCTGCGCGGCCAGCGATTCTTCGAACCCATCGAGTGGATGACCGGAGACATAGAGGCCCAGCATTTCTCGTTCCAGGGTCAGCTCGTGCTTGCGATCCCACTTTTCATCCGGCACACGGATTTCAAAGATGCTCTCCGATCCGGTGTCCTCTTCCCCACCGAAGCCCGCAAACAGGTCGAACTGTCCCTTGTCTGCAGCCTTCTTGGTCGACAGCACCGAGTCAATGGCTTCTTCGTGAATGAGCGCAAGGCCCTTTCGTGGGTGCCCCAGCGAGTCGAAAGCGCCGGCCTTAATCAGCGACTCGGTGATGCGCTTGTTACACGGCAGCGTCTCAATCTTGTCCAGGTAGTCCGAGAACGACGTGAACTTGCCCTTCTCCTCGCGCGTCTTCACAATCGACGCGACCACATCATGGCCGACGTTGCGGATAGCGCCAAGGCCGAAGCGAATATCCTCACCGACCGGCTCGAAGTCCATACCCGACTCATTGACATCCGGCGGCAGCACCTTAATGCCAAGGTGGCGACAGTCCGACAGATAAATAGCCAGCTTGTTCTTATCATCCGCCACCGAGGTCAACAGCGCCGCCATGTACTCAGCGGTGTAGTTGGCCTTCAGATACGCGGTCCAGTAGGACACCAGGCCGTAGCCCGCCGCGTGAGACTTGTTAAACGCGTACGAGGCGAAGGGCAGAATAATATCCCACAGCTTCTGGACAGCATCCTTGGAGAAACCATTCTCCAACATGCCGCCTTCGAAGTTCACGAACTCCTTGGCCAGCACCTCGGGCTTCTTCTTACCCATGGCCTTACGGAAACCATCTGCTTGGCCCGCGGTGTAATTCGCCAGCTTCTGCGAGATCTTCATGATCTGCTCCTGGTACACGATCAGGCCGTGTGTTTCTTCCAGGATTTCTTTCAGCTGCTCATCCAGTTCCGCGTGGATGGCGTTATAAGGCTTGCGACCATTCTTAATATCCGCGTAGTCAAAGTGCGCGTTCACACCCATCGGCCCCGGACGGTACAGCGCCAGCGATGCCACGATGTCGTCGAAGCCCGTTGGCTGCATGCGTTTGAGCAGCTCACGCATTCCGCCACCATCGAGCTGGAACACACCGAGGGTGTCACCGCGCGACAGCAGCTCATAGACCTTCGGATCATCGGTCTGAAGGTCATCGAGCAGAACTGTCTCGCCTCGGTTGGACTTGATGTGCTCAATACAGTCACCGATAACCGTCAGGTTTCGAAGACCCAGGAAGTCCATCTTCAACAGACCGATGGCCTCACACGCCGGATAGTCCCAGCCAGTGATAATCGCGCCGTCAGCCTGTCGCTTCCACATCGGGATGTGATCCAAGAGTGGCACCGACGCCATCACCACGGCACAGGCGTGCACGCCGGTCTGCCTAACGACGCCCTCGAGACCACGAGCCGTCTCGTAAATTCGAGCCACATCCGGGTCGGTTTCAATAAGCTGACGAACCTCGGCGGCCTCGCCGTAGCGTGGGTGCTCCGGGTCGACGATGCCGCTCAGCGGAATGTCCTTAGCCATAATCGCAGGTGGCAGCGCCTTAGTAATGCGGTCTGCAATCTGGTAACCCGGCTGACCGAACTGCACACGCGCCGAGTCCTTCAGAGCCTGCTTGGTCTTCACCGTACCGAAGGTGACCACCTGCGCCACCTTGTCTTCGCCCCAGCGATCGGCGGCGTAGCGAATCATTTCATCGCGGCGGCGGTCATCGAAGTCGATATCGATATCCGGCGCGGACGGGCGCTCTGGGTTCAGGAATCGCTCGAAGAGAAGACCGTGCTCAATCGGGTCGATATTGGTGATCCACGTCGCGTATGCAACCAAAGAACCGGCAGCGGAACCACGCCCCGGACCGACCTTGATGCCCACCTCACGGGCATGGCGGATCAACTCCGCCACGATAAGGAAGTACGACGGGTAGCCCTTACCGTCAATCACCTCAATTTCGTACTCCGCGCGCCGGATGTACTCCTCCGGTACCTCGCGCCCTTCAAAGCGCTTGCGCAGCCCCTCCATCACGTTGTGATGCAGCCATGTCGTCGGCGTCTCCCCTTCCGGAACGTCCGCCTTCGGCATGCGATCGTGCGGGTGCTCCTCCCACAGCTCGTCGTAGTCCTCGACGCGCTCTGCGATGAGCAGCGTGTTATCGCAGGCACCCGGGACTAGGTGATCCCAGGTCGCGCGCATTTCTTCGGCGGACTTAATAAAGTAGCCGTCACCGTCGAACTTAAAACGGTCCGGGTCATTGAGCGTCTTACCCGTCTGCACACAGAGCATAGCCTCGTGAGCCTTGGCCTGGTCACGGGTGACATAGTGGCAGTCATTCGTAACCAGCGGCGGCAGGTTCAGCTTCCGGCCAATCTCCAGTAGCTCACTGCGCACACGGGTCTCAATATCCAGCCCGTGATCCATCAGCTCAAGGAAGTAGTTTTCCTTGCCGTAGATGTCCTGCCACATCCCGGCGGCCTGCAGAGCCTCGTCGAACTGCCCCAGACGCAGACGCGTCTGCACATCACCCGACGGGCAACCAGTGGTCGCGATAATGCCCTCGGCGCGTTCTGCCACCAACTCGGCATCCATACGCGGGTACTTACTAATTTGTCCCTCATACGATGCCATCGACGACAGGTAGAACAGGTTCCGCAGACCCTGCGCATTCGCAGCCAACATGGTCTGGTGCAAGTAGGAACCGCGACCCGAGACGTCGTCTCGACGCTGATGCGGTTCACCCCACTGAATGCGCTTTTTATTAAAACGGCTCTCCGGCGCCATATATGCCTCAATGCCGATGATTGGCTTGATGCCCTTGGACTTCATCTGCCGATAGAACGCATTCGAGCCAAACATATTGCCGTGGTCGGTGACACCGACCGCAGGCATTCCCTGTCGCGCAACCTCGTCGGCGAGCAAATCAATCTTCGCCATACCGTCGAGCATGGAGTACTCGGTGTGATTGTGGAGGTGCACGAAGGAGGAGTTAGCCATGAGTCCAGATTGTAGACAATCCCCCGGACTGAACAAGATTCCTTCGAACACCCAAAATGAAGCAGCCCCTTATGCCTGCACAGTTATAGCTAAAGACGTGTGCAACATCACTCTTACTTTTCCTTTACTTTTCAAAACCAGTTGACAATACTCAACACCACGGTTCGTGAGGAAGTCCTCATATTTCCTCGCGGCCACAAAGAAACGCACCGCCCTCGAGCAAAGAACCAAAGGAGCAATACAGTGTTCGCACCACTTTCCGATGGCCACTTCACCTACTTCCCCAAGCCCGAGCTTGACGAGGTTCTTGCAACCATCGACCGCCGCCCTGTCGCTGCCGGCTACCTCATCGATGGCGATGTCATCACCTCCAACATGGATGCCGCCCGCTACAGCTGGCTGGTCTAAAAGGGCGCAGACCTGGAAAATTCTGACTTTCTTTTCAAAATCAAAGACAGTACAGGTTTTCAATGATTACGTTTTAGGGCATGAAACTTTCTCGAGCTTCTGCCCCGGAGTCCTCGGACACATCCCGCCCGGCTCCGACATCGATGTCTCACCTGCCTGAAGCGCTGCCGCCACAGACGCCCCAGACAGCCCGCCCGCCACTAGCTACCGACACGCTGCTTAACTGCACTTCCCTTCCTGCAGTCGTCGTCGACCTCGCGGCGGTCGAAGCCAATGCCCGCGATATGCTCCGCCGTGCAAACGGGATGCCTATCCGCGTGGCCTCGAAATCGATTCGCATTCCACAGCTTATTTCGCACGTCCTGGCCTTCCCCGGTTTCCAGGGCGTGCTGGCATATTCACTGGCAGAGGCGCTGTACCTATTCCGAGAAGGCATTAGTGACGACATCGTCGTCGCCTACCCAACTCTTGACGCCCGCGCTATCTCAGAGCTTGCCGACGATGATGCAGCGCGTGCCGCCATCTGCGTCATGGTTGACCGTCCCGAGCATCTAGAGGCGCTGGCGTCGTCGGCAAGCGAAAATGCGCCAATCCGCGTGTGTATGGACGTCGACGCATCCTTTCGTCCCCTCCCCGGCGTGCATATCGGTACGCTGCGCTCAAGCCTGTTCTCGCCGAAGCAGGCAGCGGCGTTTGCCAAGCAGATTATTGCCCGTCCGGAGCTGCAGCTGGCGGGAATCATGATGTATGAGGGACACATTGCCGGAGTGGGCGATGCCGGAAACTCCCTGCGTGCGCGCGCAATTCGAGTGATGCAGGCCGTCTCAAAGAAGGAATTGGCAAAGCGCCGCGCGAAGGTTGTCGCTGCAGTCGAGAAAGTGGCGGGGCCGCTGGAGTTTGTCAACGGTGGTGGCACGGGGTCGCTGGAGTCGACGTGCGCCGAGGCCGCAGTCACCGAGGCAGCGGCGGGGTCGGGGTTCCTGGCACCAACCCTCTTCGATAACTATCGCGCATTCAATCTGCGCCCGGCGTCCTGGTTTGTGTTGCCGGCGACGCGACGCCCTAAGAAGGGCGTGGTCACGGTGTCCGGCGGTGGTCGAATTGCCTCTGGACCGGCGGGAGCTGACCGGCTGCCAACCCCCTGGTACCCCACTGGCCTGCGCTACGCGGCAGAGGAAGGACCAGGTGAGGTGCAGACTCCGCTGCTCGGCAAGACCGCCGACGCAATTTCGCTGGGAGATCCCGTGTGGTTCCGCCACGCCAAGGCCGGCGAAATAGCCGAGCACACACAAGAAGTCATTGCAGTTCGAGATGGCGCCATCATCGCCCACTGGCCCACGTACCGAGGAAAGGGATTGATCTTCACATGAGCAATTCACGCAACAACGCCCGCTTCACAGTCTCTACAGTTGAGTCCCGCGTACCACGCGTACGTCGGCGTGCGCAGGCAAAAGCCGTCGCCAACTCTCATTGGAGCAATTGGGCGCACACGCAATCGTGCACCCCGTCCTACACTCATCAGCCGCACGATGATGAGGGCGTTATCTCGGTAATTAAAGCGGCGAAGACCGAAGGAACTACGGTGCGCCCGCTAGGGGCCGGTCATTCTTTTACTTCCGTGGCCACCACCGATGGGCACCGCATTCAACTCGACCGCTGCTCTGGTCTGGTCGAACTCGACGCCGCCAACCAGACCGCCACGCTGCGTGCCGGCACTCGCCTGCGCGACACTCCAGGTATTCTGCGCCCGCTCGGTTGGGCACTTCCCAACCAGGGCGATGTCGATCCGCAGTCGCTGGCCGGTGCTATCTCTACTGGCACACACGGCACCGGGCTTGGATTCACCGGCTTCGCAGGCACCGTGAAAGGATTCAAGATTGTCACCGCGGATGGCGTCGTCAGGCACTGCCATCCGGACGCTGAGGGAATCGACGGCGAGCTCTACCGCCTCGGACGGCTGGGACTGGGTGTCTTCGGCGTGCTTACGGAGGTCACGATGTCCGTCGTGCCAGCGTTTGATCTGCACGCCGACGAGCACCGCGAAGAGTTTGATTCCCTGCGCAAGAGTTTCGCCGAGCGCTGCAAAGAAGCTGACCACCTGGAGTTTTTCTGGTTCCCGGGACAGCGCGAGACGCTGGTCAAGCACAATACTCGCATTGAACCGCAGCGCCACCGCCGCCCGAGCCGCAATAGCCTGAAGCAGCGCCTGGGCAGCGCGCGTACGTATCTTAACGACGAAGTCGTCAACAACATGGGACTCTTGGCGTGCTGCGAGATTGCTAAGGCCATTCCCGCTACGACCGATACCATCAACCGGATTGCCACCAACACCGTGCCAGAGCGCAGCTACTCCAATGAGGCGCACAAGGTCTTTGTCTCGCCGCGCCGAGTGCGTTTTTCCGAGATGGAGTACTCCGTCCCGCTCGAGGCCGCTTCCGATGTCCTCGGGGAAATCCGCGACGCGATTGCCCGCAAGAGGATGAAAGTCTCCTTCCCCATCGAGGTGCGCTCCGCGAAAGCCGATGATGTGGCCCTATCCACTGCGTACGGTCGCGACAGTGCCTACATCGCCATCCACCGCTACTGGAAGGAAAATTATCGAGAGTACTTCAACCTCATCGAGCCGATTTTCAAGGCCCACGAAGGTCGCCCGCACTGGGGCAAATTGCACACGCTCCGCGCGGAGGATTTCGCGGAACGTTATCCGCTGTTCGGCGAGGTCCAGGCACTACGGGAAAAGGTCGACCCGCAGGGAATCTTCCTCAACGAGCACCTGCGCGAACTTTTCTGCTAATTATCTGCCGGCTTTACGACGTCCCGGGTAACCGCCCCATCCGTCTGGTCGGCGGCATCGTCGGAAACCGCGGCCGGTTCAACACCGGCCTTGCGGAGTTCCCGGCGAACCCGCCTCTGGCGCCGCATCTTCAGGATGAGATCGCAGATGAACAGCGCGACGGCACCCCAGATGATGAAGAACCCGATCCAGCGCTCCGGTTCGAGCTGCTCGCCCAGCACAGTGACTGCCAGGGTGATTTGGAGAACTGGAGTCAGGTACTGCATCAGGCCCAATGTGGCCAACGGCAGGCGCTTGGCACCTTCGCCGAAGAGAAGCAACGGAATGGCGGTAGCAACACCGGCGCTCATCATGAGCAGCACGTGACCAGTTCCTTCGGAGGTAAAGGTGCTCTGCCCGTTGTAGGTCAACCAGAGGATGTAGGCCAGCGCAATCGGTGTGATTACGGCGGACTCGGCCGTCAGCGAAGCTGCAGAGGAAAGCGATACCCGCTTCTTCATTAGTCCGTAAAAACCGAAACTGAACGCCAGCGCCAGCGCACCCAACGGCGGATGTCCCACACCGATTGTGAGAACAATGACCGCAATGGTTGCCAGGATGACACTGCCGAGCTGCAACCGCGAGATGCTTTCACGGAAGAAAATCATCGCCAACAAAACGCTGACCAGCGGGTTGATGAAGTAGCCGAGCGCGGCCTCCGCCACCTGCCCATTGTTGACCAGGTAGACGTACACACCCCAGTTGACGGAGATCAACAGTGCGGCAATAAAAATAGTGCCCCAGGTCTTGGCACTCGCGGCCTTCAGCTCTGGCCATGCGCGCATGAAGCTGAGGGCAATGACCATAAAGACAAGGGTCCAGACGAATCGGTGCGCCAAAATCTCTACGGCCCCTGCTGGTTCCAGCAAGGGGAAATAGAGCGGAAACAGCGCCCACAAAAGGTACGCACCGAATGCCTGAATCACTGTTGACTGACTCCTTTTCGTTCTCGTTGAAACTGACTGCGTACTGGCGGCAGAGTTCTAGCCGCTTCATCCTAGTCGTTTGGATTTGGGCACTCAGTTCTGGCTTCTATTAGTTCTGACCGCTTAGTTCTGGCTCAGCCCCGGCGCAAAGAGCGGATCTTTATCCGTGAAGCCGGAACTCAGCACCGGGCGAATACCAAAACGGCCACGCGCCGCATCTGATGGCAGCGCCTCGACAGCTTTCACATCGGGCATTTTCTTGACATCCATCAACGATTCAGCGTCACCATAGACCAGTAACCCGTTGAAGCCGAGCCGTTCGTCGTCAATCGCGACGTCTGCGTAAGCAGCTGCTAACTCCAGCTGATCTTGCAGCAGCTTTTCTTCGCTCGCTGTTTTACTCGGCTGCGGCAAATACCGGGTGCTCACACCGCCGATGATTGCAGTCGACACTCGCAGAGAGGGCTCTTTTTCATAGACCTGTGCCGCTTCTTGCGCATCGAGCAGCCGGTCAAAAGTCACCATCGCCCAGAACTTCGGGTCCTCCACGACTGGCTGGCCGGTCTTTAGCCGGTAGTCCTCTTTCTTCATATTCGCGAGGGACTCGTCGGCACGCTCTACGTACTGCTCGGTTGCTTCCCACGGGTCCGGGCCGAGCGCATCGCCGTTGAGATTTTGCGGCTTGCTTACCCGATCGGAGGTCGAAGCGACTGCTAAAACAATCACCAATACGACAACACAGAAACCAGAGATCAGTGCCATCACTGGCGAAATACTGCCGTCACCAGTGCTTTTCGCACGAGTTTCACGGCGTGGTGGGTTCTTGGATCCCGATGGGGTCTGCGTCATGCGCTCTGCCTCAAAACTTCCAATGCGTGGTTCAAATCATCTGGGTATGGACATTCGATTTCCATCCAGCGCCCATCTGCCGGATGGTGGAAACCAAGCGAGACCGCGTGAAGCCACTGGCGGTTGAGCCCCAGCCGCTTGGCCAATGCCGGATCGGAACCGTACATGGGATCGCCGCAGCATGGGTGATTCAGCGCAGAGAAGTGCACGCGAATCTGGTGCGTGCGCCCAGTCTCTAGATTCACCTTCAGCAGCGTTGCTGGGGCGAAGGCCTCAAGCGTTTCGTAGTGCGTCACAGCATGCTTGCCATCCTGGCGGACGGCAAAGCGCCAACCCGCCGAAGGATGACGGCCAATCGGCGCATCAATTGTCCCCGACAGCGGATCCGGATGCCCCTGAACCAGAGCGTGATAGGTCTTGGACACCTCACGGTTTTTGAACGCCCGCTTGAGCACGGAGTATCCCCGTTCGGAGCAGGCGACAACCATCACGCCAGAGGTGCCAACATCGAGGCGATGCACGATGCCTTTTCGCTCGGGCGGACCGGAGGTAGAAATGCGGAAACCAGCAGCCGCCAGTCCACCGATAACCGTTGGGCCTTCCCAACCGACCGACGGATGTGCGGCCACACCGACAGGCTTGTGAACAGCCACCAAATCGGAGTCGTGGTAGAGCACGTCCATGCCCTCGACGAGTTCCTCTTTGGGAACCAATGGCTTTTCCACCGGCGGCAACAACACAGAGAGGAAAGCGTTTTCTTCCAATCGGTCGGACTTACCAACGCTCACGCCATCGACCGTGATGTCCCCAGCCGCTGCCAAATCAGCCACCGCTGTGCGCGAGAGCCCCAACAACTTAGCCACACCGGCGTCTACCCGCATACCAGCCAAGCCCGGTGGAACGGGCATCTGCCGGGTTTCTCGGTCGGGCTGGTGCGCTCCCCCGAGTGCTGCACCACCATTTACTGCATTGTCGTTCACTGCTGTCCTCCCTCCGCCGACTGCTTCTGATCCGTCTGGGAAGATTTCTTCTCCGCTGCAATCTGATCAGCGAAGAGATCCGGCTCCTTGGAAAAAACCATCCAGATAACGAGGATAATAACGCCCACAGTAATCGCGGAGTCCGCGATATTAAATACGGCAAAACCCTTAACCGACAGGAAATCGACGACGTGGCCGACGTAGAAACCGGGTTCCCGAAACAGCCTATCGATGAGGTTGCCCAGCGCACCACCAGCAATAAGCCCCGCCGCAGTCGCCGATATAGGACTGCGCAACCAATGGGAAAAGCACATCACAGCCAGGATGTAAACCAGCTGCAACGTAGTAAAAACCCAGGTGGCGTTCGTGCCAAAGGAAAAGGCTGCACCGGGGTTAAAAACGAGCCGCAACTCGAAGAGATCGCCAATGACCTGCACCGCAGGACGGCCATCGAGAGTCTTCAAAGCGATAATCTTGGTCAGCTGATCGATAATCGCAACTGACACAATAACCGCAGCGAGAATCCCCCGCCGCGGGAAATATGTCCTCGTTTCCTTCTTAGTCACTGTCCCATAATGGCCTAACAAACCCATATTCAGCCAACTGACACCGCCCGGGTGGTTCCTATCCACCGCGAAACCGGTACGCTAACCGGTGTGACTCGACGTTTCCAATCTCAGTTTGTTCCGGCCTCCTCTGCTTTACGACGTGCAGGAGGCACCACCTCCTCGTGGTTCCGTCGACCTAGCCGCAGCGACCAGCCTGGCCACACCAAGCGTGGCCTGCTGGCGAGGGTCGGCACCGCTGTTGTTGCCGCTACCACTGTGGTGTCACTGGCCGCGTGCTCGTCGGAAAGCTCGGTGGAAACGCAACCCGTGGACGTTGCACAACCCAAGGTCGAATTGACCAGTGCTGGTAGCGGTGAGCTGGCGAGCGTGCGCTGGAAGGACGACGGTGCAGAGCAGGAGTCGACCGTGGCGGTGACGCAGGGCTTCGCGCAGCGTGGCGGAAACGCCGATAGCGACCAGACGTTCCCGGACACCCGCCTGGAAATCCCCCTGACCAGCACTGTTACCAGCGATAACGATACTCGTGTGGTGACGTCAGAGGTGGGTAAACCCCACGGCTCCAACGATGAGCTGAATGAGGATATCGCTACCGCACAGGGCTTTATCTCTGATTGGTCAACAACAGCCACTGGTGAGGTCAAGGAACTCAAGCTGGGAGCGCCGGAGAAGGCGACCGACACCGCTCGCGCTGGTGTGGAGATGGCGCTGCAACAGCTGCATTCCGTACCTATCGTCTTCCCCTCCGAGGACATCGGAAAGGATGCAACCTGGACGGTCGAAAGCGAGGTCGAAGGCCAGACCACGATGACGCAGAAGGTGACCTATACCCTGCTCAGCCGTGCGGGCGACATTGTTAATTTGAAGGTCGATGTCAAGCAGGTGCCGACCGTCACCGAGTTGGACACTGGCGGCGAGGGTGCACTGAAGGTTGTCGAGGCCACGACTGACATGCTTGCCGACCGCGTCACCATCGACCTGACTAAGCCGCTTCCGATGAAGGGCAACATCGACTTTGTGACCTCCGTGACCTACGGCGACGGCAACTCCGATGTGCGCATCACTCAGCAGACGCACCGCGGGCTGGAGTTTAAGGACGGCAGCGGGTCGAAGAAGTAGCCCAGAAGAAATAGCTCTGGCCAGCGCAAGGTTAGAAGACGAGAAAGTGTCTAGGTTTATGTCACTTTTCTTCCCAAAAAATGGGCGGAACTGTCATAAACCTAGACACTTTCTTTTGTCTGCCCAGTGCACCCGACCGGGCTAGGCTGTGATGCCTGGGCCAACGGCACCTAAGCCGGTGGAGGCGGAGGAGGCGCGTCCTCCGCCGGAGCCGGAGCCGGCGCAGGAGGCGGGACCTCCTCAGCCGGCGGTTCAGGCGCGGGTGGCGGAACTTCCTCAGCGGGTGGTTCGGGCGCCGGAGCCGGGGCTGGCTCCTCGACCGGTGCTGGGGCCTCCTCAACCGGAGCCTCTTCAACTGGGGCTTCTTCCTCCGGCTCAGGCGGCGGCGGAGGGGTTTCGCCCGGCGCGAGACAGAACCCCGGCTTGTGCTCCGGATCAAGCGTCGACGCCAGGTTGCAGGCCCATTCCTTGCTCAGCATCCAACGGCCATCCCTGTAAATGAAGTCCACCTGATCCACGAGCATCGGATCTTCCTCCGGGCGGAGGATATTGACACCGGCTACGGCCTGCTTCGTCGTGAAGCCGGGCGTGATCGGATCAATGACATCAAAGCTGATTTCCTGCTCATTGGCACTATTGGTGACAATGTCGAAGAAATCGCCGGCAGTATCGCCGTCCTCAATGGTCAGCGCCTTTTCCTCGATAGGTAAATCGGGGTTGATAAGGCGTGCGAGGACGTCGTTAAGCTCTGCGCGCGTCGGCAGCATGATGACGGGTTCCGCCGAGCTGGATGTCTTCGATTCAGTCGTCGGCGCTGCAGTATTGCCACCACCGCAGGCAGCTAGCCCAAGTGCGCTGACCGAGACCATCGCCGCTACTGTCACACCACGCGCTGTGCGCCAACGCATTCCGCTAACGCGCTGGTTGCAGGGGACTCTCATATGTGCACTACTCCAATAAAATCTGCATGAAGATTCGCTGGCTTCACGCCTTCCATAATCCTACACAAGGCCAAAACATCGCCTGGGTAAGATGGTGGACATGTCGACTCAGGATCATTCCCCGGCTAGCTCGACCTCGTCTAGCACGGCCTCCCCTCGCCGAATCGTTGTCATCACCACCGGCGGCACCATCGCCTGCACCACGGATCGCAGCGGTGCGCTAACCCCGACCATCTCGGGCACAGAGCTCGTCGCCGCGGTCGCGCAGCGTTATCCCGAGGGCATGTTAGAGCTGGAGGTTCGTGAGCTCGGGATGCTGGACTCGTCGAATCTCGCGTTCACCGACGTTGACCGTATTCTCGCCACTATTCACGAAGTGCTTGACGACGACTCCGTGGACGGTGTCGTCGTAACTCATGGCACGGACACGATGGAGGAAACGGCCATGGCTGCCGATATTTTCCATGCTGACTCGCGTCCGGTTGTCTTTACTGGTGCACAACTTCCCTATGATCATCCGGAAACCGACGGACCGGGGAACCTCTTTGAGGCCGTGACCATTGCTTCCGATGCCTCTGCGCAGGGAATTGGCGTTCTTATTGTCTTTGGCCACGCAGTCTTGCCGGTACGAGGTGCGACGAAGTGGCACACAACCGATCCTTTGGCTTTTGCCACTAATGCACCGGAGGAGCCGGTTCGTCCAGATCCGCTGCCTCTGGCGGCTTTGGCGGGCTCGAAGGTAGAGATTATCCCCGCCTACTTGGGTGCAGATGGATCACTGCTGGATTCGGCAGTCGCCGCCGGTGCACGCGGCATTGTCGTAGAGGGCCTGGGGTCGGGCAATGTCTCCGATGAGTTTGCCGCTGCCATTGACCGGGCCATTGCGGCTGATGTGACCGTCGTGATGGCAACGCGCGTTCCGCGCGGTGATGTCCACGCCGCCTACGGCGGTGCCGGTGGCGGTGCGACGCTGGCTCGGCACGGTGTGATTAGCGCTGGTTGCGTGCATGCACCGCAGGCGCGCATCATTCTCGCCGCCGCGCTGGCTGCGAATGTGCATCCGCAGACGCTGTTCTAATTCACGCCTCGATGATGCGGATGATTTTCGCCGGGTTTCCAGCCACGACTACGCCCGCGGGAACGTCCTTAGTCACCACGGCACCCGCGGCGACCACAGAATTGTCGCCGACGTGAACACCGCCCAGGATGATGGCTCCGCCACCGATCCAGGCATTGCGTCCGATGATGATTTCATCTCCAGACTCTAGATAAGCGGCGCGGGCCTCAGCTCCCAGTGGGTGTACTGGTGGAAGCAGCTGTACGTTGGGCCCGAGCTGCGCATAGTCGCAGATTGTCACCTTCACCACGTCAAGTGCGGTGAGCCCAAAGTTGATGAAAACGTTGTCGCCGATGTGGATGTTATCGCCGTAGTCCAGGTAGATCGGCGGGCGAACGGTGCTGCTCTCTCCGAAAGACCCCAGTGCCGGTGCTAGCACTTGCTGTGCTGCCTGCTGGTCTTCGCGGAATGCGACCTCAAATTCAGCGGCCACCTGGCCAATTCGCACGTTCAGAGCCTGGGATTCCGGATGATCGGCGATATACCACTGACCGTTCAGCATGCGCTGGCGGTTATCCAGACCGTCGTCGGGAAGTGTGGTCGACGGATTCGGATCTCGATCGGTGTTGCGCAACGAGGCGCGGCGAGCTGTCTCAAGCTCTGCAATGCGGGATTCGGTAGTCATAGTGCCCCAGTTTACGGACAGCGCATAAACAGAGCGCCGCGAACGGCATCGAGGCAGTCAGCCATATCAAGCATCCGCGTCGGGGCCGAGTTCGTCTTCGCTTTCCCGTTCAGGTTGCGGCAAGTCGAGAGCTGCTGCTTCGTCGGATGCCAGCCACTCCGGCCAGTCCAAACTGCACACCGCGGAGCACGGGCGCAGCTCCGGGTCGTCTTCCTTCAGCGTAATCATGCGCCCGGGGCCACTGGTGCGGCTTTCAAAGCGGACGGTCACAATCCCGTGCCCCGAACCCTGTACCCAACCATGTCCATACTCGCTGTGGTGCACATCCGAGGTAGGTGCCCACTTGGAATCGGAAAGCCGAACGGTCGGCAACGCACCGGTTCCGGATAGCTCGACCAGGCCGGCGGGAGCGTCGGAAAGCGCAGGTGCTGGCACTCGATCTTCGACGGTGATAGCGCGGTCGAGCTCAGGAAACAGGACTTCTTGTATGTGCGAATCCAGCCCGGAGAAACCGACGCCCACCAGTCGCACTGGGCCGACCTCCGCGGGCGTGAACGCGATTCGGTGCGCCACTGCCATGAGGGTGTCGAAATCCTGTGTGGCGTAGGCGAGCGTCTCAGATCGGGTATGGATGCTCAGGTCAGACAGACGCACCTTGCAAGTGATGGTGCGAGCACCACGGCCATCTTTTTTGAGCCGTCGAAAAGCGGACTCACCCGCGCGATCGATGGCGGCGTGGAGCTGGGCCTGCGACTCCAGATCCTCAGGATAGGTGTACTCCGCCGATACAGACTTGGCGACATCTCGCTCCTTAACCGGCCGATCGTCCGTCCCCTGCGCCAGCTGCCACAGCATCACACCGGTTTTGGATGTCAGCGAAACCTCGACATCGCGCTGGGACATGGCGGCAAAATCACCGATCGTCTCCACGCCCAGCGTGTGCAATTTTGCAGCGGTGACAGGGCCGATGCCCCAGAGCTTCTCTACCGGTAATGGGTGTAGAAGCTCGTGATTGCGTGCGGGGTCCAGCACGTACACGCCATCGGGTTTCGCCAGGCCTGACGCAATTTTCGCGAACTGCTTGCCCGCGCCCGCGCCTATCGACGAGGCCAAGCCGGTCTCCCGCCGAATATCTGCCCGCAGCTGCTCCGCCCAGGCAATGACCTGCTCCTTCGAGGCGCCTTGCAGCTCTTCGGGTTCCATGAAAGCCTCGTCAACGCTGAGCTGCTCGACCACGGGCACGCGCTCGCGGATTACAGAGAACACGCGGCGCGACACCGGCCCGTAGATGCCCTTGCGCGCGCTGACCGTCACTGCGGTCGGTGGCATGAGACGACGTGCGCGAGCCATCGGCATAGCCGAGTGCGCGCCGTACGCGCGGGCCTCATAGGAGGCACCGGCGACCACACCTCGACCACCCAGCCCGCCGACGAGAACTGGCCGCCCGCGCAGAGTCGGGCGAGTGAGCTGCTCGACGGACGCGAAGAACGCGTCCATGTCGATGTGCAGAACCCACCGCCCGGAAGTCGGCATAGAGATTACTCTCCCCTACTGCTTGGCAATATCCGCCGAGCAGCCGTCCGCCACATCGTAGCTCAGGGACTCTCCGCCAGCGACGACCTCGAAAGCGGTTGCGAGAACTTCCCGGGCGATGAGGTCAGCGTGGCGGTTGGCCCACTCCTCACGCTCGGCCGGCACCTGCAACTTCACCGAAATGCGGTCGGTGACCTCAAGGCCAGCGTTCTTGCGGGCATCCTGCAGACCACGGATGCGGTCAGCGGCCCAACCGCGGGACTCCAGGTCCTCGTCGAGCTCAGTGTCGAGCACAACCAGGCCATTGACGCCGTCGACCTCAGCGGTGGAATCTGGCGAGATCGCGACCAGGTTGCGGGTGTACTCACCCTCCTGCAGCGGAATACCATCGGCGACAACCGTGCCGTCGACAACCTCGTAGTTGCCAGACTTCACAGCCTTAATGACCTTCTGGACGTCCTTACCCAGGCGCGGACCGGCCACGCGAGCGTTGACGGAGACCTCGAATCGTCCCACCGAGTCCACGTCGGAGGTGAACTCCACCTTGTCGACGTTGACCTCGGAGGAAACGATGTCGGTGTACTCACGCAGACGCTCGGCATCCGGGAATGCCAGGGTCAGATTCTTCAGCGGCAGGCGGTTACGCAGCTGGTTGGCCTTGCGGATGCGCGATGTTGCCGAGCAGACATTGCGGACAATGTCCATGGACTCAACGAGTTCGTCATCGGTCGGCAGCTTGTCGACGTCCGGCCAATCCTCCAAGTGCACCGAGCGGCCGCCAGTGAGCGAGCGCCAGATGACCTCGGTGGACATCGGCAGCAGCGGAGCAGCCACGCGGGTGAGAACCTCCAGCACCGTGTACAAGGTATTGAAGGCCTCTGGGTGCTTGACATCGCCGGCCCAGAAGCGGTCGCGGGAGCGGCGCACGTACCAGTTGGTCAGTGCGTCACAGAACTGACGGACCTCATCGGTGGCAGAAGCAATGTCAGTGTTGTCCAGGCACTCAGTAACAGCACGGACGGTTGCTGCAAGCTTGGCCAGGATGTACTTGTCCAGGATGATGTCGGAGTCTACCGACCACTCGGCCGGTTTGGAAGCGTAGAGCTGCAGGAACGAGTATGCGTTCCAGATCGGCAGCAGCGCCTGGCGCACGCCCTCGCGAATGCCCTGCTCGGTGACAATCAGGTTGCCGCCGCGCAGAATCGGGCTGGACATGAGGAACCAGCGCATGGCGTCGGAGCCGTCGCGGTCGAAGACCTCGTTGACGTCCGGGTAGTTGCGCTTGGACTTACTCATCTTGTTGCCGTCATCGCCCAGCACGATGCCGTGAGCGACAACCTTCTTGAACGCCGGGCGGTCGAACAGTGCAACCGACAGGACGTGAAGCAGGTAGAACCAGCCGCGGGACTGGCCGATGTACTCCACAATGAAGTCGGCCGGTGCGTGGGACTCGAACCACTCCTTGTTCTCGAACGGGTAGTGGAACTGCGCAAACGGCATGGAACCGGAGTCGAACCAGACATCCAAGACATCCGGGACGCGGCGCATCATGGACTTACCGGTCGGGTCGTCCGGGTTCGGGCGAACCAGCTCGTCAATCTCCGGGCGGTGCAGTGTGGTCGGGCGAACGCCGAAGTCCGCCTCCAGCTCATCGAGGGAACCGTAGACGTCGACACGCGGGTACTCGTCGTTGTCGGAAACCCACACCGGAATAGGCGATCCCCAGTAGCGGGTACGGGAGATGTTCCAGTCACGTGCGCCCTCGAGCCACTTGCCGAACTGACCGTCGCGGACGTGCTCCGGCATCCACTCAATCTCGTTGTGGTTGAGCTCCACCATGCGCTCGCGGATCTTGGTAACGGACACAAACCAGCTCGGCAGTGCCATGTAGATCAGCGGCTCGCCCGAACGCCAGGAGTGCGGGTAGGAGTGCTCGATGGTGCGGTGCTGGACGACGCGGCCAGCGGCCTTCAGGTCACGGATGATGTCCTTGTTGGCGTCAAAGACCAACTTGCCCTGGTGCTCCGGCACCTGCGAAGTGAACTTACCGTCCATGTCCACCGGAATGATGACATCAATGCCGTATTCATTACAGGTGTTCATATCGTCTTCACCGAAGGCCGGCGCCTGGTGGACCACACCAGTACCGTCCTCGGTGGTGACATAGTCGGCCACCATGATCTGGAAAGCGTTCGGGTGATCTGCGAAGTAGTCGAAGATCGGCTGGTAGGTCAGACCTTCCAGGTCAGCACCAGCGAAGGTAGCCACGACCTCGTGTTCCTTGCCCAATTCCTTGGCGTAGGCACCAATCAGTGCTTCTGCCAGCAGGAAGTTCTTACCTGCAAACTCCGGCACGGAGGAATCCTCGCCGACCTTAACTACGGCGTAGGTGACCTTCGGGTTCACGGCCAGACCAAGGTTGGACGGCAGCGTCCACGGCGTGGTGGTCCATGCGATAGCCGCAGTGTCAGCGAGCACCGGGTTATCCGCCAGCGTCTTCTCCGCTGCCGAGCCTGCCTTGGCGCCGGTGAACGGGAAGGTCACGGTCAGCGTCGGGTCCTGCCGCATCTTGTAGGAGTCATCCAGGCGGGTCTCCTGGTTGGACAGCGGGGTGTGCTCTGCCCAGGAGTACGGCAGCACGCGGAATCCCTGGTAGACCAGGCCCTTGTTGTAGAGCTCCTTGAAGGCCCAGATCACGGACTCCATGTAACTCATGTCCATGGTCTTGTATCCGCCGTCGAAATCAACCCAACGCGCTTGACGAGTGACATATTCCTTCCACTCGCCCGCGTACCGCAGCACCGACTCAGCGCAGTACTTGTTGAAGTTAGCCAGACCCATTTCCTCGATCTGGCCCTTGTCCTTAATACCGAGCTGCTTCTCTGCCTCCAGCTCAGCCGGCAGACCATGGCAGTCCCAGCCAAAGACGCGACCAACCTGGTAGCCACGCATGGTCTTGTAACGCGGAACAATGTCCTTGACGTAACCGGTCAGCAGGTGACCGTAGTGCGGTAGACCGTTGGCGAACGGCGGGCCATCATAAAAGACGTATTCGTCAGCACCATTACGCTGATCGATAGAGGCCTGGAAAGTGCTGTCCTTGCCCCAGTACTCCAGAACCTTTTCCTCCAGTTCCGGAAACTTCGGGCTGGAGGTGTACTTACCAAAGTCAGCAGTGCGCGGATACGCGCCACCTGCCGGAGTGGCCTCAGCAGAGGCATTTACATCGTTCGAATTAGACACCGTTTCTACGTCACTTCCGTGGTCGAACATCATTAATACTCACCACGGGGACGCATGCCTAGCCCCTTCAGCGTTGTTACTGGTGACGCTGAAAAGGAGTCTCGCGCGGTACCACCCCGCTTGGCATCACGCTTTACGACGGTTCTTGCGAACAAGAACCATGCGGCTTCACGCGATAGCCCGCTTATTTAATAAGGCTTTGTAACGGTGCCAAACCGTTCGGTTCTACTGGGCCCATTTTCTACTGGACTGTTCTTCCGAAACGCTCCCCGGTGATGGCCGGCTCATTGCGCGTATGGGTGTCAGTATAGCAGTGTCTCAGGCAACTACTACAACCCTGACCGGAACAAAGAATGCGATTGGTTCACAGGGAAAGATAGCAAAAACCACCGCGCTCTGCCTCCCCTCCCTGGGGAGCCGAGCGTGGTGGTTTTCTACGTGTTGGCTACGTAATTAGTTGTTGTAGCCGTCGGCCGGGGCAGCCGACTCGCGAGAGTTCAGGTCGTCGAGCTGGGACTCCAGGAAGGTCTTCAGGCGAGTGCGGTACTCGCGCTCGAAGATGTGCAGCTCCTCGATGCGCCCCTCCAGAGCGGTCTGCTGCTCCTTGACGGTGGTCATGATCTCGTGGTGCTTGCGCTCTGCATCGTCCTGCAGCGCGGTTGCCTTCTGCTGCGCTGCGGTGATGGTGGCGTTAGAGCGAGCGTCTGCGTCGCTGATCATCTGCTCGCTGCGCTGGCGAGCGTCAGTGAGGGTCGACTCAGACTCGTTACGGGCATCAGCCAACAGCTGCTCACTGCGCTTCTTGGCATCAGCCAAAGTTGCTTCTGCCTCATTGCGAGCGTTGGTGATAGTGCGCTCGGCCTCTTCATTGGCCTCTGCCACGGTGCGGTCAGCGTTTTCACGAGCCTCGGTGACAAGCTTGTTGGCCTCAGCGTCGGCGTCAGTGGTGACGCGATCAGCGGTGTCCTGAGCAGCCTGCAGGATACGAGCAGCGCGGAGGCTAACTTCCTGCGACTCGGTGCCGGTGCTTGCTGCAACTGCCTGCGGCTGCTCCGCAGCTGCGGAGGAAGCCTGCTGTGCAGAAGCCTCTGCCTCAGAAGCACGCTTCTCAAGAGCATCCAGACGATCCTGGTAGTGAGCCTCAATCTCCTGCTGCTGAGCGCTCAGGCGCTCGTTGTACTCAGCGCGCAGCTCCTGCTCAATTTCCTTGCGCAGCTTGTCCTCATCGACAGCCGGCGCCGCAGCGGCAGCACCGGAAGCAGCGTAGTCTGCGCCGCCACCCTGCTCTAGCTGACCCTCAAGGTCCTCAACCCGCTGGCGCAGCTCAGCGTTTTCATCCTGGAGCTCACCCAGTGCGTCCTCCACGAGGTCGAGGAACTGATCGACCTCGTCCTCGTTGTAACCACGCTTGCCAATCGGAGGCTTGCTGAAAGCCACATTATGCACATCAGCCGGAGTCAACGGCATGGTGAGTTCCCCTAACACTTTGAGCGGACAGTTCTTAAGAAATCTTAAGAGAATTATTTCCAGTAGTACTGTTTACCCGGCCAATCCTACCTGCTCTAGTCACAGTCCTCACCCCATTTATTTTGGGCAGGACTCTATCCCCCACGTTCTAACCAATGGCAAAGTTCTAGTAAAACGTTAAACCTCGCCCTTACCCTGCACCTTTAGCCACAGAACTTTACCCCCGACACAATAAAAACCCATTGGGGATTACAATCCCCAACGGGTTCCTATTGTTGCCCCCGATTAACACCCCCGGCGGCAATTCAATGCCCGAGAACATCGCATTCGGGACAGTCAAAACAACACAGCTCCACCGAAATCCACATTGTGGATCCCAAGCAAACAGTTAGCGATATTTACGCCACCGCGCCGAGAGCTACCTGCAGCACCATTCGCAGAATCATAAGGATGAAGAACAAAACAAGCACAGACATGTCCACCATCACGTTGCCCATCGGCATAGGCGGGATGAGTCGGCGCAACAGCTTCACCGGCGGGTCGGTAATGACAAAAACAACTTCGCCAATCGACGAAAACACCCTGCCTGGTCGCCAAGAGCGAGAAAATGACTGAATCATTTCAATCACAATGCGAGCCAACAGCAGATAGGTGAAAAGCTTCAGCAGGATTAGCAGAACTAGCAGTAGTGAAGACACGAATAAACAGTCTAGCTAATTAATCGAAATACGAAACACTAACAGGCCATGCGAGCCGGCTGACTAGCCAGACATCCGGTCGAACTGGCCCTCGTTGACATCGCAGCCATGCGGGTACAGGGTGAACACGGAGCCGTCAGCCTTGATTCGACCGCGCAGACCGAAAACCAGTCCAGCAACGAAGTCGACATAGCGCTTAGCCTCAGATGGGTCAAGCTCACTCAGATCGAAGGTGACAATGTCACCGTCGCGGAAGTGCGAACCGATGTCCGGAGCCTTGGAGTACTTGTCCTGGAAACCACTTTCCGGCTTGATGAAGACCTGCTCCGGTTCCTTGGTCTCAGCAACGGAGTGCAGGTTGCCGTAGCGGTAGTCCTCCTCGCGGGAGTTCACACTTGCAGTCTCACGTGGAGCCTCTTCGCGCAGCTCGTAGCGGTGGCGCTCCGCACGACGCGAGTCGGCATAGGAGTCATCAAAACGCTCCTCGTCACGGCGGTCAAACTCGTCGTAGTGCTCGTCGTAAGCCGCGTCATCAGTCGGGGTAAGACCGAAAAAATTTGAAACCCCACGGAAGAAATCAGCCATCTTCTGCTACGTCCTTCTTAGTGTGCGAATTTAAGTCTGTGCTACCCACAACCTACCGGCTGGGTTGGCAATATCGCATAGACACGCGCAAATTTGGCGCGCCAAAATTACAACTTTGAAACTTAGCCCTGCTCAGGCAGGATTACGATGCCCGCCTGACGGCCAGTCTTCCCCTCCCGCCGGTAGGAAAAGTACTGCTCATTGTCAATAGTGCAGCTGGGCTCGACGTTGACATGCCGCACACCGAGGTCATAGAGCTGACGTATCAGGCCGGCGCGCACGTCGACACCGGCAGTCCCCTGCTTCGTTCGCGTCTTCGCTCCGGGTAAATGCTTATCGACGTCATCGGCCATCGACTCAGGCACCTCGTAATTGTGGCCAGAAGCCGCCGCACCGAGAAGCGCATGGATATTCTCGGGCGTGGCACCGAGCTCAATCATCTTCTCGACAGATTTACGAACGATTCCGTTGCGGGCGCCGGTCCTCCCCGCGTGTACCGCAGCGGCGACACCCGCATGATCGTCGGAAAGCAAGACGGGAACGCAATCGGCAACGAGTACTACCAGCGCGAGACCCGGCGTGGTCGTGACGATGGCGTCGGTGGCCGGGACAGGCTCAGTTTGTGGTTCGTTGACGACGGTGACCGTGTTGGTGTGAAGCTGCTCCATATAGACGAAGCGGGCACGGTCGATTCCCAGAGAATCGGCCAAGCGCTGGCGGTTGCGTTCGACTGCGGACGGGTCATCGCCGACATGATCTCCAAGATTGAAGGAATCATATGGTGGCAGCGAAAACCCGCCGCGCCGATTCGTCAGAATTTTTCGGCTGCGGCGGGATTCAGTCATGATTTCTTAGAAGCCCCACTCCGGCAGGTCGCTGGAAGCCTGGTAGCCGCCACGACGGTCGTCGCGGTCATCGCGCCCCTCGGAACGGTGAGCACCACGGTAGGTGCGGTTTTCCTGCGTACGCGGTGTCGGGTTGTCGGTGAACAGACCACCGCTGTTCGGGTTGGTGCGCGGGACAAAGCGGTCGCGATCCTCACGCTCGCGCGGCTGTGCGACCGGGCGCTCTTCCTCCGCACGCGGGGCCGGAGCGCCGAGGTTGTCACCGCCCGGCAGTGCGCTGCCCTGTCGCGGTGCCTGCTCAGCGGCCGGACGCGCCTCGGCATCCTGTGCAGCCGGACGTGCAGCGGCACCTGCGGCTGGCTTGTCCAGCGGGTTGCCGTTACCCTGCTCAAAACCGGTAGCAATCACAGTGACGCGAACTTCGTCACCGAGGTTGTCGTCGATAATGGTACCGAAGATGATGTTGGCATCCGGATCAGCCTTTTCCTCCACGATGGACGCGGCGGCGTTGACCTCCATCAGGCCGAGATCGGAGCCACCGGCGACGGAAATAAGCACACCCTGTGCACCATCCATGGTGGACTCCAGCAGCGGGGAGTTAATGGCCTGAGTCGCGGCATTCATCACACGGTCGTCGCCGCGTGCGGAGCCAACGCCCATCAGAGCCGAGCCAGCCTCAGCCATTACCGAGCGGACGTCGGCGAAGTCGACGTTAATCATGCCCGGAATGGTAATCAGGTCAGTAATACCCTGGACACCGTTGTAAAGAATCTCGTCGGCGAAGCGGAACGCGTCCATCATGGACAGATCCTGCTCACCAATCTGCAGCAGACGCTGGTTCGGAATGGTGATAAGGGTGTCACAGACCTCCTTGAGGGTTTCAATGCCCTCAGCGGCCTGGCGTGCACGGCGCTTGCCCTCGAAGTCGAACGGCTTGGTTACCACGCCGACGGTCAGGGCACCGGACTTCTTGGCGATGCTCGCGACAACCGGAGCTGCACCGGTACCGGTTCCACCGCCCTCACCTGCGGTAACGAAGACCATGTCGGCACCCTTGAGGGTCTCTTCAATCTCGTCCTTGTGGTCTTCCGCGGAAGTGCGGCCAACCTCGGGGTTAGCGCCAGCTCCCAGACCACGAGTTGCCTCACGCCCAATGTCGAGCTTGACATCAGCGTCGGAGAACATCAGGGCCTGCGAGTCGGTGTTGACTGCGATAAATTCGACACCCTTCAGCCCCTCCTCGATCATGCGGTTGACAGCATTGACGCCACCGCCGCCGACACCGACGACTTTGATAACGGCGAGGTAGTTATTCGGGGAGGTCATTGCGCGTTTCTCGCCCTTTCCTATAGGTCCTAAATAATTTCATCTAGCCACGTTGCACATGGGCCGCACGACAGCATTGGCACCGCCGGGCAGTACAGCTCTCCATGACACCGCACGGAAGAAGTGCATCATGGCCGAAAAGCTGTTGACCCCATTGTGGTCGAAAACTGCAAATAATTCAGCGACCTTTTAGCGCGTGTCGCTACCTTAAACCTGCACTTGAGGGATAGTGTTTAGCCACAGAAATCACTCCAGACACCACCATTCTCTACTCTCCCTTAGCAGCGGGTAGTCGGGGGTTGGAGACATTCCAAATCTTCTCGCCACGGTTCAGCACAATCTCCGTCGCGCGTGCCTTTTCTGCCGCATTATCCGAGGACCCGAAGTACACCTCGTATCCATCGGTCAGAAATAGCTTGATTTCTGCCTCGGAAGGAGCGCTAATCCGCTCCACACGGTGTGCAACGGGCTCTGGCAACGCCTTGACGACGTTCAAAACCGCCTTGATAACGCGCGGTTCGGGGTCAACTTTGCCGTCTGTTGGCTCATCCACGCGAGGTGCATCAACAACCTCGATGACACCCGCCGGCGGGGCTGCCGTGACGAACTCCTGACCATTTGCGGAAAACAGATGCTCTCCGTCAGTGGCACGGACAAACACCACCGGGGTGAATTCCCGTACCGAAATAGTCACGCCCTGCGGCCACGAACGACTGACCGTCACGCTATCGACCCACGGCTGCCCCGCCACGGAGCGCGCTGAGGCATCCGTGTCCAAGCGAATGAGCTTTTGATTCTCGGAGATACCACTGGCCTCGACAATCGCGTCTTTATCCCCGTGGACGACGCCCTCAACATCGATGTTTTTCACAACCAGCCACGGCGAAAACCACACCACCGCTGCAACGATGGCGATAATCGCGACCAGGCCACCGCCGATGAGCCAGCCGCGTCGCGGGGCGCGCGCTGAACGCCGACGCCGCGACGCTGTTGTGCCCCGGCCTGCACCGTCGGTCTGCTGAGATTGCTTTCGGCTGGTTTTCACAGTGCTACGACTCCACCTGTTCGTCGTTGTCGCCGCTGAGCTCGCGCACGATTTCGTCGGCAAGCATCGTCACAGAGCCAGCGCCGATGGTCAGAATGACATCGTGCGGTTCGGCGATTTCGCGAACGCGAGCCGGGACGCTGGTGAAATGCGGCTCATACGTCACAGGGATGGTCATTTTGTTGGCAATGAGCGCGCCGTCGACGCCCGGCAGTGGCTCCTCGCGGGCGCCGAAGACATCGAGCAATACGGCCTTGTCCGCCAGAGACAGGGCGGCAGCGAACTCTTCGGCAAAGTTGCGAGTACGCGAGTACAAGTGAGGCTGGAACACAGCGATGACCTTGCCACGACCGGCCTCGGTGACCAACTCCCGAGCTGCGCCGAGAACTGCGGAGACCTCGGTCGGGTGATGCGCGTAGTCGTCGTAGATACGAGCGCCAACAAATGGGCCCTCGCCGATACTGCCGTGGTAGTCAAAGCGGCGACGAACACCGGTGAATTCACCGAGACCGCGCGCCATACGCCCCAAATCTGCCCCGACGCAGTCGCCACCGACCATTGCAGCCAGCGCGTTGAGCGCCATGTGACGGCCGGGCTGATGAAGTTCAAACCTCACCGATGTCGAGCCAACAGTGGCCTCCACGCGGGCACCACCACCGACCGGAGTCCAGCCGTGCAAAACGGCACCGACCGGCAGCGTCGGGTGTTGAGCCAAGGCTTCTTCCCCACCATAAGCCAGCACGTTAATGCCGCGCTCCACCGCGCGCTCGCCCAATGCGGCCGCATGCGGATCCTCAGCACAGATGACCAGATGACCGCCATCCTTAATGCGCTCTGCAAAAGCGTCAAAGACGGCGTAGTAGGTCTCGTCGTCACCGAAAAAGTCAAGGTGATCGGGCTCGATGTTGGTAATTACGGCCACTTCCGGCTGGTAGGTCAACAACGAGGCATCCGACTCATCGGCCTCAGCAACAAAGACATCGCCACTGCCCTGGTGAGCATTGACACCGGCCTTGCTCATCAGACCGCCAACGGCAAAAGACGGATCCAAACCAGCTGCCTGCAAAGCGGCGACGGTCATCGACGTAGTCGAGGTCTTGCCGTGAGTACCGGCGATCAGGAGAGCCTTGGAGTCCTGCATCAACAGCGCTAACACATCGGAGCGCTTGAGCACCGGAATGTCCAGCTCATGTGCACCGGCCAGCTCCGGATTCGTCTTCGGAATAGCTGCGAAGGAAATGACCACTGCGTCCGGCAGCTCTCCCTCGCCAGCAAGCTCAAGATTCGCACGGTCATGCCCAATGGCGATGGTGGCTCCCATCGCACGCAGTCCCACCACCGCGCGGGACTCCTTGACATCGGAACCGGTAACACGAATGCCACGCGCCAACAGGATGCGAGCGATACCGGACATACCGGCACCGCCAATGCCAATCATGTGGACACTTGCGGGCAGCTCTCCCGTTACCGGCTGAAAGTCATCGAAATTAACGTTCATGTTTATGCTCGCTTTACTTCTTAGAGTTCACAGCCGCAGACAGCACCCGACGGGCGATGTTCTCCGCAGCGTTACCATGTCCAATGTTGGCCAGGGCGCGGCGCCCGTCGGCAAGCTTTTCTGGGGACGTGACCAGCGGAATCACGATATCCGAAACTGATGCCGCAGTCAGCGACTCGTCGGCGATGAGAATACCGCCACCAGCATCGATGACATCGGTGGCGTTGAGCGCCTGTTCCCCATTTCCGTGTGGCAGCGGTACATACACCGCAGGCAAGCCGACAGCTGAGACTTCAGCCACCGTCATCGCACCGGAACGGCACAAAATCAGGTCGGCGGCGGAGTACGCCAGATCCATCCGGTCGATGTACGGCACAGCGACATAGGGGGCGTCCTCGCGGATAGCCTCGACCTCGACGTGATTCTTCTTGCCGTAGGCATGCAGTACAGATACACCGGCGTTGGCGAGCTCTGCGGCTGCACCGGTAACAGCTTCGTTGATGGAACGTGCCCCCTGCGAACCACCGGTGACAAAGAGCACCGGACCCTCCTGCGGTAAACCGAAGAACTCGCGGGCTTCGGCACGCTTGGCGTCGCGGTCCAACGCCGCGAGACTGGCACGCACGGGATTGCCAACAACCTCGGCCTTCAGGCCAGAGCCAGTCACGGCGGCCAAGCCGACGCCCCCGAGTGCGACACCGAGCTTATTGGCCAGGCCCGCACGGGCGTTGGCCTCGTGAACCAGGAACGGAATCTTCTTCCCCGCACGGCACGCCATGTAGGCCGGTGCCGATACGTAGCCACCAAAGCCGATGACCGCATCAGCGTCAATACGCTTGAAAACCTTGCGGGTCTCACGCACCGCACGAGCGACGTTGAGAGGCAGCTTGAACAAATCCGCAGTCGGCTTGCGCGGCACCGGCACTGGCGGAATCAGCTCCAGGTCATAGCCTCGCGCCGGTACGAGGGTCGACTCCAACCCCCGATTCGTACCGAGTGCAATGACGCGGGCATCCGGCTGCAGTTTCAAAATCGCATCCGCTACTGCCAGTGCAGGTTCGATATGGCCAGCCGTACCACCGCCGGCCACCACAATGGTCGGAGCAGAGCCATCTTCCTTGAGAAACTGCTCAGACTCCGAAGCGCCTTTCGCCCCAGCGGCTGCGCCCAGATTCTTGTCTGCCATGGTGTTATCGATTCCTCCTCCGCGGTGCTGAACCGCCGTTCCTATTGTTTCGGCCCGGGCGCTGGCGCGAACGCGACTGTCCGCCACGGCCTTCGCCCCGAATCCTACTGCCCCGGCCTGAGCTTGACGACGACCAGGAGCCCTGTGACCGTCCAGCCCGCGGCGACCTCGCTGTAAATCCCCGCGTCCGTCCGTTGTCACTGCGAGGGGAATAATCCACTTCGCGGCCACGAACGCTGCCCGAGTTTCCGGAGCTGCCGGAGGTTCGGGAGCCACGCTGCGGGGCGGCACCTCGACCACTGCGGCTGCCTCCACTACGGCCGGGCCGATTGGGTCGGTCAGCTCGGCCACTGTAGGTTTCCCGCACCTGCGCCCCCTCGCCGCGTGGAGTACGCGCTCCACTGGTCACCACGGGAGGACCGAAGCGTTGCGGATCGCGATGGGCACGCACCTTCGGCGCGTGGCGACGCGATTCGTCATACGGGATTGGTTCCGGAATACCCAGGAACCTGTCCAGCCCCGGACGTCCCGAAGTCTGCATTGCAGAGACTGCCTCCGATTCGTGGCGGGCACATGTGGCCAGCAGACCCATCGAGAACAACGTCACCATCGCCGATGTACCACCGGCGGAAATCAGCGGCAGCTGCAGACCAGTCACTGGCAACGCACCAACGACGTAGCCGATGTTGATGAAAGCCTGCACCACGGTTGCAGCAGTAATCGTGCCCGCGAGCAGACGGAGAAACGGATCGTTCTGACGACCGGCGATACGAAGTCCCACCCAGCCGAGCGCTGCGTAGAGCAAAATAACCATCAGCGCGCCGAGGAAACCAGTCTCCTCACCGATAATGGCGAAAATGAAGTCATTCTTCGCCTCCGGTAGGTATCCCCACTTCGCGCTCGACTGACCGAGACCGACACCGGTGAGAGAGCCGTCGGCAAGCGAAAGAAAGCCTTGGTAGGACTGGTAGGCATCGCCCTGCACGTCGTTGAAGTTACCAACCAGCGAGTCCAAGTAGACCCTGATTCGCGCCGAACGGAAACCCGCGGTGACGGTAAAAATCACCAGGGCGAAAGCCGCAGCGGCAAGCAGCCCGGTGATGAATACGCGCGGCAGGCCAGCGAACCACGCCAACGCCACCACGACGAACGCCATGGAAGCAACCATGCCGAGGTCACGCTGCAGCATCACCAGTGCCAATACCACGAAGCTGACCGCACCGAACAGCCCGAACAAATCGGTATAGGACACAGCAGTGCGGACCTTTTCAGCCAGCAGCTTCGAACCCCACAGTGCCAGCGCGATCTTCGCGATTTCTGACGGCTGCATGGTGATACCACCAATACTCAGCCACGAACGCGCACCGGTTTCCTCCAGGCCGATGCCGATACCAGGGATAATCACCAAAACCAGCAGCACAAAGGACAAAATCAGCGCTGCTGTCGATAGCGAGCGAATCAATTCCACCCGCATTCGCAGCACAATCCACATGGAGATAAGACCCGCCACCACCATGACCAGCTGACGGATGAACACCGACCACACGCTGCCCGAGTCATTACCCGCGCTGGCCATGGATGCCGACAGCACCATCACCAGTCCGATTGACGTCAGCAGCGCGACGATAATCATCAGCAGGTGGTAGTCGAACAGCGGACGCGACTTCCAGTCGTTAAAACGCTCCACCCACGCCGGCCGTTCTCGAGCACTAGAGCTTGACGACGAAGGCCGCTGTGAACTGGTAGCCTTCGTCCCCTTTTGTGCCGTCGCGGCGCTAGCGCTTAAATTACGAGCCTTGCGGGAGTTATCCATCAGTTGACGTCACCTTCTGCGCCCATTGCGCGAACAAGTCGCCACGTTCAGCCATACCGGAGTACATGTCCAAGCTGGCGGCAGCTGGTGCCAACAGCACCACATCCCCAGGGTTGGCATATTCACTAGCTGCCATACAGACCTTCGCCATGGCATCGACCTTGTCGGTGTCATCAATGACAACGACCGGCACAGCAGGTGCGATGCGGGAGAGCGCATCGCTGACTAGTTGCCTATCGACGCCCAGAACCACGGCGGCCTGCAGGCGGTGAGCATGCTTCGCCACTAGCGGCGAGATTTCCGCGCCCTTGAGCTGACCACCGACGATCCAAACGACACGCTCATGACCGGACAGTGCAGCGTCGGCAGCGTGGGGGTTGGTGGCCTTGGAGTCATCAATCCACACGACATCATTTGCCTTATGGACAATCTGACCGCGGTGTGCCCGAACTTCGAAAGTCTCCAATGCCGCTGCAATTTGCTCCGGTGAGGTACCGATACTGCGCGCCATCGCAGTGGCGGCCACCGCGTCGAGAACACCTGCCCGGCCGGGAGGAGAAATTCCCGCTACCGGTGCGATGACAATGCCCGGACCAGAGTCGTCAGCTGCGGCATCGCCGCCGCCAAAAGCACGGTCGACAATCATGCCGTCGCGAACTCCGACCTGGTGTGCCTCCGGGGGACCATCGGTAAAGCCCACGACGGAGTTGCCGAGCTCGTCGTTTTTCAGCATCTTTTCCACGTGCTCGACGACATCTGCGTCATCCGCACCGTAGATTGCGACAGTACCGCGCAGCGCACGGGTCTTGTCCAGACCGTAGTTTTCGTAAGAACCGTGCCAGTCGATGTGGTCTTCCGCCAGGTTCAGCAGTACTCCCGCATCTGGGCGAATGTTTGGAGCCCAGTGCAGCTGGAAGCTGGACAGCTCTGCGGCCAACACCTCGATACGAGGCTCAGCAGTCAGTGCGTCGTACAGGGCCACACCAATGTTGCCCACAGCTGCGCCCTGCTCCCCGAGCATGGCGGCCAGCATGGAGGTGGTTGTGGTCTTGCCGTTAGTGCCGGTGACTACCAGCCAGGTCCGTTTCGGACCCCACAGCTGGGCACAGTCGCCGGCGAAAGCCAGCGCCACATCACCGAATACCGGGACACCGGCCTCAGCGGCGGCGTCGAACAGCGGACTGGTCGGACGCCACCCCGGGGAGGTCACGATCGCAACCGCGTCGGCAAGCTCGTCGCGAGCGTCTGCGGTCGTGACATGCCGAACCGAAAAGTCAGCGGCAACCAGTGCGCCGAGAGCGGAATCGTCCACGACGACAACTTCCGGACAGCCGATGTCCTTGAGCATCGCAATGGCACCGCGACCGGAAACTCCGGCTCCTGCCACCAGAACTCGACCAGAGCGCACCGTAGCGACTAAGTCGAGATTTCGGATATCGGTGAGGTTGGTCGGGTCTGGTGAGTTAATCATTGAAATACGCCTACCTGAGAGAGCCAGTCACTGTAGAAGATGGCTGCGCCAATCATGTTGAAAATGCCTGCGAGTAGCCAGAAGCGAACGACAACAGTTGTCTCCGCCCAACCTCCGTTTTCGAAGTGGTGATGGAGAGGAGCCATGCGGAATACGCGCTTGCCAGTCGTCTGGAAAACCGCGATCTGGATTGCCACGGAAGCAACTTCCATCACGAAGATGAAGCCAATGATAACCATCAGCAGCTCAGTCTTGGTGACAAATGACAGACCCGCTACCAAACCGCCAAGAGCCAGCGAACCGGTATCTCCCATGAAGATCTTTGCCGGCGCTGCATTCCACCACAGGAAGCCCAAACAGGCGCCCAGACCCGCGACGGAAATAACGGCGATATCCAGCGGATCGCGGACGTTGTAGCAACCGCTGCCCAGCGAAGCCTCGCAAGAGTTACGGAACTGCCAGAAGGAAATCAGCGTGTAGGTGGCCAGTAGCAGCGCGGTGGCGCCAGCGGCCAGGCCGTCAAGGCCATCAGTGAGATTGACGGCATTCGTCCATGCGGCAATGACGATGAAGACAAATACCAGGAAGACAATCATGCCGAACCACACAGGCCCCGGTGCCAGATTCAGGAACGGAATATCTCGAATCAGCGACAAGCTCGTCGAACCGGGAGTCAAGCCAGACGCATCCGGGAACTGCAGCAGCAGCACGCCGAAAATCAGCGCTGCCGCCAGCTGCCCAACCAGCTTCGCGGTCTTGTTCAGCCCCAGGTTGCGTCCTTTGTAGAGTTTGATGAAGTCATCGGCAAAACCCAATGCGCCCATCGCCAGAACCAGGAACATCACCAACAGACCGGAGGCGGACGGCCCCACGCCAGTCTGGATATACGTAACGAGGTGTGAGAGGAAATAACCAGCGACGATTGCGGCGATGATGGCGATGCCGCCCATAGTCGGAGTTCCCCGCTTGCGCAGGTGGCTCTTCGGCCCTTCTTCACGGATCTCCTGGCCAAGACCTTCAGCAGAGAATTTGCGAATAAGCACTGGTGTTAAAAAGACACTCACCAGAAATGCAATCGCACCACTGAGAATAAGTTGAATCACTTACTTTTCCTCTCCGCTTTCACCTTCGGGCGTAGTCCCAACCTTGGCAGCCAGCGAGTCCGCGACCCGCCACATACCGTCCGCATAGGAGGCCTTGACTAACACCACATCGTCCGGACGCACCTCGGCCGCCACCAAATCCGCGGCAGTGGATGTATCCGGCACCCTAGAAGTATTTAACCCCAACTCTTCCGCTTTGTCGGCCAGGGCATGCACATTAGAACTCTCTCCGACTGCAATTAGTCGATCGATGCCGCGGCCCACAAGGTACTCGCCAAGCGACGAGTGCTCATCTTCAGCGGAATCACCAAGCTCACCCATCTGTCCCAGCACGGCCCACGATGAGGCGTCCTGGTGCGTTGGGCCAGCTGCTGTACGTGCCAGAGCATCAATCCCCGCACGCATCGAATCAGGGTTGGCATTGTAGGAATCGTTAATAACGACGATGTTGCCAGTGAGCTGCTGGACATCCATGCGCCGCTCTGACGCTGCCACATGCGCGGCCATCGCCTTTGCGACCTGCTCAGCATCAATACCGGATTCCACTGCCACCGCAATCGCCGCCAGGGCATTGGCCACTTGGTGCGCACCATAGACCTGCAGTTGGATCGGGAATGTACGCCCGTCCGGTACATGCAGGTCAAAAGATGCACGAGCAAAATCGTCGAGCTGCACATTCGTGGCGCGGTAATCCGCGGTTGCGTGGCGTTCGGAGTTCTCATCTGCAGAGAAGAACACCACCTTCGCCTGGGTACGCGGAGCCATGCCAGTGACGTAGTCATCGTCGGCATTAAGTACGGCCACACCGCCCTGCTCCGCAGCCGGCAGCGCTTCCACGAGCTCGCCCTTAGCCTGCGCGATTGCCTCGCGCGAGCCAAACTCACCAAGGTGCGCCGTGCCAACATTGAGCACCGCACCAATAGTCGGTGGCGCAATGCGCGCCAGGTGGGCCACATGCCCAATTCCGCGTGCGCTCATCTCCGCAACCAGGTACTTCGTCTCCGAAGTGCACTGCAGCACCGTGTACGGATGTCCAATTTCGTTGTTAAACGACCCCTTCGGCGCCACCGTCGGACCGTCGGTACGCAGCAGCGTCGCCATCATGTCCTTCGTCGACGTCTTTCCCGCCGAACCCGTCACACCGACGACATGCAGCTGATCCTTCTTCAGCTCGTCGACGACGTAACGCGCCAACTTACCAAGCGCTTCCAGCACCGCCGCCCCGGAACCATCCGGATCGTGTGCAAATGCGTCGGCATTGGAGTCCTGCTTACCAAGGGGCTTGACGACGACCGCAGGTTGCCCAACATCTCGTGCCGCCAGTGCCATCGTCGCTCCAGCTGCCACAGCCTGATCGATGAAGTCGTGGCCGTCGACACGCGCGCCCGGTAGGGCGAGGAAGAGCGAGCCTTCGCGAATCTTTCGGGAATCGAATTCTGCGGGCTGAGTCACTGTGGCGTCATCATTGACGTGGGCGAGTTCACCTCCCACGATGTGAGCGATTTCCGCGGCGGTCAGGGCAATCATGATGTCTATAGTCCTTGTTGGTTAGAGTTCCAGGCGCCTAGTAAAGGATGATTTCTTGATTCTATTCGCTTACCGCGAATGGTTCGCGGTAGGCATGTCAGGTGGTGCGCTTCCTCAGCGATTTCAGCAATCTCAATCAGCGGATCCCTCCAGTCGCTGTGTGAGTGCTTCGGCCAGCTGCTCACGGTCATCGAACGGGTGAATCACGCCACCGATATCCTGGCCGGTTTCGTGTCCCTTGCCTGCCACCACGATGCTGTCGCCGCTGTGGGCAAGTTCGACGACACGGCGAATTGCCTGGCCGCGATCGCCGATTTCCTCAACAACCGTGTCAGAACTGGCCTTGCTGCTGGCAACCGCTTCCTTCGCACCGGCGACCACGGCCGCACGGATTTCAGAGGGCACCTCGGAGCGTGGATTGTCATCGGTGATGATGACGACATCGGCACCGCATGCAGCCTCAGCTCCCATAATTGGACGCTTGGCACTATCGCGGTCGCCACCGGCGCCGACGACAACCAGCACGCGACCTTCGGTCTGTGCACGCAAGGTGGCCAACACTTCAGCTACTGCGGCTGGCTTGTGGGCATAGTCCACCACAGCCAGGAAGTCCTGTCCGCGATCGATGCGCTCCATGCGGCCTGGCACACGCACCTGTGCCAGACCGCTCTTGGCCGCGTCATTGGCATGCCCAATCGCATCGAGCACAGCCCATGCGACTGCGGCATTGGCAACGTTGAAAGCACCCGGCAGAGGAACTTCCACCTCAACTGTGTCAGTGTTGTTTCGCGTTAGCTCCACATGCTGGACACCGTTAGTGGCGACAGTGGCTGCAGCGGCGTGCCATTCTGCAAAGACCTCGGCAGCTGGCGTCTTGTCGGTTACGCGATGCTGAGTATGGACAGTGGTGACTTGGACATCCGGGTCGCCGGCAGCGATATCTGCCATGCGGACACCCCAGTCGTCGTCGATGCACACGACAGCCTTCGGTGCATGTGTCGGACCTTCAGGATCAAAGAGCTTGGCCTTGGCTTGGAAATACTCTTCCAAGGTCTTGTGGAAGTCCAGGTGATCCTGCGAGAGGTTGAGGAAACAGCCGACGTCGAAACTGACTCCGTCTACACGTCCCAACGACAGTGCGTGGGAAGAAACCTCCATGACAACGTGCGTCACACCCTCGGAGAGCATCTGGTGGAACAGGCGCTGGAGGGCTGGAGCCTCTGGGGTAGTCAGGCTCGACGGAACGGCACGGCCATTGATGCGCGTGCCGGTAGTACCAATGATGCCTGTCGAGCATCCAGCTGCCAGCAGCGCGCCCTCCAGCATGTAGGTCGTGGTGGTCTTGCCAGAGGTGCCGGTAACCCCAATGATGGTCAGTGAATCCGAGGGATGATCGTAGATTTCTGCAGCAACGTGCCCCATGACGGCCCGGACATCGTCGACAACCAGGACTGGGCGAGTCTCCCCTGCTTCCCGCAGGATTTTCAGACCTTCCTCATCAGTCAGGATCGCTGTAGCAGCCGACTGCTGCGCGTAGCGCGCACCATGCGTGCGAGTACCTGGGACGGCAGCAAACATTCCGCCTTCAGGCACTTCGGCAGCGTTGAGTTCGATTGCGGCGATATCCGCTCCTGCCGCCGCGGATTCGGTAATGCCGTCAAGTCGGCCATGCGCGAGGTTACACAATTTCGCAAGGGTGGCGGTCATTGGCTGTTCCCTCTTTCAAGTCAGTCGTTGGTGTACAACAGGTTGGAAAAATTCAAGAGATTCACTTTGCAGAAACCAAAGTAATAAAAGTCTGTGTATTAGTGCTGTCGCGGTAACTTCATTGTGGTGGTGACCTCGTTACGGCTGCAGCAACAACTTGCCCTCGCGGGGTGGCGACGGCGGTACGTTGTAGCGGTTAAGCGCCCAAGCGGCGATGTCCTTAAACAGTGGGGCTGCTGACTGACCGCCGTCACCATGGACACCACGCTGGGGTTCGTCAAGCATAATGCCAATGACAAAACGGGGATCGTCGGCAGGCGCGATGCCTGCAAACGTGATGTGGTACTTGGAATTCGAGTACGCGCCGGTGTCGGGGTCAAACTTCTGCGCCGTACCTGTCTTGCCTGTGAGCGAGTATCCCTCAATACTATTGCCGGCCGCGGTACCCGACTGCTGCCCCGTGGGATCAGACTGCATAACGCCTTCAAACATAGCGCGCACAGTTTGGGCGGTCTCCGGGCTAACCACACGCACTGTTTCCGGGCGCTCTGTTGCCGTCTTCGTGCCGTCCGGGGAAATTGTCGAACGAATCATACGCGGCGGGATGCGCTCGCCATCGTTGGCGATTGCCTGGAAAACTCCTGTCATCTGCAGCAGTGTCATGGCCATACCCTGACCAATGGGCAGGTTCGCAAATGTACCGCCGGACCACTGCGGACGCTGTGGCACAAAGCCGGACGATTCACTGGGCAACTCGATACCCGTGGACTGCCCCAGCCCGAAGAGATGCAGCATCTCAGCGAAGCGGTCCTGACCCAAACGCTCTGCCAGCATTAGGGTGCCGACATTGGAGGACTTGCCGAATACACCGGTCGTCGTGAAAGCTTCCGTGCCGTGCTCCCATGCATCGCGCACGGTGACACCCGCCATATCAATCGTGCCCGGGACCTGCAGAACCTCATCCGGTGTGGTCTTGCCATCTTCGATAGCGGCCGCGGCGGTAATGATCTTTGCTACAGAGCCCGGCTCAAATGGGTTCGATACAGCGGAGTTTCCGATAGTGCGCCCCTCTTCGAGCTCGGCCCCCATATCCTTATTCGGGTTAGCCGTGTCCGCCTGCGCCATTGCAAGCACTTCGCCGGTCTTCGCGTCGAGCACGACTGCCGACGCATCCTTCGCTCCCGAGTTGGCCTTCGCCTGGTTGACCTGCTGCTGGACAAAGTACTGCATGTCGAGGTCCAGGGTCAGCTCGTAAGTCGTACCGTCCACAGCTGCGTGGACATCGCGCGTGGATCCCGGGATTGCCACACCGTTAGAGGCGATATCAATGGTCTTGCCACCGTTAATACCCTGCAAAGTGGCATCACGAGAGGCTTCAAAGCCGAACTGGCCGACGCCATCCATGCCAATCTTGCCGATGACGTTAGCCGCCGTCGCCCCATTCGGGTACTGGCGAATATCCTGACGCTCCGCCACCAGTTCCGGATACTTTTCCACGATGGCAGCGGCCTTGTCCGGGTCGACATTACGCACGAGCACCTCATAGGTGCTGTCCTCATTGCGCAGCTTCTCCAGAATGTCCTTCGAGCTCACCCGGGACGGCGCGCTCATCACCGAGTTCTCCTCGGTTTCGGGTTCCGCTTGACGACGGCGACTGCTTCCCGACTTCTCCGCGTCGATGTCGGCCACGTCGAGTAGCTTCGGCAAATCCTTGGCGATCTGCTCGAGGCGTTCATCGTAGGTAGCGACATCATCCGGGCGCTGCTTATGGGCGTCCCCAATCCACTTGCGCAAAGTGTTCGGGTGAACGGTAATACTGCGTGCCTCCATAGTGAAGGCAAGCTGAGCTCCGTTACGATCGAGAATCGCACCGCGCCGAGCTGCATCAACAACTTCCACCGTGCGCTGATTCTGCGCCGCCGCCGACAGGTCAGGACCTGCGACGAGCTGCACCCAAGCCAAACGGGAGACCAGCACTACAACTGCGATAGCGCCTATAAACTGCAGCCAGTTGCGACGTCGGATGAAGTCCTTATTACTAATGCGCATTTTTTCGCGCGGGGGCACGCTTCGGTTGGTTTTAGCATCGAGCCCCCGGCTGCGCTGACCATCCCGAACGCGACTTTGGCCTCTGCGCTCACGGGATGTAATTCGGTAAGCACGTTCGCCGAAGTCATACCCCCCTCCACGGTTGGGGTAGTCGTCTTCAGATCGAATCATGCGCTAGTGCTTTCTACTAAGTCGATTCTCCCGCGCGCGATAACGTTAGGCGGTATTCCCTGCCATCGCGAGTACTGAATTAATTAGTCTACAGTCGACTGACCAGAAACAGTGGAACCGCCAGAATATCGGACAGTTGGCCAGTTTGGCCCAGTTTGTTTTCTAAGTTCCTACGGTGCTGGAGCTGGCTCGGGTGCCGGAGCTTCCGGTGCTTCCGGCGCCGCGGCTGGCGCTTCGGGCGCTTCTGGGGCTGGCGCTGGCGCTTCAGCCTCAGGCGCGGGTGCCGGAGCCGGCGCAGGTGCTGGTGCGGGCTCATGGTTCTGCGGCGCATACGGAGCGGTTGCCGGCAACCCGTTCGGACGTGGGTGCGCTTCCTCAATGGCCGGTGCCTGCATCCCCGGAACATTCTCGGTGTCCTTCGGGTTCGACGACGGCGCATGCGGAACATTCGGCGACTCACTGTTGAGGTCGATAATCTTCTGCTGCTTCTCATCGCCCGGTCGCACTTCCACGACCTTGCCTTCCGGATCAGTCGTCAAAACGGCAGGCTGCTCCGGATTGACCATGCCCTCTTCCACAGCACGCTGCGCGATAGCACCGGTTGACTTCATGTAAGCAACATCCCGCTCGAGCACCTCCAGCTGGTTACGCAGCTCCTTTTCCTTGGTCTGCGCAGCATCCAGCTGCAAGGATGTCGAGGTCGAAATACCCGACAGCCACATCGCCGCCACGATTCCGGCAACGACGAGAATAATCATCACGGCCGCACCGGCAAACTTGTGGTTATCCCTCGAGGACGTCGTAACGCGACGCCCACGCACCGAGATGACCTGCTGAGAACCTGTGCGCCCAAACCGCCTGCGCTGATAAAGATCCTGTTTCGTGCGGGCGCTGCGGCCGCGCTGACGAGTCTTCGTCTTGGCACCGGCGACGGTTGCAGATGCGCCGCGGGAGGTGCGCCGGGTGGGGGCGTGCTCCGTGATTGTCGTTGCCATGCTCGAAAGTTCTCCCAGTACTTAGATTGTGAAGGGTGCGTTTGGTGCGGTTGAAAGGTTTGGGTCAATCGGCTCGAATTCGCTCGATACAGCGAACTCTCACCGGTGCGGCTCGGGGGTTGTCTTCGATCTCGCTTGCCGACGCCTTTTCCGCACCTCTCGTGATGAGAGCAAAGTGCGGTTCATGCCCCGGAAGCTCCATCGGGAGCCCCGGTGGGGTTGTCGACTTCACGCGCTCCGCAAAGTCCTTCTTGACGATGCGGTCTTCCAGGCTCTGGTAGCTCATGAACACTGCACGCCCATCGACTGCGAGTGCATCGCAGACCTGTGGCAGTACATTTTCCAGAGCTTCAAGCTCACGATTTACCTCGATACGAAGAGCCTGAAACGTACGCTTGGCCGGGTGTCCGCCCTTGCGGCGAGATGCCGCCGGAATGGTTTCGTAGAGCAGCTCAACCAGACGGCCGGAGGTCGTAAACGGTTCCTTCTCCCGCTCACGCAGGATTGCCGAGGCGATCTTGCCGGCGAAGCGCTCGTCGCCGTAGGTCGATAGGATGCGCGCGATATCACCGTGCGAATAGGTATTGAGCACATCCGCTGCGGTAATCCCCTGGCTTGCATCCATGCGCATGTCCAGCGGGGCGTCGACTCGGTAGGCGAATCCACGATTGACCTGGTCAAGCTGCATCGAGGAAACACCGAGATCGAAAAGCGCACCTGCAATGCCCTTCTCAGCGGCGCGGGCGAGAATATCCTCCGCGCCACTTCCACCAGCGGCTGCAGGAATCTCACCACTGAGCACCTCGGCGAGCGAATCGAAACGCACACGGAAGGCTACAAAGCGATCACCGAAGCGCGCGAGACGCTCTTCTGCCCCTCGCAGTGCATTGTCATCGCGATCGAGTCCAATGACGCAGAGATTCGGGAACTGCTCCAGCAGATATTCCGTGTGCCCACCGGCACCAAGAGTGCCGTCGACAACTACTGCGTCGTCACCCAGTGCCTCGATGCCCGGGCGCAACAAATCAGTTACTCGATGAAGCAAAACGGGGACATGACCAAACTCGCCGGACTTGCGATCATCCGCAGGTGCCGATCCGTTCATTTCCCCCTCCTCACCGGGTATGTTTGCACTGGTCAGAGAATCTATCGAGTGTATTCCCGGTTTGCTTAACGACGAGTGCCGCGCCAGCAACCAGACCGCACCTCATGAGCACTACTGGGAATGCTGCTATCGGTGCTTAAAACAAAAAGCGGGGATGTTCACAGGGCCCCGCCTGACAGAACCTGGTATCGGGGAAGTACACCAGGGGCTATCAGGCAGAGTCCATGCGGACATTCCCTCTTTTCGGTTATTCCATGCGGTTTATAAAACGCCGAACAGCGAGTCATCCTCACCTTCGGAGAAATCAGCTTCATGCTCCGCCTGGTAGGCCTCCCAGGACTCTTTGTCCCAGATCTCCAGAAAGTCAATAGAGCCGATAACCACGCACTCCTTGGAGAGATTCGCGTACCGACGGTGATCCATCGATAACGTGATTCGCCCCGAACCATCGGGCCGCTGCTCATCGGTGCTCGCCGCAAGATTTCGGATGAAAGCTCGCGCCTTGGCATTCGTACGAGAGGCCTTAGTAGCCCGCTGAGCTAATTTGACGAACTCCTCTTTCGGATACACCGCCAGAGAATGATCCTGTCCCTTAGTGACCATCAGGCCACCTGCGAGATCCTCGCGGAACTTCGCCGGCAACGTCAGGCGCCCTTTGTCATCAAGCTTCGGCGTATAGGTGCCCAGAAACATGCGTCACTGGCCTCCTATCCCCGTGTCAACCTCAATGTCAACGCACAAACGCTTACCGAATTCAGGGATTTAGGCGTTGCCTTCAAGCAGAGCCAGAGGGCTGCGCTTTACCGCAGTGCCAAAATCTCGCCAAACCTTAAGCGCAAATCGGATATTCACTTCTGCAATGTTGACCAACCTCAATCAACATCACGCCCCACTTTACCCCACTATCTGCCACTATCAACACAAGAAGGAGAAAAATAGTCACAGCATCAGCGCAACCCCACCGCCAGGACATCCATTTTAACCCAATTGACCTGGGATTTTAAAGAATCCTCTCGACAATTAAAGTGCGAATAAAAAGTGGGGCACCCACCCGCGACCACGCCGACAACGACGCCACACCAACCACATTGTTAACAGAAAGCAGTTTACGCCCCACTACCCACCACCTACCTGCTAGAAACTATCCAGATTGAACCTGATCGCCAGAATTAGCGCGTTGACCTGCAATTTTGTGTCGCCAGAGCCAAACATTCGGAAATACCAGCAACGACCGAAGATAAGAATTCCCTCACCCCAATAGCTAAGTGGAGGAAAGTGGGGACTCGGGGTGGGGCAAAGTGGGTGAGATCTTGTGGAGACGATTCACGTCTAGAAAAACAAAAAAGTGAGGGCAAGCCATCGCTGGCTTGCCCTCACTTGTTAATTCTTGAGGCTTATCCCCTAACGCCCCTCGAAGCGGCCACGGAAACGCGATTCCAACGTGGAATCACCAGAGGAGCCACGGCTACCCGAGGTCCCTCGACGACTCTTTGCCGCCCCGGACTTAGACTTTCCAAAGCTCAGCCCCGAAGCAGAACTAGCCTTCTCCTGCTTACCGGCGCCGGTCAGAGCCCAAACGCCGGAACCGAACATAAGGCCAAAGCCGGCAACCGATAACACAATGAACCAATTGCTCACAGAGAAAAGAGCGACGCCGCCAATCAACATCAGCAGACCGAGGAGCATGAGCGCAAAAACCTGGATGGAAAACCCACGAGGTGCGCTGTTTTCCTCCGGAAAGCTGAACGCATTTCCGGCCATCGTCGAACTAAATTTAGGATCCTCAGCGTAGAGTGCAGACTCGATTTCGTCGAGCATCCGCTGTTCGTGCTCAGATAGTCCCACAATTCCTCCATCGCCTACTTGAGCATTGCCCACCGCGATACTGGCGAGCCTTGACCCCTCAACTAACAATGCCGATACAACAAAGTTAATTACAGGCCACGTGCTGCTAACGCGGCGTCCGTTAGCTTCATTCTTACCCCTTCAACGGGCGACTCACCTCTATTGTTCCATGAATCCGAACAATCCCCCATTTATTTAGGAAAGCAACGCTCTAACACGCCCCCACCGGCTTACGCAGCCGCGGACAGAACACCCAGCTCAGCCCGGACAGCCCCCAAGAATGCACAACTTAAATCCCACAACTCCTGCGCCCGCCGAGAGTCAATGCGACGCGAAATACCCAACCGGACTTCCTCACGCAGCGCGGTGAACTGCTCAAACTTGGTGACCCAGCTATCAAATTCGGGCTGCTCTTTCTTTAAACGCAACCAGGCACTCTGTGTTGCCGAACGACGACGCTTAACTACCGAGCCCGAACGAGCGCCCGAGCCAGAACCCCCAGCCACCGACACATCGTCGCGATTCAACAGCGCGCCTGCGCAACGCAGCGCCGCACAGTAGGAAAGCTCCAACATCTCATCAGAGCTGGCATTCCAAGCATTCGCTAGCAGAGCCTCTGCCCGCCCCAGCAGCTCCAGCGATTGCCTTGAGACACCGACCGGGGCGACCAAACCCGACTGCGAAATCGCCCTAAACTCCACCACGTTCGACCTTGCCACCACCCTGCTTCTCCTTTCACACAGCATTCACATGAGCACGGATTTTCCGCTTCCCCTTAGCGGGATTGACTGCAATCTATCCCCAACCCCGGACTACGCCAGGCATACTTTCGCACAACTGTTCGACTCGATGTTATTGCAGTAATCTCACAACTAAGTTCGTCTAAGTCGCTAATCTGGTCACTGTGAAATACAGCGTGGTTCCGATGACAGCAGGAGACTTCAATCTCCGCCTGCAAGAAGCAGTGGCTCTCTACATCACCGCGATGCAGTACAACCCCGCGATCTTGCCCGGTCGTCTCCACGAATGGCAGAAGCAAACCACTCAACCCGGCTTCATGGCTGCTGCAGCCATAGCTCACCCCGAAGAGCTCTCCCCTGCCCACGCTCTCCGCGACCCGCGCTGCAGGTTGGTCGGCATCGGCTACTGCCGTACAGGATTGGACACGCACTGGTGGTATCGCCAGGTAAGAGATGGACTGCTCATGGACGGGCGCTCGCTACCGGACGTCGTCAAGCTCTTGGGCAACTACGCCGAACTGTCTGAGATTCACATTCACCCCAGCTTTCAGGGGCGGGGACTCGGTAAACGGTTGCTCCACGAGTTGGTCGATTCCCGCCCGGAGACGCGAGTTCTGTTGTCAACCCCGGAATACCCGAATGAGGCCAATAGGGCATGGCAGCTCTACCGCCAATTTGGTTTCAAAGATGTTTTAAGGAACTTTTATTTCACAGGGGACTCTCGTCCCTTCGCAGTTCTAGGAGTAGATCTTCCCCGTGACATCATCACCGAGTGAACCTTCCACACCACGTCAACGACTTTCGCCTCTGCGCATTGCCACAGCAATGGCCGGAATTGCCGCCATCTTGCCGCTCAGCGGCTGCTTTGACGCACAGGCTGGCATTACCATTTCCGGCGACGACAGAGTCTCGGGCACAATTCACGTAACACCCACGGAGGAAGTCCGTTCCCAATTTGAGCAGTGGCAAGTACCGGAAGATCTCTCCGACCGCGTCTCGCAGGGAGTAATCGACTCCTCCACAGGAAAGATGGAAGTCTCGTTCAACGAGCTGCACTTCATTGAACTCACCGATACGCTCCGACAGCTTTCCGACGATCGCGTAGACATCGACCTAGACCGTACCGGTGGCGGCAAGATTTCGATGAACGGCCACATGGATTTGACTCACCTGCCCGGCGCGAAGGTTGATTTCGTCGTCGCGTTCCCGGAGCAGGTTACTGACTCCAATGGCCGCCAGACCGAACCGAACAAGGTGGAATGGCAGCTCGCCAGTGGCGAGAACCATAATGTATGGGCTTCGTCGCCGGCTGGATCCACCAAGCGGAATCAATTCCTATTATTTGCCGGTGTGACCACAGCCGCCGGTGTCCTAGCCTCAGTGCTAGGTGTCCTGTGGGCGCGAAGAGTTCGCGACATGCAGGACTTTTAGCAATTAAAAACCGCCGCGCAGCATATCCTGGCCGGTGCCCCATTCGGGCGCCATGCCGAGGTTGTGCAAAACTTCCTGGGAGGCGCGAGCGAAGTTCATAGTCATAAAGTGCAGCCCCGGCACGCCTTCGGCGATGAGCCGCTCTGCCATGTTGGTCGAAAACTCGATACCAATCTTGCGAATCTCATCTTTATTGGCCTGCTCGTCACCATCTGCTGCCTTAATCAGGCGTTCCTCCAAATCGGATGGCAACTGTGCCCCGGAGAGCTCAACCTGCCTGCGCACTGAGCGCAGCGATGTAATCGGCATCAGCCCCGGAATGATGGGCTTGGCACCGTGCACTGGGTCGGCTTCCACCAGGCGGTCTCGAAGGCGCAAGTAGTGCTCAATATCGAAGAACATCTGCGTAATCGAGTATTCGGCTCCCGCGCGCAGCTTGGCCAGCGTGTACTGCGTGTCATGGTCCAAATCCGGCGAGCGGTAATGTCCCTCCGGGAACGACGCAATGCCGATTTCAAATTTCTCGAACTCCGGCTCGGCCTTAATTAGCTCAATCAGTTCGCTGGCGTAGTGCAGACCGCCCTCGGTCTCCACCCAAGGGCCAAGCGGGTCTCCCGGCGGGTCACCACGCAGAACGAGCAGATTCGTCAGCCCCGCGCTGAGATAAGAGCGCAGGATTTCCCGCAGCTCGTCGACAGTGTGCTCTACCAATGTCAGGTGCACAAGCGTTGTAAGCGGCTGCCTCGAAACGCGCTGGGCGATTCGCAGGGTGCGGTCGCGGCTAGAACCACCGGCGCCGTAGGTCACGGATGCAAAGGAGGCACCAAGATCATGGAAAGCCTCAGCTGCTCGGAGAAGACGTTCCTCGGCCGCGTCGTCACGCGGGGGCATGAACTCGACCGAGAAGGGAATACTGCCCGCGCTCGGCATTGAAAGCGCCTGGCGGATTGTCACTTGGCGGCCTGGCGACAGTGGCATTGTTGAGGACATAGTCACTCATACTAAGCGGTGTCCTATTCTTGAGTCAGCATTACCCGTCATCGACGAGAGGCTCACATGAGCGAAGAACTGGATTTGGCCGCGCTACAGCCCCGCGAAGTACCAGCTACTGTTACCAAAACGCTGGAGAATTACCTCAAAAGCCGTGGCGACGATGTCGCGTCGGTCGATGCGGTGTACACCGAGGCCATAGATTCGCTCCACTCCTTCGTCCTCAATGGGGGCAAGCGCGTGCGTCCAGCCTTCGCCTGGCAGGGGTGGTTGGGGGCAGGCGGCCTCGAAGGCCGTTTCTCCCCAGCCGAGGATTCCCTGGCTGTGATGAACGCGGTGAGTGCCTTGGAACTCATTCAAGCCTGCGCACTCATTCATGACGACATCATCGATGACGCTGATACGCGCCGTGGCGCACCGACTATCCACAAGGTATTCGAGGCCAAGCACGAGGCCAATAGCTGGAATGGAGCCGCCGACCGCTTCGGTATTTCCGCCGCGATTCTCATTGGCGATGTCGCCCTGACCTGGGCTGATGACATGATGCACTCTTCAGGCCTCAGCTCGGAGGCGCTAACCCGCGCACTTGTCCCCTGGCGGGCGATGCGCACTGAAGTACTTGGCGGCCAACTGCTCGATATCACGGCCGAAGCCAGCCGGGACAGTCGCGTCGAGACCGCTGAGAAAATCAATCTGTTCAAGACCGCCGCCTACACCATCGAGCGGCCGCTCCACATTGGTGCTGCGATTGCCGGCGCCCCAGCGGAATTGGTTGAGGCCTACCGCAGCTTCGGCCGCGATATCGGTGTGGCATTCCAGCTCCGCGACGATCAGCTGGGTGTTTTCGGCGATCCCGAAGTCACGGGCAAGCCTGCCGGCGATGACCTCCGCGAGGGCAAGCGAACCGTACTGGTCGGCCAGGCTTTAAGCCTCTACCTCGATTCCGCACCTGAAAAGGCCCGCTTTATCGATGAACGCCTGGGAGCGGTCTCGTCTGCTGCAGATATTGATGAGCTACGAAATCTCATCGCTGATTCCGGCGCTGCCGATGCCGTCGAACGTGAAATTGACCGCCTGACCAGCCGCGCTTTCTCCACTATCGAGAATGCCGACCTGCCTGCAACGTCGCGCGAGAACCTCATTGCTATGGGCGTTCGCGCCACCGCTCGTCAGCATTAGACCAGGTGTTGCGTAGTCATGCCCGCTGCTTCCCCCACTCGTGCCCCCATTAATTCCCCGCGTCTGCGACGTGCGGTCACTCGTCCTCATAAGGGCTCCAAACCACGACTGACCATCATCGGCGCAGGCCTGTCCGGACTTACCGCCGCGCTCTACGCCATCGCCGATGGCTACGATGTCACCGTTGTCGAGCGGGGAAGTTTCGTCGGCGGACGCTGCGCCAGTGAACCCATCACAGTCGATATCGACGAGCAATCGCTCACCGCAGTCTTCGACACTGGCGCAACTGTATGGACCATGCCCTCGCTTGTCGACGATGCCCTCGCCGCCGTCGGCCTCTACGCGCGCGATATCGACCCGGGTTTTTCGGCCTCCCCAATCACGCCCACCTACCGTGCGGAATTTGCCACCCGCGGCGGACTCGACGTGTTTTCCAACGAAGACATGATGGCCGATGAACTCGCGCGCTTCGGTGCCTCTGACTCCACCGTCGCCGGTTACCGCAAACTTCGCACGTGGCTGCAAACTCTCTTCAATGCCTGCTTCGACAACTTCATGTCCCGCAGCTTTGACCGCGTTACGGACCTATTCACCGGGCCCGGCGCGCTTCGCGACCTCACTACGCTCCTCCGACTCGGTGCCTTCGGCGCCCTCGAACCTAAGATTCGTGCCTTCCTCGGAGATAATGATCTCGCTCGCGTTTTCAGCTTCCAGGCGCTTTACGCAGGTGTGCCTCCCGCTAAGGCCCGTGCGGTCTACGGCTGCATTTCCCACATGGATACCTCGATGGGGGTTTACTATCCGCACTCCCCCGCATTTGGTTCGGGTATAGGCGCCGTCAGCGAGTTGCTCGCCGAGGCCGTCCGTCGAGCTGGCGGAACCATCGACTTCGGCGTTGATGTCACTGGGCTGAAAGTTGACGAAGCAGGCTTTGTCTCCGCCATCACCACGGCAACTGGCGAGCGTCCCACCGATGCCGTCATCGCTACGACCGATTTACCTGTGGTGCAGAGCTGGCTTCACGACGCGGCTACCTCTGCCGCCGGTAGCTCATCGAAGCGGCGAGGCCTTCGGAGCGTCGTAAAGCGGACGGGAGCGCGACGGTTGTTCCCAGTTCGATTTTCTCCATCGGCGGTGGTGGCGCACGGGCTGATTCCGGTTTCGGAGACTGCGACGTGGCCGAAGCGGCATCACCTGATTTCGTTTGGCGAAAAGTGGAACGAAACCTTTGAGGAGATCTCGTCACCGCGCCATGGAAAGCTAATGTCGGACCCATCATTGCTGGTCACCCGGCCTGCGGTGAGCGCGCCGGAGCGTATTGTCACAGATGCGAACGGCGTGCAGTGGGAGCCCGTCAGTGTGCTCGCGCCGTGCCCCAACTTGCAGTCGGCCAATCTGATCTGGTCACGAATCGGTGGGGACTACGTTGCGAAAATAACCGCTGAGCTGGAGCGGCGCGGACTGACCGGGATTTCTACGAAGTGGCGAGTCGGTCGGATCGATACCCCTCAGCAGTGGCAAGAACGCGACATGGGCGTTGGCTCGCCGTTTGGGCTGGCGCATCTGTTCCGACAGACGGGGCCGTTCCGTCCCCGCAACTTCTCTCCGAAGATGCCAAAGAATCTGACGCTGGCGGGATCGACGACGGTGCCGGGGGTTGGCGTGCCGACGGTCATGATTTCGGGACGACTTGCGGCACAGCGGTTTGAAACGCCTTAGCTCATGAATGTCTCCCGGATGTCTGCCGGTGGTCACTGACCAACTAGGATTAATGCATCAGCAATGTATCGATTGTTTAGGTTGACATGAATTTATCGCGGAGTGCTCAGCTGGGTGTCTACGGTGGCATCCTCATTGCTCTGGGCTCCTACGGTTCCGGTGCGAATCGCTACCGTGGCGGCCTTGTCCACGCTCTGGGACTCGACTGGATCACCTACGGTCACGGTCAGATTTTCTGTGAGATTGTGATTTGGGTAGGTATCGCCCTGCTGCTTATCTCGTGGCTGCGCATCGGGCGGGAACTGCTGTTCTCGAAGGGGACCATCCGGGACATTGTGGCCGGTTCTGCCCATGATGGCGACGCAGCAGACGCTGCGGTTCCAGCGAACGCTGGCGGCGATGAGTCCACGTTGCGTCGGTTCAATTCAATCCTGATGGCCTGGGCAATTCCCCTCGCGCTGGCAGCACCGCTGTTCTCTCGCGATGTCTATTCGTATCTCATGCAGGGCGCGATGGTCCGCGATGGGTTTGATCCCTACACTGAGGGAGCTGCAGCCAATCCAGGGCCGATGCTGCTGGAGGTATCCGCAGATTGGCGGAATACCACCACCCCGTATGGCCCGCTGCATCTGGGAATTGGCGAGGTCATCACGCGGATTGTCGGCGACAACATCACCGTCGGCGTGATTCTCTACCGCATTGTGTGTCTGCTGGGCTTCGCCGCCATTGTCTGGTCGATCCCGCGAATCGCCCGGGAGCTTGGAGCAAATCCGGCTTTCGCACAGTGGCTCGGTGTGCTCAATCCACTGGTGCTACTGCATCTGATTGCGGGTATGCACAACGAGGCACTGATGGTCGGATTGGTCAGCCTGGCACTAGTCGCCGCACTGCACATGGAGCACATGCGGGGTGGCCTGGTCGCTGCTGTCCTCATCGGAATCGGCGTCGCGCTGAAAGCCACCGCTGTCCTGGCGCTGCCCTTCGTCGTGTGGATTGTGTTGACCAGGCGCCAGCCCATCGCCACGGTTCAAGAGATGCTGCGCAAGATTCCGGCGATTGCCGGTGTGGGCATCGTGTTGGTCGCAGTCTGCGTCGGCACGCTTGCAGTGGTGACCTGGCTGACCGGCTCGAGCTGGGGCTGGATCTCCGAGATCAGCGGCAATACCAAGGTGATTAACCCCCTGGCAGCACCGTCAGCGGTCGCTGGTGTGATCTCGGGCGTCATGGCGTGGTTCAACGACGACATCGGTTTCAATGTCATCGTCAGCCACACACGCGTGGTCTCCTCTATCATCATGCTGGTGGGACTCGTGATCTCCTGGTTCTACTTCCGAGCCACCCCTCGTAACAATGTCGCTGGCATGATTGCCGCTTACGTGGTGGCCTGCGTATTTAATGCCGTGGCACTTCCCTGGTACTACGCCAGCTTATTGACTCCCATGGGAACGATTCGCCCGCCACGATGGGTGGTTCAAGGCACCGTGTTGTTCACATTCATCCTGTCGCTGTCCTTCGCCGGCGGCGGCAATCACCGCTTCTACGACGTGCCCTGGATGGTTATCATTACCGTTCTCGGCTGGCTGGCCGTCGGCTGGCTGACCACTGGAAAATTCAGCTGGAAGTACCCGTGGCGCGACGATAAAACCGCCGCAGACACGGATTCCACGGTGGCGCCCCTGTCGCGGTCGACCGAGGTCGCATAGTTGTCCATGCCCACCCCACAGCCCCTCTCGACCATCGCGCTGCCACAGTCCTACGAGCTCTGCCGCGATATTATGGCCTCCCACGGTCGCACGTATTCCCTGGCCACGCGACTATTGGCACCCCGCCAACAGCGTGCGGTGTGGTCTCTCTACGCCTGGGCACGCATCGTCGATGACTACGTCGACTGCCCCGCCGACGCCGACCGCTCCCCCACGCACATCGAAGCCACGGTCACACGTTTAAGCGAGCTTTTCCACTCAGCTGTCGTCATCGGTTCGCTTGACGACGTCCACCGCGACCGCGACCGTGCCGTCATCTCGGCGGCCGCACAGACTTTTCGCGACTACGACATCGATCCACAGCTCTCTGCGGACTTTGTTCACTCCATGTTGATGGATGTGCCCGACACATCGTGCCACATTGCGCATTTTGAAACATGGGAGCAACTCGACTCGTATATGTGGGGCTCCGCAGCAGTCATCGGCCTTGAGATGATGCCCATCCTAGGCACCCGCACAGGGGTCTCCCGGGAGGAAGCCACTCCCTACGCAGAGCTCCTGGGAAAAGCCTTTCAGGTGACGAATTTCCTCCGCGACATCGCCGAGGATTTTCGCCGTGGCCGTATTTACCTACCACTGAATGAGTGGGAGGCCTTCGGAGTGGGTACCGAGGAGATCGGCTACTGTGCCGCCACGGGACAGACGACCCCGGCGGTACGTCAGGCATTGGCCTTCTTCATCGCTCGCAACCGCGCACTCTATGCCGAAGCCAGCAGCGGCGTGGACATGTTAGAGGTGCCAGGGCGTCAGGCTATCCGTGCCGCGGAGATTCTCTACTCAGACATTCTCGGCGAAATTGAGCGCATGAACTACAACGTCTTTGCGCAACGCGCTCAAGTGGGACGCGCTCGAAAAGCAAAAATCGCCCTCCCGCTGCTTTTCACAGCAGTGGCCGGGCGATTACGACAGGAGCTATCGCGGGCGTAGGACGGCGGGCGTAGGACGCCGTCCGGGTCTTTACAACGCCATAGCCTGTGCGCGGCGCATTACTTCGCGTGCAAGGTGACCGTGCAGGGCGTCCACCGGACGTCCAGGCAGAGATTCATCTTCGGTGAATAGCCACTCCAGCGTTTCTTCTCGCGTGTAGCCGCCGTCGGCAAGCAATGCGAGTGCGCCAGGTACAAAACGCGCGACCTCATCATCTTCAAAGAAGCGGGCGGGAATTTGTGCAATGCCGTCGCGGTGGACTGCAATAAGGCGACCCTCCTGCAGCAACGCGTGAATTCGGGTGACGGTGACGCCAATGAGGTCAGCGGCATCGGGCAGCGCAAGAGTGGGTTCGTCGGCGCTCAGGACATCGTGGCAAGTTGGAATCTTTCTCACACTGGTCACTTTAGCGCGTTGGCCTTGCAGTAGGTACGTCCCCATATACTTATTAGAAGCAACTGATTGGAACAGGGAAGGCTGGTTTATGTCGCAGCTTGTCGAGGGGCAGATTCTCGATGGTCGCTACCGCATCGGAGCCACCATCGCACACGGTGGCATGAGCACCGTGTACTGCGCCACCGATTTGCGGCTCGATCGCAGGGTGGCCGCAAAGGTCATGGATCCGCGTTTTGTCGACGACGAGTCTTTCCGCATCCGCTTCGAACGTGAGGCCCGCGCGGTCGCGCACCTCAATGACGAGTCGCTCGTCAACGTCTACGACCAGGGCACGGACCCGGCGGGGCATGTTTTCCTCATTATGGAATTCGTCGACGGTGGGACCCTCCGCGAGCTGCTCCGTCAGCGCGGTCCGATGCCTCCACATGCAGCTGCCGTCGTAATGCGCTCGGTTTTGCGCGCCCTATCGGTGGCGCATTCCCGCGGCATGGTGCACCGAGATATCAAGCCGGAAAATGTGCTGATTGCCTCGGACGGGCGAGTGAAGCTGGCGGACTTCGGTCTAGTGCGCGCGGCCGCTGATGCCAAGGTGACCTCTAACTCGGTCATCGTCGGCACCGTCGCTTATCTGGCTCCGGAGCAGGTCACGGGTGAATCCATCTCCCCTGCCTCCGATGTGTATGCGGCGGGTATTTTGCTCTTTGAGCTGCTTACCGGCACCACGCCATTCATCGCCGATTCTTCGCTCGGCGTTGCCATGAAGCGATTGAACGAAGATGTCCCGCCACCCTCGGAGCTCATCGACGGCGTTCCCGAGGAGTTCGACGAGTTGGTCGCCCGCGCTTGTTCCCGCAGGCCGGAGGATCGGTTTGAGACGGCCGAGGAATTCGGTGACGCACTCGAAGACATTGCGGACAAACTCGCGCTGCCACCATTCCGCGTGCCATCGCCCGTCAATTCAGCAGCCGCCAACGCTGCCGCCATGGAGGGGCTCACAGAGGACTTCCACCGACCGGGCAACGACCATTTCGATGACAGACACGGCACCGCAGAGACGGCACCCGAGCGCTTCGGTCACGACGGCTATGGCTTCTCGACGGACGCACCCGGTAGCCCCGTTTCTTCCCGACCACCGGGACCACCAAACGTTTTCGATGATTTCGACGACCCGGATGCGGGGCGGACACGCACTTTCGATCGCTATGACGAGTACAACCCCACTGGCTGGGAATCCCCGGAGCCGTCTGGTGGAGCTCTCGTACCAGCCGACGTTCCAGGCGCTCCGGAATATCCGCTGCCGCCGGACACTCAGGGGCCACAGCACCCACAGCATCCGCAGCCGCGATCTGCTCAGACTCAGACGCCTAAGAGCCGTCGAGCTACCCGACAGCGGACGCGCCGTGGATGTGCATTGTGGCTGATTATCGCCCTGGTTGCCACGTTGGGCATGGGGCTTGGCGCGTGGTGGCTGGGCTCTGGCCGTTATGGCGAAGTGCCCTCTATCACTGGGCTGTCGCAACCACAGGCGATGACCGCAATCAGTGAGGCGGGCTTTGAACCGGTGGTTGATGAGCGCTACGACAACGATGTCGCAGTGTCCCAGATTATTGGCTCGGACCCCCTGGCTGGAGCGCGGGTTGTCCGCGGTGATGATGTTCGCGTACTGGTCAGTCTCGGCCGCCCGACTGTGCCCGCATATCCCGCGAACCACTCAAAGGAAGTGTTCAGTGCTGCCCTAGCTAAGCGGACGTTGAAAGAAGAGGTCGGAGACCCCGTCTTTTCCGATGATGTCTCCACCGGCGGCTTGGTATATGCGGTTCCTGCTCCAGGACAGACCGTCGAAGTTGGCTCAGTTGTGACTGTGCATTACTCCAAGGGGCCAGCACCGGTGAAGGTGCCAAAGATCGTGGGGCTTCAAGAGGATGAAGCTCGTGAGCTGTTGAGCAAGGCCGGGCTGGAGGTCCGAGAAGTATCGGCGGAGTTCTCCTCCTCTGCTGAGCCGGAAGAGGTTCTTTCCGTGTCTCCTGAGGAAGGCACTGGCCTCGAACGCGGTAGTTCTGTGACGTTGACCATTAACAACGGCATCGAAGTGCCCAATGTAGTGGGCAAGTCGGAGGATACTGCTCGCCAAATTCTGCAGCGCGAGGGCATTGAGGTAAGCGAAGTAAAGGACGCGTCCTCCTCCTCGCGCGACTACGGCCGTGTCGACGCAGTCTCACCGAGTGCGGGTCGTCTGGTTAACCCCAATGATGCGACTGTCACGCTGACCGTATCCAGAGCAGTGAAGGTTCCGCAGCTGCTGGGTAAAACTGTTGCACAGGCACGTCGTGAAGCGGAGAAACAGCATCTTCAGCTCGACATCGACGGCTCTGCGAACGAGGACGATCGCATCGTATTGCAGTCACCCCGACCGGGCGCTAAGGCCACGGCGGGTGACAGCATTTCGGTCAGCACTCTGTAAAAAGTGCGGCGCGCTAATGAGTGCGGCGGTGCACTAGCTGGGCTAGTTGTACCTAGCTGAGCTGGATGCAACTAGTTGCGCAGCATCTCGGCAACCAGGAAGGCCAGCTCCAGCGACTGCTGAGTGTTCAAACGCGGGTCACAAGCGGATGCGTAACGGCCTGGCAGGTCGACATCGGAAATGTCCTGCGCGCCACCGAGGCACTCAGTGACATCTTCGCCGGTCAGCTCCACGTGGATACCGCCCGGGTGCGAACCGATCGAGCGGTGCACCTCGAAGAAGCCCTGAACCTCGTCGACAATGCGGTCGAAATGGCGGGTCTTGTAACCATTGGAGGCCGAGTAAGTGTTGCCGTGCATCGGGTCGCACTGCCAAATGACCTTGTGACCAGAAGCTTCCACAGCCTCAACGATGGGAGGCAGCACGGAGCGAACCTTGTCATTGCCCAGACGCGAAGTCAGGGTCAGGCGACCAGGCTGGAAGAACGGGTCGAGCTTGTCGGCGTAAGCGACAGCCTCCTCCGGCGTGGTGGTCGGGCCAATCTTCACACCGACGGGGTTGCCAATCATGGCAGCCAGGTTGATGTGGAAATCCTCAATGCCACGGGTGCGCTCACCAATCCACAGCTGATGCGCGGAGAGGTTGAACAGCTCCTGGCTGCCATCGTTTTCAGAAAGGCGCAGCATAGCGCGCTCGTAGTCAACAACCAGCGCCTCATGCGAGCAGTAAATCTGCGCGGTCTGCAGGTTCGAGTCCGCAACACCACAGGCAGCCATGAACTGCAGTGCGTGGTCAATCTCGCGTGCCAGGTCCTCGTAGCGGGCGCCAGCCGGCGAGTTGCTGACGAACTCACGGTTCCACTCGTGCAGACGGTGCAGGTCAGCGGTGCCCGAACCTGTCAGTGCACGTACCAGGTTCATCGCCGCGGAGGCATTGGCGTAGGCACGCACCATTCGAGCTGGGTCGTGAACTCGAGCTTCTTCGGTCGGCTCAACGCCGTTGACCATGTCACCGCGGTAGCTGAGCAAACCGTCGCCGTCGATGTCCTTCGAGCGCGGCTTGGCGTACTGACCAGCGATACGAGCCATCTTTACGACCGGGGTGGATGCGCCGTAGGTCAGCACAACGGCCATCTGCAGCAAGGTCTTCACATTGGCGCGGATGTGCGGCTCAGTATTGGACTCAAAGGTCTCCGCACAATCACCGCCCTGCAACAGGAAGGCCTTACCATTAGCGACGTCGGCAAGCTCCTGACGAAGCTTACGAACCTCAGGCGCGACCACAATTGGCGGCACCGATTCGAGAATGCGACGCACGTTTGCAGCGGCGCGGGCATCCCAGCTTGGCTGCTGTAGGGCTTGGCGGGATACGACATCAGCAAAGCGCTCAGCCATGTCTCCGGGAAGCGGTGGCAGATCGGGCAGGTCATCTACAGGGAGATCAATAGTCCAACTCACAGAAGTTCATTGTAGTGCCCCTGCCAGAAGGGTGTTAGTCAGGTCACCAAATATTCGAATTCCGCTGCTTAATCGAGCGGCAATTTCTGTGCAATCTTTTGAAACTTCAGCAGATTGTGCTGGGCATCTGCCAGCGCGTCGTGCTTACCTGCAGTCTGTTTTGGCAACCGTGGCTTACCCGCCATCTCCCAGTACTGCTTGAGTTCACGGGTATAGCGCGGCATAAACTGCGGCAACTTGGTCATATCGCCCCAAAGCTGCACCAACGCAATGTGGTCGTAGGCGCCTACCCAAGCCCACAGCTCTGGGCTGCCCGTACCGGGTTCGGTGAAAAATGCCAGCAGTTCCTCGCGGATCGTGTCCCGGTTCTTCCACAGCGGAGATGAGGGGTTGGGCAGCTGATTGAGCACGTTGGCCCGCACCCACGGGCCGGCCTTGCTCTCATTGAACTCGGTAGACACCGCGTAGTATTCGCGGCCGTCCTCAGCTACGACACCGATGGAGACAAGATCAATAGTCTTGCCGTCTTCAATAAACTCGGTGTCATAAAAATAACGCACGGTGTGGAATCCTCTCCAGCCTCGGCCTCGCGTCGGCTACCTCGCGACCAAAAGACCGTGGAGCCCTACCGAGCAAATCTTACCCATGCACCGAATCGCCATAGGAAGTGTGCAGCCCCACTGTCGCGAAAACTATCTGCGCCTAATTATTCTAGCGAGCGCGTCGGAACCAGCGACGAGGGGTCGGCTTCGGCCCCGGAGCCGGAGTAGTGAGCTCTCCACCCGGTTCGGTTCCCGCTGGATAGCCGGTGCCGGCCTCCAAGGACTTCTTCACATCAGTCGCGTAAGCATCGACATATTCCTGACCAGAAAGCTTCTGAATTTCCTTAATCAGGTCATCCGTCAGTGCCCTGGCCGCTTCATACTCATCGCTGTACTTGGCTTTGTACTCCGACGGATCAATCGGATCGCCGATAATCGTGCCGACCTTCACCGGACGAGGAATCCACGAACCAATCGGGTTGGCTTTCTCCGTATCAATCATCGCCATTGGGAACACCGGCACACCGGCCTCCAGCGCGACACGTGCCGCACCGGTTTTACCGCGGTACAGTCGACCATCGGGACTACGGGTGCCTTCCAAGGAAATGCCCAGCAGGTCACCGCGTGACAGCACCTTCAAGCCGGCGTTCAGCGCATCGCGAGCTGCATCACCAGAGGTACGGTCAATCGGCACCTGCCCCACCGAGGAGAAGAAGAACTTCTGGATACCGCCGACAAAGCCCGGCGTGGTGAAGTACTCCGCCTTCGCCAGGAACGTCAGCTGACGACGGCAGACCAGTGGGAAGAAAAAGTGATCCATCACAGCAAGGTGGTTCGACGCCATCAGCGCTGGACCTTCCTGAGGAATCTTCTCACCACCGATGTAGTACGGGCGATTATAGATCCGCAGCCAAGGGCCAATGAGGATGTACTTAAAGAACTTGTACCAGCGATTATTCACAGTTTAAAACTATACAGGTTCAGTTGGTCCGACGATCCATCTCCGCAGCCATTCCCCCACCTTTTCGCGGGCGAATTCCCCTGCAATCCCCAAATTGACGCTTTACGACGATGTCGCACCCTCGGCAGCCACAACGCTGCGCGCAATATCCGCCGCACCAATCAACCCAGCATCCGCACCTAGTTCAGCGACCCGCACATCCGCTACCGGACGATAGCCAGCGCCGGTGAGATTGCGGGCAAACTCGGCCTTGGCCTTGTCCAGGTATAGATCAGACGCCGAGGCAACACCGCCACCGATAACAATCAATTCCGGATCAAAGACATCGCCCACCATCGACAGGCCACGCCCCAGCCAGGTAGCAAAGTCATCAATCGCAGCTAGAGCCAATTCATCCCCCTGGCGAGCAGCCGAGACGACATCGGTACCAGTTACCGAGCCGGCCACGAGCCCGTCGGTAAGCCGCGAGAAGTAGCGACCGGATTCAGAGAGTTCCTGAGCGGTGGTAACCAACGCCGTACCCGAGCAGTAACGCTCCAAGCAACCACGCTTTCCGCAGGAGCAGGGACGACCATCCGGCACAACGGTGAGGTGGCCGAATTCCGGCGCCGTGCCGTACGCGCCACGGTAAATCTCACCACCCTGCATCATCGCGCCGCCGATTCCCGTACCCAGCGCAAACAGCACCCAATTATCCGCACCGCGAGCCGCACCAAAGCGATACTCACCCCAGGCGGCCGAGTTGGCATCGTGCTCAAGCTGCAGCGGACATGGGAGAAGCAAGGATAAACGCTTGACGACGTTCGCATCGCGCCACGGCAGATGCGGGGCGAAACGAACCGTCTGGCGGTCAGAATCCAAAAAACCAGCTACAGCTAAACCGATGGCGCTGACATCTGGAAAGCGTTCAACCAAGCGCTCGGATGTCTGGACAATGCCACGTTCAATGGCATCCACACTGCCATCAGAACTGGTCTGAACTCGATACAACACCTGCCCATCAGCGCTGACCACTGCAGCGCGCAGGTTTGTTCCACCAATATCAAAACCGATAGCCGGGCGATCAGCGGCGTCGGACTCGTCTGAGTTCGGATGAATCGGAATATCGGTGGACATAACAGTTGATTATAAAGGGATTGCGCAGGTTCGGAGAATTCGGCGAGCCCGAGCAGCCATGACCTCCCAGGTCCACGACTGCACAACATGCTCCCGACCACAGGCCCCCATCGCCGCCGCGCGCTCCGGATCATCCAAAACCTCAACCAGCCCGGTGGCGACGCTGCGCTTCGAGGCCCCGTCGACAACGATGCCAGTTTCGCCATCGATAACTGTCTCCGGAGCACCACCGGACTTGCCAGCTATGACAGGGACACCGCAGGCCTGTGCTTCCAAGTAGACAATGCCGAGGCCTTCTACATCGAGGCCACGTCCGCGGGTTCGGGCGGGCATGGCGAAGACGCTGGCCGCATTGTAATAAGCGGGGAGGTCATCATAAGAGACCTTTCCGGCAAAAATAACCTGCTCGGAGACCCCGAGCTTTACTGCCAGCTTTTTCAATTCTCGGTTCAACGGACCAACGCCCACGATCAGCAACCTGGCATCCGGGTGCTGCTCAAGAACCTTAGGCATGCTGCGAATCAGCATATCTTGGCCTTTTCGGCGCACTAGCCGAGAAATACAGACGATAAGCGGCTGGGACTCACCGATTCCGTGGTGCTGCCGGATCTTCTGTCCCGCCTCGGGGTCCGGGGAAAATCGCTCGATATCGACACCGGAAGGCAGGCGTTCAAATGCTGTTTGCGGACCAAAGGCTGCCGCAAATCGACCACGGGTGTAGCGGGAAATATAGGTCACAACATCGGAGCTCTTACCAATGCGCCTCAGCATCTGGCGGGCCAATGGCAGCATCGACCAGCCCACTTCATGTCCGTGAGTGGTAGCAACGATGCGGGTGGCACCTGCGCGACGGCATGCGTCGGCAAGCAAACCAAGTGGCGCGGCGGCACCAAACCATACGGTGTCAATGCGTTCGGTGCGAATAATCTGAGCGGCGCGACGAGCTACGTGCGGCAGTGGCAGCAGCACGGAATCACGCATGCGATAAACACGGTACGGTAGCGACTCGTCGTAGGCGCGGAGCTTTTCTTCGGGGGCTCGCGAGGACGCGAGGACTACGAGGTTCTCCGGATCCAAACGAGCACAGAAATCACGCAGGTAGGACTCGATTCCACCATCGCGAGGCGGGAAGTCATTCGTAATGAGCAGTACGCGCGCAGACATGGAGCCGAGTTTATCTACCTTGACTAAAAGGACGCGAGGTCACCTGCCGCTAGTTAGAAGCGGACAGCGCCTTGGTACGGGCCACCTTGGTCGATGGAAACGACCTGGACTGGAATACCGTAGTCGGAAGCATGGACAATCTGACCATTGCCGATGTACATGCCCACGTGCGTGATTCCCGGGTAGTAACCGATGATGTCGCCGGGCTGCAGCTGGTCGCGGCTCACCGGAGTACCACCGGCGAGCTGTGCCTGCGAGGTCCGCGGGATGGACTTACCAATCTGCTGGTACGCCCAGTACATCAGGCCGGAGCAGTCGAATGCGGAGGGACCAGCAGCTCCCCACGAGTACGGGGAACCCAGCTTCGACATCGCGGCATCAACTGCGGCGGAAGATCCGAGCAGTTTGTCCAACCCTTCGGTAATTGGGTTGTTCTTGGAAATCCAGATTTCCCGCTGTTCGGGGCTCAGCGATTCAACCATGGACTTGACATGCTCGGCGCGCTCATCAAATTCGGCGCTGCGCTTGTCCAAATCATCGCGGCGCTTGGCCAGGTCATCGAGCTGCTTGCGGATATCGCCCTGCAGACGCAGCGCATTGGCCTTGCCATCCTCGGCATCCTTGCGGGCTTGCACCGCACGGCTGACGACTTCATCGTTGTCGCGGAACATCTTGTTGATGTAGCCGGCACGGTCGATAGCGTCCTGAGCACTGGAAGATCCCAGGGCGGCCGACAATGGGTCGACGATTTCACCACGCATCCGCTTCTTCGCGAAGTAGGAAATCTCACCAGAGAGCGCCTTGAGATTATCCTGTGCTCGGAGAACCTGATCCTCAGAGTGCTTCAGTTCCCCTTCGGCGTGCCGGAGTTCCTCTTCCTTGGCCTGAACCTGAGAATCCAGCTCGGTAACTTCCTCAGAAACCGCTTCGGTATCCCGAGAAATCTTCTCCAGCTCTGCAATAATGCCGTCTGCAGTAGCCAGATCCGGGGCTGGCTGTTCATCCTGCGCAGAGGCAATCGGCGCCAAACCTACGGAGCCAAAGGTTAGCCCAGTCACGACCGTAAGCCCGACTACACCGCGACGAGAGTTGCGGCGACGGCGAGAGGCACGGTGACGCGACAAATCCAAACCCTTTTCAAGTTGTGTATTCAAATTTCTTCCCCGAAAAACAAAACATCAAACCACTTGACGCATTCGAGCAAATTGTAGCAGCCTTGCCGCGGAACAACACACCGACAAACCGCCAGCACAAAGGGGTATCCAAAGGGAGTAACCAGGATAGCCCTTCGACTCCACGCATTGCGTAACCGCAGTAGAAAAACAAAAAATGAGGCGAGTGCCCCTATAGTGCTTTACGACGCGCATAGCGTCAGCACCCGGGCGCTCGCCTCAGTGCCCCCTCGGTAAAAAGAGAGTCAAGGCTCTGCGGGGCATCAAGGCCCCGCAGGTTGTCATCCGTTCAAACAGATTAGAAGCGGACGAAGTTGTGAACCGGCATGTAGTTCATCGGAGCTTCCTTGACGACATCGCCGGACTGCGGAGCGTGAATCACGTTGCCGTTGCCGGAGAAGATGCCGACGTGGGTAGCGCCAGAGTAGAAGGAAACGATGTCACCCAGTGCCGGGCTGGAGACCGCGGTACCCTGGGAAGCCTGCGCCTGGGAGGTACGCGGGATCGACTTACCGACCTGCTGGTATGCCCAGGAGGTCAGACCGGAGCAGTCGAAAGAGTTCGGACCGGTAGCGCCCCACACATACGGGGAACCGATCTTGGAACGTGCAGCGGAGACGATAGCCGAACCAGTGGACGGTGCTGCAACGTTTGCAACGCTGCCGGAGGTAACCTCACCTGCGATGTCGTTGAACTTGCCAACAACATCCTGCATACCTGCAACCTGCGGGGTATCGAAGCCGTTCAGTGCGCCCTGGATGTCGTTCAGCGGGTTAGCGTTAGCGGTCGGAACTGCGAGAGCGGTAACGCCGGCGACAGTTGCGCCAAATGCGACTGCGTTGCGTGCAAAGTTAGAACGGCGGTGGTGCTTGCCCATTGTTTTGAAACTCCAAAATCTTCCTGTTTAGCCGACCGGGTTAGCTGACGGGTTCGGAAGAATGGAAGACTTCCTACCCTCCGGGATTTCCCTTTGGGATTCACCCCATGGTTCGAGGTGGGTCCCCGGCTCGAATCCCCTGAGGCTCTCACTACTTAGACCCTCAGGACCTTCGATAAGGCTCTGTGTTTTCTTATCAATGACCGGCACCAACTCAGTGGCCCCGTTTCAATGTCTCGATAAGGTTACGAAATGGCATCAAGTTTTGTCTAGCCGTTTGTCCAGAAAACCGCTCGAGGCCCGGTTGTTACCATCGATAGAACTAAACCGTTACCAAGCTGTTACAACTAAACACTCCCCCTATAGCGGAATAATAACAGTTTGATAAACGTGTCACTACCTGGCATTTTGAAGTCCGCCGAGAACTTTACACTTAATGCCTTAAAGTCGACACATTTTTATCGCGGGCTCAAAACGTGTTTTATGTCACACCCCAGCTTGCAACAGCTCAATTTGCTCAAGTTTCACAGTTTTAACACCACTAGGAGCGCTCAGAATAGGATTATTGACGTGGATTCAGGACAACAGCACTTCCCTCTCGAAGGCACCGTCGATGATTCTCTTTTCAACACCACCTTTGTCGTCGTAGACCTGGAAACGACCGGATTGAAGGCCAAAAACGACCACATCATTGAAATTGGGGCCATCAAAACCCGTGGCGGTAAGACAATTGGCACCTTTTCCAGCTTCATCGACCCCGGTATGGAGATCCCTGACCACATCACATCTCTGACCGGCATCACTACCGCCGATGTTGAAACCGCCCCACAGCTCGGCACAGTTATTACTCAGTTCCTCGAATTTGCCCGGGGAAGCGTCTGGGTTGCGCATAATGCCAAGTTCGATATTGGATTCCTCCGCCAGGCTTGCACAGATTTGGGCCTAGATTGGCCGAGCCCCAGTGTCGTAGACACCCTCACGTTGGCGCGTCGCGTCCTCGACCGCTCACAAGTTGGCAGTTTCAAGCTCTCACAGCTCGCACGGTACGTCGGTTCTCCGAATCGCCCCACCCACCGGGCGCTTGACGACGCAATCGCAACCGTCGACGTCCTTCACTACCTCGTGGAGAGACTAGCTGGCGATGAAGTACAAACAGCGTCCGAGCTAGTGCACTACTCGCCCACCGTCGCTCCAGAGGTTCGTGCTAAACGGCACCTTGCCGATGGAGCTCCGCACACCCCTGGTGTCTATGTTTTTCGGTCAAGAAATGACGACCCCTTATATATAGGTACAGCTCTCGATTTGCGACGTAGACTTCTGCAGTATTTCAACGGTACTGATTCTCGTCGCAAGATTACGGAAATGGTCTCTCTAGCCGAACGCGTCGAGATCATCGAGTGCCCGCACGGCTTCGCTGCAGAAATTCGCGAGGCTCGTCTGATCTCTGCACTCCGTCCGCCCTACAACCGACAACGCACCGAACCAACCCGCGGCTGGTACATCGTCCCCACTAGCCCCGGTCGGCCTGCCAAGATTAGCCGGGCAGTCACCGACGCCCGCAGCCTAGGTCCTTTCCGCACGCGCGACACCGCTACTGCCATCCGCGACAGGTTCTCCGCGCTTAACGACGACTTTGCGATAACAACCGCTCAGATCTCCACCACCGGCGCAGACGAGATCGCAGACATGATTGCAGAGATATCAGCACTTGCCGAAGCACACCGCTTCCAACGCGCGGCAGTGCAACGTGACCGCGCCGCGGAGTTCATTATCAGCTTGGACAAGCAGCAGCGCCTGAGCATGCTTGCAGCCATCCCATCTCTGCAAGCCGCTTTCCCCGATGGCAATGGCGGCTGGCATCTAGCGGAAATTCGCTACGGCAGGTTGGCCGGCGCCAGCACCGCACCACGTGGCGCGGAAATGAACTACATCATCGAGCTCATGGAGAGTTCAGCCCAAACAGTCACTCCAGATGATTCCTTATATAAAGGAGCATCGATTGATGAACTCAGTATTATCTGGAAATGGCTGCAGCGCCCGGAGGTACGAATAAAGCCCACCGGAGGCGAGTATTCCTACCCTAGGTTAGGCGCAGGAAAATACCTTCAGTGGGCAATTGACGCGCAGCAAGCACGTCGTGAAGCGCGACGTGAACCTTAACCCTTCATCGCCGCGGTAAGGATGTCCAGGCACAGCCCCGACTGGAGCGTTTCCTTGACCTCTTCAATGGAGTCGGCCATAGCTTCCTTTAGTGGACGGCCACTCAGACCACGCGAAATGGCGATCGCGGCAGCGGAGTTAAGGATGACTGCATCGCGAATCGGACCTTCGAGTTCGCCAGCCCAAATGCGACGTGCAACATCAGCGTTGTAAGCGGGGTCACCGCCACGCAGCGCGTCAATTTCGGAGTACTCCATGCCATAGTCATGTGGATCGATGACATCTTCGGCAACTTCTCCGTTTTCCACAATAAAGACCTTGGTGGGACCAGTAACGGTAATCTCGTCGAGACCATCGCTTCCGCGAACCACCAAAGCGCGCTGACCACGGCGGGCGAAGGTGTCCGCCATCGTCTCCATCTGATCTTCGAAGGCACAGCCAATCAAGCTCGCCTGCGGGCGTGCTGGATTCGTCAGCGGCCCCAACAGGTTGAAGACTGTCGGAACCGCTAGCTCCTTACGCACCGGTCCAGCGAAGCGCATGGCCGGATGAAAGCGAGCGGCAAAGAGGAAGCGCACGTAGAAATCCGGATGTTCCGGAGAAGTAACGAGACCGTTCTCAATGTCGATGCCAAAGGCCTCCAGCATGTCAGCTCCGCCCGACTTCGAAGAAGCCGCGCGGTTACCGTGCTTGAGCACCGGCACACCACTGGCAGCGATAACAATCATGGACATCGTGGAGATGTTGACGGTATTTGCGCCATCACCACCGGTGCCGACGATATCGACTGCTCCACGCTCAATAACACCGGCGAGCTGTGGATCATGAACTGGGCGGGCAAATGAAAGCATGCCTTCAGCCGCAGCATCGAGCTCGGCAGCCGTAATCCCCTTGGCGAGGAGACCGAAAGCAAACGTTGCGGTCTGCACGTCTCCGGAAGCACCAGACATGATCTGATCCATGGCGAATCGAATGCCCTCACCGGAAACTTCGCGGCCAGCGCCAATCGTGGAGAGAACATGGCGCCAGTTCTCGACCGCCCTCTTATCGCCGATCTCGCTCATCGCCACTCCCTTCCACTAGATAGTCAAGTCTGTACCCGTACAGTATTAATACAACTGCACCTAGGTACTACTGGTTATCCGGTCCACCAGGTGCACCACATCACAGGGCTTTTGAAAAATCCCACCGTGATGTACGTAATAAGACAAGATACCTCCCCCATATATCCAGCGCATCACCAGGTCCACCTTTTGCGTTCGCCGAAAATCTCACCCCCATTGGGGCAACTGGAAAAATACGATATTAAATAGAGCCGAACCTGCGATAAACTAACCGACAGCTGATGCCGCAGTATCGCAAACCCAGGTTCACCGGAAGTGAACCTGGCAGTCCAGGGGGATGGACACCGCGCACCTCGGCACAACAAAGCCCTCGAATTCACCCGCGTCGGATAAGGACACTGGAAAGTTCCCAACAGGGGGAAAAATTAGTGAAATTCTCAGAAACCTTTTCTCGCGACCTGGGATTTTAGGAATTTTTATACAAAAACGGGGGTTGCAACGTGACTACTCCTTAAGAACAGTACATACTGTTAGTTGTGACGAGCGCAGTTGAAAATCAAGGTATGACAGCACCACGTCGTGCTGCGACACTGAACCGACCGAATATGGTCAGTGTCGGCACGATTGTGTTCCTGTCTCAGGAATTAATGTTCTTCGCCGGTCTGTTCGCGATGTACTTCGTGTCACGCGCGAACGGCCAGGGCGATTCGTGGGATTGGGGTACCGGCCACCTCAATGTCCCGTACGCACTATTGATCACCGTGATCCTAGTGTCGTCTTCGTTCACTGCCCAGTGGGGCGTGTTCGCGGCCGAGCGTGGCGACGTTTTCGCACTCCGTAAGTGGTACGCACTGTCTACCGCCCTGGGTGCAATCTTCCTCGTCGGCCAGGCTTACGAGTACTTCACCCTGGTTAGCCACGGTCTGACCATTCAGAACTCCATTTACGGTTCGGTCTTCTTCATCACCACCGGATTCCACGCAGCCCACGTCCTCGCGGGTGTGCTGGCTTTCGTTGTGGTGCTTATCCGTACCTCCAAGGCGAAGTTCACCCCGGCACAGGCCACTGCTGCCATCGTGGTCTCGTACTACTGGCACTTCGTCGACGTCGTGTGGATTGGCCTGTTCATCACCATCTACTTCATCCAGTAGGCCGTATTGGCCGTCCTTTGTTTAGTACGGCCTACAGCCCATCCACTTTCCACGAACAGTCTTAAAGGGAAAAAGATGGAAAACACTACCTCCGAAACCAAGGACACCACGTCCTTGGCTGCGGCCCCGAAGTCAAAGGGCCGCCGCAAGATGCGCCGTACTGCCTCCGGCATTATGGCTATGGCTCTCGCCCTCACCGGCGCGGGCTTCCTCGCTAATGCTCTGACCCCTGATGCACAGACGGCTACTGCTCAGCAGGATGAAGCCGCAATGATTCAGCAGGGCAAGGAGCTTTACGACGTTGCTTGTATTACTTGTCACGGCGCCAACCTTCAGGGCGTTAAGGACCGCGGCAAGTCGCTGATTGGCGTCGGCGAAGGCTCGGTTTACTTCCAGGTTCACTCCGGTCGTATGCCGATGCTCCGCAACGAGGCTCAGGCAGCACGTAAGACCCCGCGTTACTCCGAAGAGCAGACGCTGGCTATCGCAGCCTACGTCCAGGCTAATGGTGGCGGCGCCGGCATCGTCCGCGACGAGGACGGCTCCATCGCTATGGAGTCGCTGCGCGGTAAGAACGCCGGCCCGAACGGTGAGCTTGACAAGGCTGACGTTGCTCGCGGTTCCGAGCTGTTCCGCCTGAACTGTGCATCCTGCCACAACTTCACCGGTCGTGGCGGCGCACTGTCCAGCGGTAAGTACGCACCGGTCCTGGATCCTGCAAATGAGCAGGAAATCTACCAGGCAATGCTGACCGGCCCGCAGAATATGCCGAAGTTCTCTGACCGCCAGCTGTCTGCTGACGAGAAGAAGGACATCATCGCCTACATCAAGAACGCCAAGGAAACTCCGACCCCGGGTGGTTGGGGCATTGGTGGCATCGGCCCAGTTGCTGAGGGCCTTGTCATGTGGATTGTAGGCATTGTCGCTCTCGTAGCGGCCGCTCTTTGGATTGGATCCCGCCGATGAGTAATAACGAAAACAAGAAGTACAGCTCCGAAGAGCTGTCGAAGATGAGCAATGCGGATCTCGCTCGTCTGGGTGCTGAACTCGATGACGTGACCATTGCTTACCGCAAGGAACGCTTCCCGATTGCCAACGACCCGGCTGAAAAGCGCGCGGCTCGTGGTGTCACCATCTGGCTGGCACTGTCGGTCATTCTTGGCCTGGCATTCATCGCCATCTACCTGTTCTACCCGTGGCACTACAAGGGTCACGGCGAAGAGGGTCTGTGGTTGTACACCATGTACACCCCGCTGCTGGGTATCACCATCGGTGGCTGCATCGTCACCCTGGGTATTGGTGCAGTTAAGTTCACCAAGCGCTTCATTCCGGAAGAAATTTCGGTTCAGCGCCGCCACGATGGTCCGTCCGAAGAGGTAGACCAGAAGACCATCGTTGCCCTGCTGAACGATTCTTGGCAGACCTCCACCCTGGGTCGTCGCTCCGCTATCAAGGGCCTCCTTGGTACCGGCGCCGTCCTGGCTGGTATCGGCATGATCCTTCCGCTTGGCGGCATGATTAAGAACCCGTGGAAGCCACGCCACGACGTTGACGTCACTGGTGACGGCACCCTGTGGACCACCGGCTGGACTCTCGTCGAGAAGGGCCACAAGGTTTACCTGGGTCGCGACACCGGCGCTATCGCTGAAGAGGGCGTACACGGCTACACCACTAAGGGCGTTTCCCGCCTGGTTCGCCTCCGCCCAGAGGACCTGTCCGCAGGTTCCATGGAGACCGTCTTCCCTCTTCCGGAGGAGGACGTCAACGACGGCGACAAGTACTCCAAGGATGCTGATGTCTACGAGGCACACATGCACTCGATTCACGGCTCCCGCAACTCGGTCATGCTGATCCGTCTGCGTTCCCAGGACGCTGAAAAGGCAATCCTGCGCAAGGGTCAGGAAGACTTCCACTACGGCGACTACTTCGCCTACTCGAAGATTTGTACACACATCGGTTGCCCGACTTCTCTGTACGAACAGCAGACGAACCGTATTCTCTGCCCATGCCACCAGTCGCAGTTCGATGCACTGCACTACGGCAAGCCAGTCTTCGGTCCAGCTGCTCGCGCTCTTCCAGAGCTGCCGATCAGCGTTGACGAAGAAGGCTACATGTACGCAGAGGGCAACTTCATTGAGCCCGTCGGTCCGGCATTCTGGGAGCGTCAGTCATGAGTAATCCAACGAAACTAGCAACCGCTGCTAAGAATATGGATGACCGCTACACCCTGTCTGGCGGCATGCGTAAGCAGCTCAATAAGGTATTCCCTACCCACTGGTCCTTCCTGCTGGGCGAGATTGCACTCTACTCCTTCGTAGTCCTGCTTTTCTCGGGTGTTTACCTGACTCTGTTCTTCGACCCGTCGATGTCGAAGGTCATTTACGACGGTGCCTACGCGCCGCTCAACGGTGTCGAGATGTCTCGCGCCTACGAGACCGCCCTGCAGATCTCCTTCGAGGTTCGCGGTGGCCTGTTCATTCGCCAGATTCACCACTGGGGTGCTCTGCTGTTCGCCGTGTCCATCATGGCGCACATGTTCCGCATCTTCTTCACCGGCGCATTCCGCAAGCCGCGTGAGGCTAACTGGGTCATCGGTTCCATCCTCCTGCTGCTGTCCGTGGCAGAGGGCTTCATGGGTTACTCCCTGCCGGACGACCTGCTATCCGGTGTTGGTCTGCGTATTATGTCCGCAATCATCATCGGTCTGCCGATTATCGGCACCTGGCTGCACTGGATGATGTTCAACGGCGACTTCCCGGGTGACATGATTATCCCGCGCCTGTACATTGCACACGTGCTGATTCTCCCGGCCCTGCTGCTGGGTCTGATTGCCGCTCACCTGGCTCTGGTCTGGTACCAGAAGCACACCCAGTTCCCTGGCGCAGGTCGTACCGAGAACAACGTCGTCGGCGTTCGTATTCTCCCGATCTTCGCAGTCAAGTCCGTTTCCTTCGGCCTGATTACGTTCGGCTTCCTGGCGCTATTCGCTGGTATCTTCCAGATCAACGCAATTTGGAACCTTGGCCCGTACAACCCGGCGCAGGTTTCCGCTGGTTCCCAGCCGGATATCTACATGCTGTGGACTGACGGTGCTGCCCGTGTCATGCCGCCGTGGGAGCTCTACTTGGGCTCTTACACGATCCCGGCAGTCTTCTGGGTCGCCCTGCTCTGTGGTGTTCTGGTTGTCCTGCTCTTCGCTTACCCGTTCATCGAGGCGAAGATCACCGGCGACAACGCCCACCACAACCTGCTGCAGCGTCCGCGCGACGTGCCGGTTCGCTCCGGCCTGGGTGCCATGGCTTTGGTCTTCTACACCCTGCTGACTCTGTCCGGTGGTAACGACCTGATCGCATACCACTTCCAGATCTCGCTGAACGTGATGACCTGGGTTGGCCGTATCGGTCTGATTATCCTGCCTCCGATCGCTTACTTCGTCACTTACCGAATCTGCATCGGCCTGCAGCGCTCTGACCGCGCTGTCCTGGAGCACGGCATCGAGACGGGCATCATCAACCAGCTGCCTGATGGTTCCTTCATCGAGGTCCATCAGCCACTGGGTCCGGTCGACGAGCACGGCCACGCCGTTCCGCTCGAGTACCAGGGTGCTTACGTCCCGAAGACCATGAACGAACTGGGTGCCGCTGGTAGCCCGGGTCGCGGTAGCTTCTTCAGCCCGGACTCCCCGGAGATCGCCGAAGAGGCAGCTCGTATCGAGCACGAGAACCACGAGCAGCAGGCTCAGATGTTCCGTGACCTCGAAGCTCAGAACGCTGAAGAGCGTCGCCAGCTCGAGCAGTAAAATTCCGCGGTAGGTTTTCTACTGCGCTCAAATAAGACCACCCCGGTCCGCATCCACTTCGGATGTCGACCGGGGTGGTTTTTGTTACCCAGATTCTTCCGATTTCGCCTTGACCCCACATATGTCGGATACCAAATCTGCTGTTTACCAGTACTAAAATGGACATATGTCTACCAGTCCCTCCCCCACCACCGATCTTTCGAGCAACGCCACACAGCTTGTCGCCAACGGTGTCAACTTCGACTACGAGGCCACGCCTGTTTTGCGCGATGTCTCGCTCACGCTTTCCGACGGCGATGTCCTCGGTCTGGTTGGAGACAACGGAGCCGGCAAGTCCACTCTTCTTTGGCTGCTGTCGGGTCGTCGTCGGCCCACGAGCGGTACGGTGACTCATATTGGCACGCGTGTACTCGGCTCTCAGGAACTGGAAGCTCCTTTCGACTCCACGGTGCAAATGCTTATCGATGAAGCCCTCGGCCCCTCGAAACGTCGTTTAGCGGAGTTAGAAGAGGCAGCTGAGGCGATGGCCTTAGCAGAGACCCCAGATGAGTCTAAGGCGGCAGAGAAGGCGTATTCGAAGGCCTTCTCGGACGTCATGGCTCACGATGACTGGAACGCCGAACATAATGCGGAGATTGTGCTCGACCATCTCGGCCTGACCGGTTCTGCTCCGGACGGCGCTCCCCTGACAGAGCAACTAACCACGGAGATTTCCGGCGGGCAGCGGGCGCGGTTGGGGCTCGCGATTACGCTCATTCGAAAGCCAGAGATTTTGCTTCTCGACGAGCCCACCAACCATCTCGATGAACGCGGTCGCCAGCTCGTGATTGACACCATCCAGAACCACCCTGGAGTGGTTGTGGTGGCAACACATGACCGCGACTTCCTGGATGCCGTTTGTACTGTAATTGGAGACTTGGTGCCGGGGCGCCCTGGTATTGGGCTGTTCCGTGGTAATTACTCCGACTACGCGAAGCACCGTCGCCACCAGCGTGAGCTATGGGAGCACCAGTGGCGCTCGGAGGAGCATGAACGCAATCGGTTGGAAGACACCATCGAGAATGGCGCTCGTGAGGTCTCACCGGGTCGGGAAATGACGGACAATAACAAGATGGCTTATGACCGCCGTGGCGGTCGTGTAGAGCGGCAAATCGCCCGCCGCGTGCGTTCGGCTAAGCAACGGCTGGAGGAACTCATTGAGGAAGGTGTGGAGCGTCCACCGGCACTACTGGGCTTTGATGCCCCGTTGACCGCCCCCTTACCGACCAAGCGCGCTGCTTCGGGCAGCGATGAAGATTTTCACATCAAGATGCGCGGTGTGGTCGTCCCAGATCGAATTCGGGTTGGTTCACTGACTATTCGTCCCGGCGACAAGGTCGTGATCACCGGCCCTAATGGGGCCGGCAAATCTACTTTGTTTAAGACGATCATGGGGCAAGTTGAGACGCAGGCTGGCGAGGTGCGTATCGGCGAGAACTGTCGAGTAGCCATGCTGGCCCAGGAACAAGACTGGGAAAACCCAAAGAAGTCCGCCCGTGAGTTGTACGACCTTGCGCCCAATGCCCGCGTGCCTCTCGACGACTTTGGGTTGCTTAGCCCCGAGGATGCCAATCGCCCGGTAGGAAGCCTCTCCATCGGCCAACAGCGACGGGTGGCGTTAGCGTTGGTCGTAGCCAACCCACCGGAGATCTTGCTGCTCGACGAGCCTACGAACCATCTGAGTGTGGATCTAATCGAGCAGGTCCAAGACGCGATCGCATCTGCAGAGGGCACAATTATTGTGATTACCCACGATCACCGCATGATCAACTCGCTCGAAGCGCGTCATCTGCAGGTGACTGACGGTGAGGTCATCGAACTACCTAAGGGGCAGAAACCCATCGAATTCGCCTGATGCGGAATCATATATTGACTAAAGATCCTAACCGGCGAGGTAACACCAGTTAGGATCCCCAACTCGTCCAAACAAAAAAGTCTCTCCCACTAACACCGTTGTTAGTGGGAGAGACTTTTCGGTTATCTACGACTGTGGTTCAGTCTGATTGCACTCGGACTAGTGCTTCTCCGGCGGAGTGATGTACTGAGTGTTGAGCTTGGTGCTGGAGACGATCAGGATTACCGCGCCAAGGACAATCAGCCAGTAGGCCATGAATGCGATGCCGTAGCCCATGAGCAGGATGCCCATGGTCATCACGAACGGCCAGATCGAGCTAGCGGAGAAGAAACCGAGGGTACCTGCACCGTCGGCAATCTCTGCCTCTTCGAAGTCAGCCGGGGTGATGTCGGAGCGGCGCTCAGTGAAGTGGAAGTATCCACCGAGCATCAGAGTCATCAGAGCTGCGAGGACCAGGCCGGTTGCGCCAGCCCACTCGAGGCGACCATGGCTTTCGTTGATGACGTTACCGGTGTCCTGAAGGTACTGAGTGCCGAAGATGTAGACGACAGCCATGACCCCCAGGAACACGGTAAGTCCGTAGAAGAGCTTTGCTGCAGACTTCATTTGAGAACTTCCTTTAGGTAAGAATCTTGCTGGGTTTACTTGGCGGTCGCGTTCAGGTCAATGGTGTTAGCACCACGGTCACCCATGTCGCGGGTGTCGACACGACCGGAGTTGAACGGCGAAGTGGAGACTGCGAATGCCGGCTCACCGATGTGCTTCAGAGCATCAGCGTTAGTAGCTTCTGGGTTCTCCTGGCGGAACTTGATGTACTCGGTGAATGCCTCGCGGGAGACAGCACGAATCTCGAAGTTCATCATTGCGTGGTAAGTACCACACATCTCAGCACAACGGCCGACGAATGCGTTCTTGACCTTGTCGCTCGGGTTGTCCTCCGGGCGGTTAGCCATCTTCTCCGAGTCGATCTTCTCAATCTGGAAGATACGGTTGGACTTGTTGGCCTCCGGGTGCGGGAACACGTCACGCTTGAAGAGGAACTCCGGAACCCAGAAGGAGTGAATCACGTCAGCGGACGCGAGGTCGAACTGGATTGCAGTGTCTTCCGGAACAACGAGGACCGGAACCTCTTCGGTGGTACCGAGGGTCTCAATCTCGTCATAGTGGAGGTAGTCGAGGCTCTCCTTGGAGCGACCGTGAACCGGGTACTCCTTCTGCTTTGCGCGATCCTCAGCGGACGGAACCTCGTGGCCGCCCTCGGTGAAGAACTGCTCATCAGCCGGCTTCTCAATACGGCCGTTGTATTCCTCGCCGCCCATCAGGTCAGCGGAAATGTTGGCGTAACCGAACTTCCAGTTCCACTGGAAACCGGTGACGTCGACAGTGACCTCCGGATCCTTATCCAGGGCAGTCACCTTGTCCTGCGTCTGAACGGTGAAGAAGAACAGAGCCATCACGATCAGAATCGGCAGAATAGTCAGAGACAACTCAACCGGAACGTTGTATGCAGTCTGGCGCGGGAACTCGCCCTTGCCCTTCTTCTCAGCCTTCTTGGCTGTGAAGTTTGCCATCGAGTAAAAGGTGAAACCCCAAACAATGATGCCGATAATCCAAGCTGCAACCCAGGTCCAAACCCAGAAGTTACCCATGGACTGCGCTTCCGGGGTAACACCTTCCGGCCAACCAAAGCGGAGCAGCTTGAAGAAGCCGTTCTCCGGAGGATTAACATCACAGCCGGCAAGCAAGGCTGCGCTACCGGCGGCAACGCCGAGGACGCCGAGCTTACGGGCGACTCCGAACTTTCTACGCTGATTCACGTGTGTCTGCCTTCCTGATCCACACAATTTTCGATAACCGATTAAGGTTTCGTCCTACCCAAGCAGAGTAGTCGATTCTTAAGCTTTCTCCACAATAAATATGGCTGTGGGGTGCCTTTGAGTATATCTGCCCTAATAAAATACTGAGAAAGACCCGCCTATCGGGGGTGGCATTCTCACCAGTTACACCCTGTTGCCGCTCCCAAGTCTATGAATTTTTTAGTGTTTGCGCCACGAGCTGACGCCCACACCGTTCCGCATAACCCCGCGCCGAGGCCAGACACGGCGAGCTAAGACATTCTCCCTTTTCCCCAAAAGGCATTAAAGTAGGTGCAGCATTTCTATGTGGCGCCAATCTGGGGTTCAACCCAATTACTCAGCCACGCGGCGGTTCTTCATGGCCACCGGTTCAGACGACAGTCAGTCGCGCTGATCCTCTAGCTACGAAGCCGTAAAAACCCACTAAGTGACACTAAGTGAAAGGTGCGCGCACGAAGCATGTGTGGTCTTCTCGGAATCCTGACTGCAAATTCTGACGCAGCGGAGCTCGTTCCCGTTGTCGAAAGGGCTCTGCCCTGCATGCGGCACCGCGGTCCTGACGATGCAGGCACGTGGCACGATGAGGACGCAGTTTTCGGCTTCAACCGCCTATCCATTATTGATATTGCTCACAGCCACCAGCCGCTGCAGTGGGGACCAGAAAATCAGCCGAATCGGTACTCCATGACCTTCAACGGCGAAATCTACAATTTCGTCGAACTTCGCGAGCAGCTGGAGAAGGAAGGTTACGCCTTTAATACCTCCGGCGATGGCGAACCTATCGTCGTTGGGTTCCACCACTGGGGAGCCGACGTCGTAAAGCACTTGCGCGGCATGTTCGGCATTGCTATTTGGGACAGCGTCGAGCGCAAGCTTTTCCTGGCGCGCGATCCGTTCGGCATTAAGCCTCTCTACTACGCCACCACCGAGCGCGGCACGATTTTCGGTTCTGAGAAGAAGTCCCTGCTGGAGGCCGCGCCGGAGATGGGCATCGATGCGAAAAAGCTGAATAAGCGTGCACTGGAGCACTACGTCGACCTGCAGTACGTGCCGGAACCGGAGTCTCTGCACACTGACATCGTCCGCCTGGAGTCGGGCTGCACTGCCATCGTTACGCCTGGTGGCGAAGTTAAGCAGACCCGCTACTTCAAGCCTAGTTTCCCGATTCAGCCAGTCGCTAAGGGCGCTGAGCAGGACGTTTTTGACCGCATTGCCCGTGCGCTGGAGGACAGCGTCGAGAAGCATATGCGTGCCGACGTCACGGTGGGCTCGTTCCTGTCGGGCGGTATCGACTCCACTGCGATTGCAACTTTGGCTAAGCGCCACAACCCGAACCTGCTGACGTTTACCACTGGCTTCGAGCGCGAGGGCTTCTCAGAGGTCGATGTGGCTGCCGAGTCCGCCGCCGCCATTGGCGTCGAGCACATTGTGAAGGTCGTCTCGCCGGAGGAGTTCGCCGGGGCGATTCCGAAGATTATGTGGTACCTCGATGACCCGGTAGCTGACCCTGCACTGGTGCCGCTGTACTTCGTGGCCGCAGAGGCTCGTAAGCACGTTAAGGTCGTACTGTCCGGTGAGGGCGCAGACGAGCTCTTTGGTGGTTACACCATTTATAAGGAGCCGCTGTCGCTGAAGCCGTTCGACAAGGTTCCATCTCCCCTGCTGCGCGGTCTGGCTAAGGTCGGCGAAGCTCTGCCAGAGGGCATGCGCGGCAAGTCGCTCCTGCAGCGAGGCACTACTCCGCTGGAACAGCGCTACTACGGCAATGCTCGTTCCTTTAACTTTGAGCAGCTGCAGGAAGTGCTGCCGTGGGCCAAGAAGGAATGGGACCACAGCGATGTCACTGCGCCGTTTTACGCGCAGTCTGAAGGCTGGGACCCGGTGACTCGGATGCAGCACTTGGATCTGTTCACCTGGTTGCGTGGCGACATTCTGGTCAAGGCGGACAAGATCACCATGGCTAACTCCCTGGAGCTGCGCGTGCCGTTCCTCGACCGTGTGGTCTTCGACGTTGCACAGACGCTGCCGGTGGACATGCGTGTTTCTCACGGCACCACCAAGTACGCACTGCGTCGCGCCATGGAGCAGATTGTTCCGGAGCACGTGCTCAACCGCCGCAAACTGGGCTTCCCGGTGCCGATTCGCCACTGGCTGGCAGGCGACGAGTTGCACGGCTGGGCCGAGGACATCATCCGCGAGTCCCAGACCGAAGAGTTCATTAATAAGGACGCCGTGCTCAAGATGCTCGCCGAGCACCACCCAACCGAGCGCGACCACTCCCGCCGCCTCTGGACCATCCTTGCCTTCATGGTCTGGCACGGCCTCTTCATCGAAGACCGCATTACTCCGGACATCGAGCAGCGCGACTACCCCGTCGAGCTCTAGCTCGCTTTACGACGGTCTCCGCGATTCAGCCCCATCCTGCCCCGGCAGGCTGTCACCATCGCTGGGGCAACCAATAGAAAAGGCTCGGACCTCACTCAGTTAACAAGAGTGAGGTCCGAGCCTTTTACTATCCGACGCTTTTCACAGCGTCTACTAACAGCTCTGCTCAGCTAATGACTTAGTTGAAGGAGTCACCGCAAGCACAGGAGCCGGTGGCATTCGGATTATCGATGGTGAAGCCCTGCTGCTCAATGGTGTCAGCGAAGTCGATAGTGGCACCGGACAGGTACGGAACCGACTGGCGATCAACAACCAGCTTGACACCACCGAAAACCTCGGCGACATCGCCGTCGAGGCTGCGGTCATCGAAGTAGAGCTGGTAGCGCAGGCCGGCGCAGCCGCCCGGAGCCACGGAAATACGCAGTGCCAGGTCGGTAGCACCTTCTTGGTCCAGAAGTGCCTTTGCCTTGGCAGCCGCAGCTTCGGTCAGGGTAACGCCAGTGCTCTGAGCAGTAGTCATAGCGCGTGTCCTCCTTGTTGAAGTGTTTAAGTATGCGAGTCGACCCCAAGGTCGGCTACGTCATTATTTATCACAACCTTACCGACCAGTCTTTAATTCCCAATTCTGGGTTCTCTTTTTCTTTCTCTTTTTCTGAAGTCTCTTCTTGCCGCCACCTCGCAACCGCACCACGGCTTCCCACGCCACAACCGCACTCTCTCCCCTCCCACCCCACGCTGCGGCCACCCCAAAAACCACGCCCTTGCCCCGGAACCCTGGCCCTCAACCTGCAACCTAATTAGGGAAGCACCTTGGAGACCTTATAATCTGGGGTCGTGAATCTACCGTGGAAAAAGAATGACAAAAAGTCCAAGGCAGCTGACGCAACTAAAGCTGACGCAACCAACGCCGGAGACGTAGCCACCGACGCGACCGCATCCAGCGGCGCCAAGGGCACCGCTTCGGAGTCTCAGCAGCCCGAGAAGAAGCACAGCGGTGCTTTTACTCCGAAGAAGGGGCGCCCCACCCCGAAGCGCAACGAGGTTGAGCGCGAACGCGGCATCCGCCGTGGCCCGGTCGAGGCACCGCTGACCGCTAAGGAAGCTCGCCAACGCCGCAAGGAACTTAAGGCCTCCATGTCCAAGGAAGAGCTCAAGGCCGCCAAGGCACGCGAGCGAGCAGAGCGACGTGAGCAGCGTCGCATTGCCGACGAGCGTATGGCCGCCGGCGATCCGCGCTACATGCTGCCGCGTGACCAGGGCGCTGAGCGCAAGTTTGTCCGCGACTGGGTTGATTCCCGTCGCTTCCTCGCTAACGTGTTCCTCCCGTTCGCGCTGATTCTGCTGCTGATTATGATGATTGGCACTTCCCTGCCAAAGCTGGCCAACATCGCATCTCTCATCGCGATGGTTCTCATCATCGCCCTGATTATCGAGGGTATCTACATCGGCCGCCGCGCCATCAAGCTGACGCGTGAGCGCTTCCCGAAGACCACCGAGGGAGCCTGGGGGCTGGGCTTCTACGCTTACTCCCGCGCTTCTCAGCCGCGTCGTCTGCGTACTCCGCGTCCGCAGGTCAACATCGGCGACGAGATCAAGTAGCCTCCATCTGCCATGCGCACTCTGGTTCTCGGTGGCGCCCGCTCAGGCAAGTCCTCATGGGCTGAGCACGAGCTGCTGGCCACCGCCGCAGTCTCGACCGACGGTGCCTCAGATGCCGCAGCCTCAGCAGTGTTGCACTACATCGCAACTGCACGGCCTTTCCCCGGTGATAGTGACTTTCACTCCAGGGTCGAGGAGCACCGCATTCGTCGTCAAGCACAGGCACAAGAGCACGGAGTGGCCTGGCACACGGTTGATGACGTCGATGCGGTGGATGCACTCGCTGGGCCGGGGCGGCGCATGTTGCTCGACGATGTCGGCACCTGGCTGACGCACATCATCGATGCGCAGGGGCTGTGGGAGGCACCGAGGGGCAGCGTCGCGCCGTGGACGCACTCGCTTGTCGACGCCGTGCGCAACTTCCCCGCAGATTCCGACCTGTTCATTGTGTCACCCGAAGTGGGCTTCGGTGTCATTCCCGAGCACCGCTCAGGGCGGCTTTTCCGTGATGAAATTGGCCTTCTCAACCAGCAGCTCGCAGCTGTCTGTGATCGTGTTGTCTTAGTTGTGGCGGGCTGCCCTATGGAAGTCAAGGCGGCGAGCTAGATTCACTCCACGCCCCTCCTCCTATGACAGTCTTCCCAGCAATGCGAATAACTGTGTACCAATGGTCGGTACACAAATCATTTTCGGGTAGCGTTTGAGAGTATGAACGCGGATTATTTTGGACCGGTAGCGCGCCCTGACGAAGAGACTGAACAGGCCGCCCGCGCGCGCCATGAGCAGTTGACTAAACCCGCAGGCTCACTCGGCCGGTTGGAAGAACTCGGCATTTGGATTTCGGCGTGCCAGGGAGAATGCCCTCCGCATGACCTGGACGATTGTCGTGTTTATGTCTTCGCTGGTGACCACGGTATTGCCCAGGGCGGGGTGTCCGCGTACCCGTCCGAGGTGTCTATCCAGATGCTTGCCAACATCGAGGAAAAGGGTGCCGGCGTGAACGCTATCGCTGACATCGCGGGAGCCACAGTTACCGGTGTAGACATTTCCCTCGACCACGATGCCGAAGGGCCATACCGTATCCGTCGCAGCTGCGGTTCTATCGACCGCGAGGATGCGATGAGCGAGGAGGAGGTCGATAAGGCCATCCGCACGGGCGTCGCTATTGCCGACGCCGCCGTTGATGAAGGCGCTGACCTGCTCATTGCCGGCGACCTGGGCATCGGAAACACTACTCCAGCCGCAGCGCTGATTGGTGCCGTGACCAACTCCGAACCAGTTGTCGTCGTCGGCCGAGGCACTGGTATTGATGACGAGGGCTGGAAGCTCAAGGTCGCTGCCGTGCGCGATGCCATGTTCCGCGTGCGTCGCCTGCGCAATGACCCGGTTGAGGTGCTCCGTCGTATTTCCTCGCCGGATATGACTGTGATGGCCGCATTCTTGGCTCAGGCAGCGGTGCGTCGCACTCCTGTGATTTTGGACGGCGTGGTTGTCACATCCGCTGCTCTGCTGGCTGACCAGCTCGCTCCGGGCGCCCGCGATTGGTGGGTCGCCGGCCACAAGTCGGCAGAGCCCGCGCACGCGCTTGCCCTTCGACACCTGGATAAGGAACCACTTCTCGAATACGGGATGCGTCTTGGCGAAGGCTCCGGCGCCGTCGCTGCCCTACCGCTGGTCAAGTCCGGCGTATCCGTCCTGCGCAACATGGCTACCTTCGCCGACGCAGGCGTAAGCACCAAGGACTAATCGACTTGTCCGACAAAGCCGGCCCGTCTCACCAGGACAACCTCGACGGTGATCCCTCCGCTCACGGCAATGCCGTCGCTGAGGCCATCACCACTGCCCTGTCCTGGCTCACTGTCCTGCCTTTCAAAGGCGCGAGCGTGTTCGACCGCATCACCGGCCGCCGCGCCATCGCTGCACTGCCAGTAGCTGGGCTCGTTCCTGCCGCGGGTGCAGTTCTCATCACGGCGGCGCTGTTCGCAACGTCGTCGTCAGGCACGCCCACGCTTTACGACGTCACCCCGATCCTCGGCGGCACCCTGATTATGGTGGCGGCACAGATGTTGACCCGCGCGATGCACCTGGATGGGCTGGCGGATGTGGCGGATGCCCTCGGCTCGTATAAGCCGCCGGAGGGGGCGCGGGAGGTGCTGCGCGATCCGAGCACCGGCCCAATGGGCGTGGGCTCCATCGTGCTGACGATGTTGACGACGACGACTGCTTTTGCCGTGATTGTGGCTAGTGTGCTGTCGCAGTGGTCTGCTGGTCAGATGTGGCCTGGTGTGGTTGCGCTGTGCTTGCCTTTTGTAGCCTCTCGCGCGGCAGCAACGACTGCCTGCTGGCGCGGCTTTCCGCCTTTTTCGAACAGCGGCTTCGGCTCTCTGACTGCCGGTACTCAGTCCACAGTCACGGTGACCTGCTGGTGGATACTGCTGCTCGCTGTGTCGGGCTGGGTGGTTGGGCTCGTGGGCGTAGTCGCTTGTGCACTGAGCTTTGGCGTTACACTGCTGCTGACGCGGCATTGCGTGAAGAGGTTTGGCGGAGTCAACGGCGACGTGTTTGGTGCAGTCATTGAGATAGCGTGCGCTGTCTGTGCCGTGGCACTTGCCATAGGGTTCTAGCAGGGAAAATGCGCGCATTGCCCCCGTTGGGGTTTTCTTTAAAAAGAACTATTGACGGTCGCTTTGACGCGGACGTATTCTGAGGGCACACCGCCGGGAAGGCGGAGTACAGGAGGCTCGTTTCGGGGCTCGCCCAAATTATTTTGCGCCGACCGTTTGCCGGGGCGCCAAGAACGAGCACACCTTCTAGCCTCCCAGCTAATTAAAAAAGCGCGTCCCGCCGCAGCGATGCACGGGACGCGCTTTTCTTTGTTGGGGTGGCACTCCCAGGTTTGGGTTCAGTGGGGTTTGGGTTCAGTGGGGCTAGTGACTGCGGTTATGTTAGCGACGGCGGGCCAATGCGAGTTACTGACTGCGTTTATGTCAAAAATGGTCCGAAAAATGGCTTGAAAGTGTCATAAACTCACACAGTTTCACATCTGCAGCCCATAATTCTTGGAGTTGTCAGTTCTTGCGGCTAAGTAGCACAAAATGTGCCCGCCAGCGATACGCCAAGCGGACACAATTTTGCTGCCTTCCCCACCCTGCCCCCCCCTGCTCAGGAACTTCCTGATCTTACGGTTTGTCTACTCCTTGCGCTTCTTGTTCTGGTAGACGATTGCGCCGGCAATGCCGATAAACACGGCGACCACTGCTACAACGGTGCCAATGACCAACGGGCTCATGCCCTCATCTTCCATGTCCGACGAGGATGCGGATGCCTGAGAATCCGTATCCGAGGAGTCAGATTTATTCGACGCATCTTCTGACGAGTCCTTTGACGTTTCCTGTTCCGACTCTCCCTTGGCCAGAATCGGCTTATCGGATGGAGTCGGGCCGTTCTTGTCAGTCGGTCGCCAGTCAGGCCCCTTAGTTGGCTTGTTGTCCAGGAGGAATGCGAGCTGGAACGGCTGATCGATGCCACTGACCTCTTCATCCGGGCGATAGTTAGCCATTCGGACAGTCGCGTAGTAGTAGCCGGCGTTGGCTACAGGTCGTCCTCCAACATTAGATTCTCGGTTGTTGTATTCGACCGGACGATCTGTTGACAAGTTCAGGTCCTCGGAATCCTGATAAAAGTGCATTGTTCCATCCGCAACGGAAACCTCGAACGGATTCAGCAGGGCAACTCCCATGGAATCGGCATTATCGCGCTCCGAATTTCCAGTGCGGGCAGCAATCACTGGTCGCTGACCCCACTCCACAGGGATCTTGTAGAACTTCTGTTCACCGGGCACGATTGTGTCAGAGATGGTATCCCCAGATTTAACTTCCGGCGCTTGGGCTGCGTTATTGCCACCGTTTACGGGCTTGGCCTCTCCAAAAGTGGCCTTTTTGTAGGCTTTGTCGCCGGTCGAAGAAGACCGCCCCTCATTTAGTTTGTCAGCATCCTGCTTCTTCAGCACTGGCTCAAACTGGACGCTAACCTCGACCTTCACCGGTTCATCACGATAGTCCGCTACTGAATCACCGTCATAGACCCACACGTTATTTGCGACGAGCCACTTGGTTTGATCGCAACTGGATTCGATGCGGTCACTATCCCATGCAAGAATGCTTGCATCAGCCGAAGTTGGAGTCCACGAATCGGCACTAGCTTCGGCGCCAGTCAGCGACCCCATACGACCGTCGTCCTGGCATTTTCCGCCAGTTTCATTGATGATTTCGTCAACTTCAGTTCGGACATCCTGCTGGCCCTTACCCTCAGCATCGATATTCGCTAACACCTTTGAGGTAACAATCGCGTTGTGTCCCTTCGGCACTGCGATTCGGTAGTAGAGCGGGGTGCGATCGTGTTGAGCAACCTCTGGCACCAGCGTCGTCTGGTACTTGCCCTCGCCGAGCCATTTCGCGCCTTCCTTAGTCTCGGAGAACTCGAAAGGAGTACCCGTGGTTTCGTAGCCCTGCACTGACCGCTGAGTCAAGAACTTCATGCGGTCTGCAAGCTGGGTAGCATCGTCCGCAGTCATGCTCTGTCCACCGGATACCTGCGCAACACACTCCAGCTCAGCGCGAGCTTCTTCATCGACCTTGAAGCCCACTGTGTGAATCGTCAGGCCAACACCCTGCCCTGCCAGTTCCTTCGCAACCTCACACACCGGTGGCGGCGCGCAGGTGTCGATACCGTCAGAGACCAAAATAATTGACCGCTCACCGTCTGGGCCAAGCTCATCAGCCGCCTTACGCAGTGCATTGCCGATCGGCGTGTAGCCCTGAGCTTCCAACCCGGCAATCCTGCTCTTCAGGCCTTCTTTGTCGACCTTTTGGACAGGCGACAGCACCTCGATGTCCTGGCAACCACGTTCGCGGTTGGATTCATCACTGGATTCGCGCTGGCCATAAACCAGCATGCCAAGCAGCGCATCATCCGGGAGGGAGTCAATCAGCTCCGTGGATGCGCGCTTTGCCGCATCGAGGCGGGTGCCTCCGGCGTCGTCGGCAAGCATCGAACCAGACAGATCCATGATTAGCTCTGCTTTTGCTTCGCCCGTACCCCCTTCGCCCGTAGGAGCGGGCTGTTCCACCCCGGACGGCGAAGGCGAATCTTGGGCTGCCGCCACCGGAGCCGGAATCGCACTAAACCCAATCGTCCACGCAGCCAACAACAGAGTGACGACGATGGTTACCCTTAGGCGCTTTGAACTACTTGACGAAAAACTATCTTTAAAAAAGTCTTGAACTACCACCATCACAGCGCCTCAAACTGTTTTCCCAACTACAAAAATCAATCGTGTTGGTAGTTTTTCACAGTGACCCCGGTCACGCTAGAGGTGTTTTTAACGGCTAAACAAATGCCGTCTGAACAATTCATGAACCATCAGAAAACCGCACAGCCGTTGGGGAGCCAGCAAAGCAAAAACGCAGCCCCTGACCAGCGAATACTGACCAGGGGCTGCGAAAGTACTAATTCTAGTAACCACTATTAAATTTTTCTTAGCCGACCTACGCCGAAACTAAGCCTCAACGAGCTTGTAAATCCAACCGTGGGTGTCCTCAACCTCGCCGTGCTGGATACCGGTCAGCCGCTCGCGCAGCTTCATGGTCCACTCACCGGTCTCGCCGCCGTTGATCTCGAACTCGCCCTCAGCGGACTTCACAAACCCGACCGGGGTGATGACTGCAGCAGTACCGCAGGCGAATGCCTCGCCCATAACACCGGAGGTGGCATCATTCTTCCATTCCTCGGTGGAAATGCGACGCTCCTCGACATTCATGCCCAGATCCTGAGCAGCCTGCAGCAGCGATGCCCGAGTAATGCCCGGCAGCAGCGAACCAGACAGCTCTGGAGTCACCAGCCGAACACCAGCGTCAGCAGTCTCATCCGGGTAGATGAACGCCAGGTTCATGCCGCCCATCTCCTCGATGTACTTGCGCTCGACAGCGTCCAGCCACACAACCTGGTCGCAGCCCTTTTCCTCTGCCTGCTGCTGAGCCGCCAGCGAAGCTGCGTAGTTACCTGCGAACTTCGCAGCACCGGTGCCGCCCGGCGCGGCACGCACGTACTCGTGGGAGATCCACACGGTCACCGGGTTAATGCCACCGGAGAAGTACGCGCCGGCAGGTGAAGCGATGAGCAGGAAGGTGTAAGAGTTCGACGGGTGCACGCCCAGGGTGCTCTCGGTGGAGAACATGATTGGACGCAGGTACAGGGATTCTTCGCCACCAGCTGGCGGCACCCATGCTGCATCGGCTTCAACCAGCAGGCGGATTGCCTCGAGGAAGGTCTCCTCCGGCAGCTGCGGCATTGCAATGCGGTCAGCGGAGCGCTGGAAGCGACGGGCGTTCTGCTCCGGGCGGAAAGTAACAATGGAACCATCCGGCATGCGATACGCCTTCAGGCCCTCAAAAATCGACTGCCCGTAATGCAGGACCGAAGAAGACGGCTGCATTTCAATCGAACCGTATGCCTGCAGCTTGGCGCCATGCCAGCCTTTGTCTGCAGTCCAGTCAATTCGGACCATGTGGTCGGTGAAGTGCTTACCGAAACCAGGGTTGGCCAAAATCTCCTCGCGCTCGGCATCAGAGAGTGGATTCGGGTTACGTTCGATTGCAAATTCCAAAGCAGACATGTCTTTCATCCTAAACCGTCGAGGATCGAGTCGTATCAATACTCGCCCCCGAAAGACCGTGTTAGTCAGGGCAATGTCAGCGTCGCGGGCACTAGGCGCGGGTACATTCCAATAGTCGTGGCGCTGGCTCGTCAGTCGGCTGTCCAGGGGTGAAGGACACGAACCGGCAAATAGGGATACGGTGGTGTACCACATAGTACGACTACAAGGAGATGCAACTACATGTCAGTCCCCGCTAACAATGATTCGGCACAGCTCGGTGCCTCTCGCAACGCCGCTGTTTTGTCCAATTACCTGCCGGCTATCGGCACTCGCGTGGTCATCGCTGCCGACAACTCTCTGCCCGCGGACGCCGACGCGGTCCTCGTCGCGCTTATCGACGGCGAGGATGGCCTCGAGCTGGTCGCACCCGAGGCCATCGGTTCGGTTGCAGAGCAGCTGCTCGCCTCCTTTGAGGCAGTCTCCGCCAGCGCTAAGGCCGAGTCCGTGACCACCATCCCGGCTCCTGCTGGCTTGGATGTCGACAGTGTCACGGGCGTTGGCGTGGGTTCTGAGGACCTGGATGCCGAGGACATCCGCCGTGCCTGCGGCGCCGCTGCGCGCCGTATGACCAAGGCCAAGGTGGTCTTTAACACTCTCGGCGCCATCGATCCGCAGGCTGCAGCCGAGGGCTTTGCGCTGGGCGCTTACGCTTACTCCGGTCAGAAGAGCGACGAAGAAAGCAACGAGGCCACCCAGAAGGTGGTTGTGTTGGGCGCTGATGACGACGTCGTAAAGCGCGCTTCGGCAATTGTAGATGCCGTTGCCACCGCGCGTGACTTCGTCAATACAGCATCGTCGCACCTCTACCCCGAGACGTTTGCTGACGCTGCTGCAGCGCTGGGCCGTGACGCGGGGCTCGAGGTCGAGGTGCTTGACGACGACGCTCTGCGCGCCGGCGGTTTCGGAGGCCTCAATGCCGTGGGTGGTGGATCCTCGCGCGGGCCGCGCCTGGTGCGCCTGATCTGGAAGGGCGATGAGTCGGCAGAGAATTCGCTGGGCCTGGTCGGTAAGGGCATCACCTTTGATACTGGCGGTATTTCGCTGAAGCCGGGCGCCAGCATGGAGAACATGATCTCCGATATGGGCGGCGCTGCGGCTGTTATTGCCACAGTCGTCCTGGCTGCTCGCCTAGGTGTATCCACCCCGGTGACCGCAACTGTTCCAATGGCGGAGAACATGCCGGGTGGTAAGGCGTACCGTCCGGGCGACGTCATTACGCAGTACGGCGGTAAGACCATTGAGATTCTGAATACCGATGCTGAGGGCCGCCTCGTACTCGCAGACGCCATTGTCCGCGCCTGCGAAGACAAGCCGACTCACCTGATTGACACCGCTACCCTGACCGGTGCGCAGCTGGTCGCTCTTGGCGAGCGCACCCCGGGCGTCCTGGGTAACGACGAGTTCCGTGACCGTGTTGCAGAGCTGTCTCAGAGCATTGGTGAAAATGGTTGGGCAATGCCGATTCCAGTTGAGCTAGCAGAGGCCCTGAAGTCGCCGGTGGCTGACCTGCGGAATGTCACGAACTCTCGCTTTGGTGGCATGAGCGTTGCAGCTGCATACCTGCGCGAATTCGTTGGCGAGGATGTTGAATGGGTTCACATCGACGTTGCCGGTCCGGCCTTCAACACCACCGGGGAGTATGGTTATACCCCGAAGCGGGGCACTGGTGTTCCGGTTCGGACGATGTTCTCTGTGATTGAGGATTTGGCAACGAAGTAGCCGGTCATCCGACTGCGCCCCGCCCGGCTGGAATCCTGGCTGGAATGAGCTATTCCACGCACCAGTCGAAAGCGGGCGCAGCCCACGGGGCAAGCAGAGTTTTCAACCTGTAAGCTAATTTGTAATAACCGTCTTAAAACGAGATTTCTTAACTTTTCGAGGAGTGCACAAACATGGCGACCTCTATTGAGATGCCGGAGCTCGGTGAATCAGTTACCGAAGGCACCATTACCACCTGGCTGAAGAAGGTCGGCGACACCGTCGAGGTCGACGAACCGTTGCTCGAGGTTTCCACCGACAAGGTCGACACCGAAATTCCATCTCCGGTCGCCGGTGTTCTCACCGAGATTCTCTTTGAAGAAGACGACACCGTCGATGTTGGCGAGGTCATCGCAAAGGTCGGCGAGCCGGGCGAAGAGCCGGAAGGCGCTGAGGAGACCGAGGAAGAGGCTCCGAAGGAAGACGCTGAAGAGCCAAAGAAGGAAGCACCGAAGGCTGCCTCCGGTTCCGCTACTGACGTTGAGATGCCGGAGCTCGGCGAGTCCGTCACCGAAGGAACCATCACCACCTGGCTGAAGAAGGTCGGCGACACCGTCGAGGTCGACGAGCCGTTGCTCGAGGTTTCCACCGACAAGGTCGACACCGAAATTCCTTCCCCGGTCGCAGGTACCCTGCTCGAGGTCCTCTACGATGAAGACGACACCGTTGACGTCGGCGAGGTCATCGCTCGCGTTGGCGATGCAGACACTGCTCCGGCCGCCAAGGAAGAGGCCGAGGAGGCATCTGCCGCAGTCGAGAAGGACGAGGAGCCAGTAAAGGCTAACGAGGAGACTGAGGAAGACTCCACCGACGTTGACGCTGGCGACGCAACTGACGTTGAGATGCCGGAGCTCGGCGAATCCGTCACCGAAGGCACCATCACCACCTGGCTGAAGAAGGTCGGCGACACCGTCGAGGTCGACGAGCCACTGCTCGAGGTTTCCACCGACAAGGTCGACACCGAAATTCCTTCCCCAGTCGCAGGCACCCTGCTCGAGGTCCTCTACGACGAAGACGACACCGTTGACGTCGGCGAGGTCATCGCTCGCGTTGGCAGTGGCCAGCCAAAGAAGGCTGCACCGAAGAAGGAAGCTCCAAAGGCTGAATCCAAGCCGGAGCCAAAGAAGGAAGCTCCAAAGGCAGAGTCCAAGCCGGAGCCAAAGAAGGAAGAGCCGAAGAAGGAGACTCCGAAGGCTGAGGCTCCGAAGGCTGAATCCAAGCCTTCCGCTAACAAGGACGTTCCTTACGTCACCCCGCTGGTCCGCAAGCTGGCTGACAAGCACGGCGTTGACCTGACTAAGGTCGAGGGCTCTGGAATCGGCGGCCGCATTCGTAAGCAGGATGTTCTGCGCGCTGCCGAGGGCGGCCAGGAGACTACTGCTGAGTCCGGCTCCAACTGGTCCACCAAGGGCGTTCGCCCTGAGCTCGCTGAGCTGCGCGGCACCACCCAGCGTGTCAACCGCATCCGCGAGATCACCGCTGCCAAGACCCTCGAGTCTCTGCAGACTTCCGCACAGCTGACCCAGGTCCACGAGGCCGATATGACTGCCATCTGGGATTTGCGCGCTACTAAGAAGGCTGAGTTCGAGAAGAAGCACGGCGCAAAGCTGACCTTCCTGCCATTCTTTGCAAAGGCAATCGTTGAGGCTCTGGTCAGCCACCCGAACGTCAACGCTTCCTGGAACGAAGAGACCAAGGAGATTACCTACCACGAGCAGGTCAACCTGGGTATCGCTGTCGATACCGAGCGTGGTTTGCTCTCCCCGGTCATCCACAACGCTCAGGATATGTCCCTGCCGGAGCTGGCTGCTGCTATTGCGGACATCGCAGACCGCGCTCGCAACAACAAGCTGACCCCGAACGACCTGTCCGGCGGCACCTTCACCATTACCAACATCGGCTCCGAGGGCGCTCTGACCGACACTCCGATTCTGGTTCCGCCGCAGGCCGCAATGGTCGGCACCGGCGCGATTAAGAAGCGCGCAGTAGTCGTCACCGAGAATGAGGCAGATGCCATTGGTATTCGCGCCATGGTCTTCCTGCCAATTACCTACGATCACCGCCTGATCGACGGCGCTGATGCAGGTCGCTTCATGACGACCGTTGTTGACCGCCTCGAGGTTGCTAACTTCGAATCGGATCTGCAGCTCTAAGCAGCTTGCTCCCCTCCTGGGGTAGTAGCGCCGCGGGAATCTAGCTGGCTTGCTAGCAGGAGGTTCTGCCTCTTCCCTGCCCGCGTTAGTCGCACTTTGCGGCTGACGCGGGTATTTCTTTTGCCGCATTCGTCCCGCAGTTGAACCTAATCAGCGATTCCTTCAAATGCGCAGGCCCCCTATTCTTGGCTAGTGCTCAGATTTCACGTAGCCACACATAGCTAGCAAAGGCTCCATCGGCACAAAGAATTAACGTGCTGTTATTGCGCCGTTAAGCCATTAGCAGACAGCGGGAGGGTCGAACCGAAAGCAAAGCTGCAAGTAGCAAATGCGCATACTTTTTGTCCTGCCGAAATGCGAGAACACCACACACCCCCGCACACAGTTCCGGCTATCGCTTTCAGCTACACCGACGAGAGCTGAAGATAGCGATAATTAAATTCATTATTTGTTAACCTCGCCGTCACCTAGTTAGCAATTAGCCTTTACCAATCTAAGAAATCATTAGACAGCAGGCTTCTTTGGCGTGCCTATTTTTGCTCTCTGTACGTAACTTAGAAAGGTGGAGCATGTCCTCGGCTCCAGCGAATACTAGTTCGTCGACCGGGACCACATCATCTGAGCAATCGAGCTCCTCAGATAAGTGGTGGCACCTCTTCTTCGGCGGGCTTCTCGCAATCAACATCGTAATTTTTGTCTTCTGGGCTTATGACTTTGTGGGCCCGCAGGCAAATACGGCAATCCTTCTGATTACCATCGCGTTCGCCGTCTTCATGGCGTTCAACATCGGCGGTAACGACGTTGCTAACTCCTTCGGTACTTCAGTCGGTGCCGGCACCCTGAGCATGAAGCAGGCGCTTGTTGTCGCTTCAGTCTTTGAGGTTTCGGGCGCCGTCCTCGCTGGTGGCGAGGTTACTGACACCGTCCGTTCCGGCATTGTGGACCTGAACGCAATCCACGGTTTGGACCCGATGGAGTTCGCCTTCATCATGATGTCCGCGCTTCTCGGCGCGGCAGTGTGGCTCCTCGTTGCCACCCGCATGGGTTGGCCAGTCTCCACTACCCACTCCATCGTCGGCGGTATCGTCGGTGCCGCACTGACGGTCGGTTTCATCACCGGCAAGGGTGGCTGGAGCATGGTCCAGTGGGATCAGATTGGTCAGATCGCCGTTTCCTGGGTCCTCTCTCCGCTCCTCGGCGGTTTGGTTGCGTTCCTTCTGTTCAGCGGTATTAAGAACTCGATTCTCGTCTACAACGACAAGGCTTCCAAGCAGCTGCAGGCCATCCACCAGGAAAAGGCGGACCTCAAGGCGCAGCACCGCGACGACTTCGAAAAGCTCCCTGAGCACGATCAGATCTCGTACACCAACGCGATGCTTCGCGACGCTACGACGATGCGTGACAATGACTGGACCCCGGATGACCTGGAGTCTGAGTACTTCCGCAAGCTCGTCCACATCGAATCCAAGGTTGATGATGTCCGCGCTCACCGTGCGCTGGAAGCTTGGGTTCCGGGTCTAGCAGCCCTGGGCTCTATTGTCATCTCCGCGATGATGCTGTTCAAGGGTCTGAAGAACCTTCACCTAGGGCTTTCCAGCCTGGACAACTTCCTGATTATGGGCATGATCGCCACCGCAGTGTGGCTTGCCGTTTACATCTTCGCGCGTACTTTGAAGCGTCAGGATTTGGATCGTTCCACCTTCCTGCTGTTCAGCTGGATGCAGGTCTTCACCGCTGCTGCGTTCGCTTTCTCCCACGGCTCGAACGACATCGCTAACGCGCTTGGCCCGTTCGTGGCAATTCTGGATGTTCTCCGTACCAACGAGATCTCTTCCGAGTCCGGCGTCCCGCTGGCAGTCATGACCACCATGGGTGTCGCTCTCATCTCCGGTCTGTGGTTTATCGGCCGCTTCGTTATCAAGACCGTCGGATCCGGCCTGACTGAGATCCACCCAGCATCGGGTTTTGCCGCAGAGCTTTCCGCTGCTGTGGTCGTTATGATTGCTTCCCTGCTGGGTCTGCCGGTTTCCTCCACCCACATTCTGATTGGTGCCGTTCTCGGTGTCGGTATCGTTAACCGTGCCGCTAACTGGAACCTGATGAAGCCGATTGGTTTGGCCTGGGTTATTACCCTTCCGGCCGCTGCAGGTATCTCGGCAATCACCGTTTCCATCCTCCGCGTCGTCTTCGGCTAAGCCCACAAAAGCACGCCACTTTTACCCCGGCGGTCACTTTCTAGTGACCACCGGGGTATTTTTACGTCTGGCGCTATCCAAGTAAGTTTGGCGCTATCCAAGTAACAAGTAATCTGAGGCCTACAGAATTTCGGCGTATCCTATAGGCCACCATGACTGCCCCAAGAAAACCTTTTACTCGCGCAGATAAATCCATTCGGGAATCAAGCTCCGACATCGAGATTCAACATCTCGGCCTTGTCGACTACGAAGAGACCTGGCACCTACAGGCAGACCTTGCTGCCAAGCGTGCGAAAGACCTAATTCCAGATCAGGTTCTCGTGCTTGAGCACCCGAGTCTTTACACAGCAGGAAAGCGCACCCAGCCGGAGGACCGTCCTACCAATGGGTTGCCGGTCGTCGATGTCGACCGCGGTGGCCGCATCACCTGGCACGGCCCGGGCCAGCTTGTGATGTATCCCATCATCAAGCTCGCTCAGCCGGTCGATGTGGTGGACTACGTCCGCAGACTGGAAGAAGCCCTCATTCAAACCGTTCGCCGAGCCGGCATCGCGGCTGCTGGCCGCATCGATGGCCGCTCGGGGGTATGGGTTCCCGCATCAAACGGACTGAGCGACCGAAAGATTGCGGCACTGGGAATCCGCGTGACCCATGGTGTAACCATGCACGGACTCAGTCTGAACTGCGACAACTCTATGGAGTTCTACAACTACATCATCCCGTGTGGCATCTCCGATGCTGGAGTGACCACCCTATCCCGGGAGCTTGACCGAAATGTTAGCGTGTCAGAGATGACAGAGCCGCTTCTGGCAGATTTGCAAGATGCTTTGGAAGGCCGTTTGACCGTTGCCGACCATTCCTTCGGCTCCGCGCCCGACCCCACGAAGGACCTGCCACACCGGGTGAAGCACAACTCCACCACCGGCATATTCGAGTACTCATCAACAAAAGAGTAGGATGAAACTGTGACTGTTAAGCCAGAAGGACGTAAGTTACTGCGCGTCGAGGCACGAAATGCCGAGACCCCTATCGAGAACAAGCCCCGGTGGATTCGCAACCAGGTTCGTCCGGGCCCCAGCTACAAGGACATGAAAAACCGTGTCTCGGGTGCCTCTTTGCACACGGTCTGTCAGGAGGCTGGCTGCCCGAACATTCACGAATGTTGGGAAGACCGCGAGGCCACCTTCCTCATCGGCGGCGATAAGTGCACCCGCCGCTGCGACTTCTGCCAGATTAACTCAGCCAAGCCCGACCCATTGGATAAGGATGAGCCGCGTCGTGTTGCGGAATCCGTCCGCGAGATGGGTCTTCGTTACGCCACTATCACCGGTGTCGCCCGCGACGATCTGCCCGACGGTGCATCCTGGCTCTACGCTGAGACCTGCCGCCAGATCCACGAACTCAACCCGAATACCGGAGTCGAGCTCCTTGTCGATGACTTCCGTGGCGACGAATCTGCAGCACAGCAGGTATTCGACGCCAAGCCCGAGGTTTTCGCCCACAACTTGGAAACGGTGCCGCGTATCTTCAAGCGCATCCGCCCCGCATTCCGCTACGAGCGTTCCTTGGAACTCATCACTCGCGCTCGCGAAGCTGGGCTAGTTACCAAGTCCAACCTCATCCTGGGCATGGGCGAAACCTATGACGAGATCATCTCCGCTATGCAGGATTTGCACGATGCCGGCTGCGATATTCTGACGATTACTCAATACCTCCGCCCCACTCCACTGCACCATCCAATTGAACGTTGGGTTAAGCCAGAGGAGTTCGTCAAGCTCTCCAAGACCGCTGAAGAGATGGGCTTTGCCGGCGTCATGTCCGGCCCGCTGGTCCGCTCTTCCTACCGCGCTGGACGGCTCTACGCCCGCGCACTGGCGCACCGCGGTCAGGAGCTGCCTGCGCATCTGTCCGCGCTTGCCGACGAAAACGACAACAACCTCGCACTTCAGGAAGCCTCGACTCTGCTTGACCGCTATGGCGCATCGGAGGATACGCCAGTCACTTCGGCTATTCCGGCTTCCTAGAGGCTGACGGCCGCAGCGCCGTCGTAAAGCGAAACGGCGCTACGGCGCGGTCTATTGCCTAAAACTACATCGCATGCCCTAAAGTTGGTGATTATGGCGACCAATGATGCGAAAGAAATGAAGAAGGCGAACCGCGCCGCCAAGCGCGCTCAGCGTAAGCAGACTCGTAGCCAGATGTGGCAGGCGTTTAAGCTGCAGCGCTCGCGGGACAACAAGCTCGTGCCTTACATGGCACTGGGCTTCTTCGGTCCGATCATCCTGCTGTTACTGATTGGTCTGCTCATTGGTGGAGTCTGGCCCTGGATTCTGACGATTATTGGTATCTCGATCGGCTTTATGGTCGCGATGTACATCTTCTCTAAGCGTCTTGAGGCGTCCTTCTACACAGAGGCGGAAGGCCAGGCCGGCGCTGCAGCGTGGACGCTGGACAATATGCGTCAGGGCGTTGGCTATGTCTGGCACGTCAAGACCGGTGTTGTCGCTAATCAGCACATGGATGCTGTTCACCGTGTTATTGGTAACGCCGGTGTTGTGCTGGTCGGTGAAGGTGATCCGAACCGCGTCAAGCAGATGATTGCTCGTGAGAAGAAGTCGCTGGCACGCATTGCGGGCGAAGCGCCGATTTACGACATGATTGCTGGTAGCGACGAGGGCCAGGTCCCGCCGAAGAAGCTGCAGCGCGAACTCATGCGTTTGCCGCGCAACCTGAATAAGGATCAGGCCAACGCTCTGAATGAGCGCATCCAGTCGATGGACCGTATTCGCGATGCGCGCGCGAACATGCCCAAGGGTCCAATGCCGAAGGGCGCTAACCCACAGGCCGGCATGAACCGTCGTGCGCGCCGTGCCGCCAATCGCGGCAAGAAGCACTAGAGGTTTTAGCTAGGTTTCACCAGGGTCGGTTGCTCGGGCAACCCGCCGAGGGGCAATCTAGGTTGAAGCAGAAAAAAGGGGCTTTCGGGCCCCCTTTTTTGTGCTTTAAAGCTTTAAAACGATGCCTAAAGCCATGTCTTCACACACAGTTATTGATGTCTTGTTGAAGTGATTGCTCTCACTTATCACGCTGTCAGCAAAGGTCGTATCCTTGCTGGAAACAATGCTTAATGAAGATTACTGCTAGTTGTGCCACCATGGGATATGTGCAACTCTTGGCTGAAAATGAACTCTTAGCGCTTCTAGTGATTTTGTTTCTTGGCCTGGCAATTGGCCAGATCAAGATCTTCGGCTTCAAGCTTGGCGTGGCTGCCGTCCTCTTCGTCGGCCTTATCCTCGCGACTATTGAGCCGGAAATTCAAATCTCCCCGTTGATTTACATCGTGGGCCTGGCATTATTCGTCTACACCATCGGGTTGGAGGCGGGCCCCGAGTTCTTCAGCTCGTTACGCTCGCGCGGCATCAAGCACAACCTGTTCGGCATTGGTGTGCTCGCAGTTGTCACCATCGAGTCTTTCCTGCTGATCAAGTTTTTGCCTATCGATCCGGTGGAAGGCGCAGGCGCCTTCACAGGCGCCCTGACCAACACCCCGGCTATGGCAGCAATCGTCGATGCTCTTCCTAGCCTCATTTCGGATAAGGGCGAGCTGGCCGCTGCGCACGATATGCCGGTGATTGGTTACTCCCTGGCCTACCCAATCGGCGTGCTGGCAGTGATTGCTTCTATCGGTATTATGTCGAAGGTCTTCCGCGTCGATCACGACCAGGAAGCTATTGACGCAGGTGTTGCCGCGCTTCCGCTGCATACTCGGGACATCAAGATTCTCAAGGACGACCTGCCTTCCATCACTGACCTTCCGTCGAAGTTCGGTTTGGACATTACGGTTTCACGCATTGAGTACAAGGGCCACCTCTACATTCCATCACCGGGTGACACTGTCTCCGTCGGCGATATTATTTCCGTCGTCGGTACAGAGGAAGAAATTGCTCGTGCCGCCGAGTACCTTGGCGAGCTTATGCCAGGCGATCCGACACACGACGGTCGCCTGGACTTCCGTCGCATCTTCGTCTCTGCATCTGACGTGGTCGGTGTCCCCATTGCGGAACTTCAGACTCGCATGGACGGCATGATCATTACGCGTATTCGCCGCGGCGACCACGACATCGTCGCGGAACCAAACATGCGCCTAGAGCTTGGTGATCGCGTCCGCGTAGTTGCACCGCCAGAGAAAATCAAGGACGCAACAAAGTTCTTCGGCGACTCTTACAAGAAGCTTTCCGACGTCAACCTCTTGCCGCTCACCCTTGGGCTTACGCTGGGTGTCTTGGTGGGTCTCATCAAGATTCCGCTTCCGGGCGGCAGCTCGCTAGCCCTGGGATCCGCTGGTGGTCCACTGGTTGTGGCGCTGATTCTGGGTGCTGTCGGTCGCACTGGCCCGTTGGTTTGGCCTATCCCCTACTCGGCCAACCTGGCGTTCCGCACCATGGGTCTAGCACTGTTCCTGGCTGGTATCGGCACCACTGCCGGTAAGGGATTCCAGGCTGCGTTGTCTGACCCGGCATCACTGACAGTTCTGGGTCTTGCCGCCATCATCGCGTTTAGCTCCGCACTGTTGACCCTCATTGTCGGTCACCGTGTGCTGAAGATTCCATTCGGCCAAACTGCGGGTATCCTCTCGGGCTTGCAGACTCACCCGGCAGTGCTCTCATACGTCAACGACCAGGCCAAGAACGAGTTGCCGGCAATGGGATACACAACGGTGTATCCAATGGCCATGATCATGAAGATTATTCTCGCCCAGGTCCTGGTCGTGTTGGTGCTATAGCGCTAACCCAAAATGACGGCCGTGCCAGTGGCACGGTCGTGCATGCCGCGCATATCCGAGTCGGTGATTGCTGGCGGCAGCAAGAAAAGAGTAAGCAAGCTGCGGAAGAAGGCACGAACAAAGCCAACTCGCTCGCCGGGCTTGTCCACGCGAGCGACACCCATCTTCATCATCCACTGGCCCGGAGTGCGGGCGAACAGCCAAACCGACACCGTGCCAATAATGAGGAAGACAACTGGCGAATAGGTCGCAAGGAATGACTGCCAGGCGATAAACGAATCCCCGAACTGGTCAATCTGCGCCTCGCTCGGGCCGAAGAACATCGAAAAAGCGCCGGCAATCATCAAGGAAATAATCCAGTCAATGAGAATGCCGCCGACGCGACGCATCAACGTCGCTTGCGATCCTGGGCCATCGGGGGCAAGACCCAATGCCTGGCCGGGATAGTCCGAGAGCTTGTCCGGATTATCGAACTCTCCCGGAATCTGAGGGCCATCTAGCCAACTGTGCTTTTCTTCCATGGGTTCATAGTCTAGTGCAGCAATCCGGCTATCAAATCACGGGCTGGGACAGCCATTCAGCGCGTGCGGGGGTAATCCGGGGGCGATGTTGCGTCGCCTTTTCCATTTTCTTATCAGCATGGGAGCTAAAGGCTCGTCGTAAAGCGTGTGTGACATGAATGCGCAGTATATTGCCGTGTTTCCATAAACAGATAATCCGCTCCCTATTTGCGTAACCCATTCCGTATTGGCGAATTCCTCACGCGCCATGCCAGAAATTCGTGGTTCTAATTCCAGAATGAATGCGTGGTTCGTTAAGCTTGAAGGCGTCAACCGGCCAGTCCTTGACAGCGCGGCAGGTGCACGAAACAGCGTGCAAGAATTCCCTGCTGCGTACTAAACAAGGCCAACTAAGGAGACCGCACATGTCCTTCAAAACTCCCGAGGAAGTAGTCGCGTATATCAAGGAAGAGGGCGTCGAGTTCGTAGACGTCCGCTTCACGGATGTTCCCGGCATCGAGCAGCACTTCACCATCCCGGCATCCGCATTTGACGAGGACGCGATGGCCGAAGGCCTGGCATTCGACGGTTCCTCGATTCGTGGTTTCACTTCCATCGACGAGTCCGACATGGCACTGCTGCCCGACCTGAGCACCGCGCGCATTGACCCGTTCCGCAAGGCAAAGACTCTGAACGTAAAGTTCTTCGTCCACGATCCGTTTACCCTCGAGCCGTTCTCCCGCGACCCACGTAACGTCGCGAAGAAGGCGGAGGAATACCTCATCTCTACCGGCATCGCCGACACCTGCTTCTTCGGCGCTGAGGCGGAGTTTTACATCTTCGACAACGTCAAGTTCGAGACCGACACCAACCGCGGCTTCTACGAAGTTGATTCCATCGAAGGCTGGTGGAACCGCGGCAAGGACCAGAACCCGGACGGCTCTGCAAACCTGGGTTACAAGACCCGTCTGAAGGGCGGCTACTTCCCTACCGCTCCGTACGACCACTACCAGGACCTCCGCGACAAGATGTGCCTGAAGCTCGCTGACGCCGGCTTCGACCTGGAGCGCGCCCACCACGAGGTCGGCACTGGTGGCCAGCAGGAGATCAACTACAAGTTCAACACGATGTTGCACGCTGCAGACGACCTGCAGACCTTCAAGTACATCATCAAGAACACCGCCTGGGAAGAGGGCAAGTCCGTCACCTTTATGCCGAAGCCGCTGGCTGGCGACAACGGCTCGGGCATGCACGCTCACCAGTCGCTGTGGAAGGACGGCAAGCCGCTGTTCCACGATGAGGCCGGTTACGCAGGTCTGTCGGACATCGCTCGCTGGTACATCGGCGGTATCCTTCACCACGCAGGTGCGGTACTGGCCTTCACCAACCCGACCCTGAACTCCTACCACCGCCTGGTCAAGGGCTTCGAGGCTCCGATTAACCTGGTCTACTCGCAGCGCAATCGCTCTGCCGCTGTTCGCATTCCGATCACCGGCTCCAACCCGAAGGCAAAGCGCATCGAGTTCCGCGCCCCGGACCCGTCGGGCAACCCGTACCTTGGCTTCGCTGCCATGATGATGGCCGGACTGGACGGCGTGAAGAACCGCATCGAGCCGCACGCTCCGGTCGACAAGGATCTCTACGAGCTCCCGCCGGAGGAAGCTGCCGACATCCCGCAGGCTCCGACCTCTCTCGAGGCCGCACTCGAGGCCCTGCGCAATGACCACGAGTTCCTGCTCGAGGGCGATGTCTTCACCGAGGACCTCATCCAGACCTACATCGACTACAAGTACGAAAACGAGATCGAACCGGTTCGCCTGCGCCCGACTCCGCAGGAATACGAAATGTACTACGACTGCTAAAGTTTTCGCTTCACGACGGCCACAGCAAGCACCCCCCCCATTGCTCCTCATGGCCGCCCAACGAGCTTGTTAGATGCCGCCTGACCACAGTTAATGTGGTCAGGCGGTTTTTCATTGCGGTCATGCTGGCTGCGGGCGCCTGGGCCCGCATACGCGCGCGTATGTGAGCACGAATTTGTGCGCGGTTCCGGGCCACTCCCCTGAACAGGGTCATACACCACCACAAAAGGGCCGCGACCCCTGCACGAGTAGAGTTGCACACTCTCCGCCCCAGTCTTATCGATGCAATATTCACTTGTCGATGCGCTATAGCGTGGCCATAAGTGAACAGCGCATCGACAAGTGACAGGGTGGGGAGGATACCGTGCGCATAAGTGCCGGACAGCCGTCGATAAGTGACGAAAAATCGTCGATAAGTCAAGGAAAATCATCGATAGTGCCAGAAAACTGGCCATAAGTGCGAGGGGCGCTAGGGACAACACGAGGGACGGATGCGAGGGACACCGCAAGGGGGCGGACACCAAGAGCGGATGGGGCATGCTGCGAAGGTAGGACGCCAGGCAATCACGCCCGTTGAACCAGAAATGTGTCGCAACTTAATGACATGTGACAAAGTTCATAAACATTGATGCGTGGGAGGATAATTCACTCATCTGTAATCGTTCTCAAAAAGTATCAATTGTGCATGTCGAAGTAGTTATTACGGGCAACTTATTGACGGAAGTTGGGCTCTGTCGCTGTGACCGTCGTAAAGCGGGAATGTCGTGCTGAAAACTGCGTAAACGCCCCTACGCTGTGGTTTTTCCGTATGGTGGTACGCCATACCCCTCGGAAATGGCGACTCGAGAGCCCACGCCGAGGCGATTTGATTGATTCTGGAGAGCATGCATCTGGAATAACTTAAGCCCAGCCGCCGCATAGGGTGGCCGATGAACATTAAGAAGGATTTGAGCATTCTTGACTAACGAAAACGCTGCCAACCCAGAAAACTCAACTCGCATTGATTTTCTCTACCTCAGCGAACCTGACATGGTTGAAGCTGGTGTCACGGATTTCGCCAAGTGTGTTGAGACCATGGAAGAAACCCTGATTCTGCTGGCCGACGGCGACTACCGGATGGCCGGCGCTTCCGCTAACTCCCACGGTGCCCAGATCAACTTCCCGGATAACCCAATCCATGAGGGTATGCCGGCAAATGGCCCTGACCGTCGTTTCATGGCAATGCCCGCTTACCTCGGTGGTCGCTTCAACGGCGCAGGTGTGAAGTGGTACGGCTCCAATGCCGATAACCGCCAGAACGACCTGCCACGTTCGATCCACCTGTTCATTCTCAACGATGCAATTACGGGTGCCCCGAAGGCTGTCATGTCGGCAAACCTCCTGTCGGCCTACCGCACTGGCGCTGTTCCGGGTGTCGGCGTCAAGCACCTGGCCGTCGAAGACGCCGAGGTCGTTGGCATCATTGGCCCGGGTGTTATGAGCCGCACCATTCTCGGCTCCGCTATGTCGCAGCGTCCGAGCATTAAGAAGGTTAAGGTCAAGGGCCGCTCCCAGGCTTCGACCCAGAAGGCTGTGGATTGGATTAAGAACGAGTTCCCGCAGCTGGAAGAGGTCCGTATCGTCGAGACCGAAGAAGAGGCCATCCGCGACTCCGACATCCTCATCGCCGGCACCTCGACTTCCTCCGATGGCCCGTCCGGTTTCCCGTACTTCAAGAAGGAGTATCTGAAGCCCGGCGCGCTGCTGCTCATGCCGGCCGCTGCACGCCTCGACGACGACTTCGTGCGTTCCGACGACTGCAACCTCGTCGTTGACTACACCGGCCTGTACGAAGAGTGGTTCAACGAGAACGGCCCAGACGTGACCTATGAGCGCTTGCTCGGTATTCCGGGTAACCGCTGGTGGGATATGAAGGAAGAGGGCACTCTTCCCGCCGAGAAGCTTGTCAACATCGGCGATATCGCTTCCGGTAAGGCCCCGGGTCGCCAGAACGACGAGGAAATCTTCTGCTACTCCATCGGAGGCATGCCAGTCGAGGACGTCGCCTGGGCCACCGATGTCTACGACAACGCCCTGGCAAAGGGCATCGGCACCAAGCTGAACCTGTGGGATGTTCCGCTGCTGAAGTAGTAGTGACCAGCAAGTTCGATAACACGATTAGTAAGCTCAACAAGCTAGACGCGAAGTAGGCGAGTTTTACCAATGGGTAAGTTCAAACCCAGCAGTGACCAGACAACTCCGGAAGGAATCCAACGATACATCCGGGACAATGACATTCGCTGGGTAGACGTCCAGTTCACCGACGTTCCCGGCATCGAACAGCACCTAACCGTTCCGGTATCCGAGTTTGATGAGGACTCAGCCTATGAGGGCCTCGCCTTCGACGGATCGTCCATTGCGGGTTACACCTCGGTGGATAACTCCGACATGATGCTGCTGCCCGACCTGGACACGGCTTTCATCGACCCGTTCCGTAAGTCGAAGACGCTGAACATGAAGTTCTTCGTCCATGACCCGCACACCCGCGAGCCGTTTAGTCGCGACCCGCGCAATATTGCCCGTAAGGCCGAGAACTACCTGAACGAACTGGGCTTCGCCGATACCTGTAATTTTGGCGCTGAGGCAGAGTTCTACATCTTCGACTCCGTCCGCTACGACTCCAGTTCAAACAAGTCATTCCACGAGGTGGATTCGGTTGAGGGCTGGTGGAACTCCGGGGTGAAGGTAAACCCGGACGGATCGCGCAACCTCGGCCACAAGGTGCGTACCAAGGGCGGCTACTTCCCTACTGCTCCGTATGACCACATGCAGGATCTTCGTGACGAAATCGGCGAGCACCTGCAGGATGTTGGCTTCCATGTTGAGCGCTCCCACCACGAGATGGGTTCGGGCGGTCAGCAGGAGATTAACTATCGTTTCAATACTCTGCTGCACGCCGCCGATGACATGCAGACTTTCAAGTACGTGGTGAAGAACACCGCCAAGTTCAACCAGAAGTCCGCTACCTTCATGCCGAAACCGTTGGCCGGCGATGGCGGCTCTGGTATGCACATCCACCAGTCACTGTGGAAGGATGGCAAGCCACTATTCCACGATGAGAACGGCTACGGTGGCCTGTCCGACATGGCGCGCTACTACATTGGCGGCATCCTGAAGCACGCCGGTGCAGTCCTGGCTTTCACCAACCCGACGATGAACAGCTACCACCGCCTGGTTCCGGGATTCGAGGCTCCCGTCAACTTGGTCTACAGCCAGGAGAACCGCTCGGCCGCCATCCGAATCCCGATTACCGGCGCAAACCCGAAGGCCAAGCGCATCGAGTTCCGCGCTCCGGACCCGTCGGGCAACCCGTACTTGGCTTTCACCGCCGCAATGATGGCTGGTCTCGACGGCATCAAGAACCGTATCGAGCCTGGCAAGCCGATTGACAAGGATCTCTACGAGCTGCCACCAGAGGAACTCAAGGACGTCCCTACCGTCCCGCATTCGCTGGAGGGTGCGCTGAAGGCGCTGGAGGAGGACCACGAGTTCCTGCTCGCCGGCGATGTCTTCACACAGGATCTCATCGACGCGCATATCCGCTACAAGTTCGATCAGGAGATTATGCCGGCACGTCTGCGCCCGACGACGCAGGAGTTCGAGCTCTACTACGACTGCTAGCATTCGCCCCGTAAAGCTCGCTTGACGACGCCCACACCGCTACCCCACCTAACCGTATTGGGGTAGCGGTGTTTTTAGCTGGGACACGCTGTTTTTAGTCGGCACATTTAGTAGAGCTAGCACCACTGCGAACTAAACGGATTGGGGCTACCCTTGATTGTTATGAACAACATGTCACTGACCCGTTCCACCAATAACAAAATGGTTGCAGGTGTGCTCGGTGGATTCGCTGAGTATTTCAACTGGGATGCGACTTTGCTGCGCGTTATATTTGTCGCGTCTTTCCTGATGCCTGGTCCGCAGTTTCTTCTCTACCTCGCAGCATGGATTATCATGCCGAAGGAAACTTACGTATAAGCGCGGTCGACCGAAAAATGCCTAAATAGCCATACCTTGGAGTTTTTATCTGATGAGCGACGCCGCTCCCGAAAAGTCCACCAAGAAAACTTACCGCTCGCGTAATGACCGCCTCCTCGGTGGCGTCCTCGCAGGAATCGCGGAAAGCCAAGGCTGGGATATCACTTTCACACGAATGGTCTACATCATCCTTCCCTGCGTTGGATCGATGATTGGCTGGAAGATTGGCGCTGGGTTCCTAGCTCTTTACCTCTTGGCCTGGTTCGTCCTGCCAGATGGCGAGTACACGCTTGACGACGATGCTCGCGGCTCCAACCCCGCAGGGAAAGAAAATAAGCAATAAACGTCAAGCTTAATAAGATTGATACCTTTCCGTTACTCGCAACGCCCTCACCAGCACTATTCCAATTTCGCAATCACGCAAATTCGGTAACAAATAGTGCATAGAGTGCACAGATTCACGCTATTTGACTTGCGCAAGCCTCAGAATTACCTAGTGTTCCTTCTGTACGGCTTTAAAGCCACGCCCTCTTCCAATGCCTGATATTCAAAAGAATTGTCAATTTCTCTTTGAATTTAATTCTGGCGAATAGTGGAAGATGCCAATAATTGAATAGGTAACTTAGTTAGCTCTCAAGAAAGTGGTTTTGAAATGCAGAACAAGAAGATGACCCGTATCGCTACCGCAATCGTCGGCTCCGCCGCCCTACTCGGCGGCCTGGCTGCATGTTCTTCCGATGATGCACAGGATGCTGCTAACAACGCCAAGGATCAGGCTGGCCAGGTAGCAACCGACGCCACTGATAAGGCTGGCGACGCTATGGACGGCGCTAAGGACAAGGCCGGCGAGGCTGCTGATGGCGCTAAGGACAAGGCTGGCGAGGCTATGAACGGTCTGGGGCTGGGCGACGCTGCTGGCGAGGATGTGGCAGAGGCTGACCTGCCTGAGTCCATCACCGAGGCAGCTTCTTCCTTCACCTCCCCGTACGATTCTGAGGCTGGCGAGTTCAAGTCCGCTAAGAAGGTCGGCGACGCGGTTGCCGCTGAATACGAGAACGTCACCTTCGTTGAGTCCCCAGAGACTAATGGTGCACAGCCGCTGATCGGTAAGATTCGCGAGACCTGGGTTGCCAACGGTGCACTGGAAAACGAGATTGGTCTGCCGACCGCACCGGAGTCGGAGATTGAAAACGGCTGGGAGCAGCCGTTCACTAAGGACACCATGAAGTGGACCTCTGAGGACGGCCAGAACTACTCCGACTCCTACGAGAACAAGTAGTTCTACACGAACCGAAAGATTTTGAGCGTGCCGGGTGGCACGCTCTTTTTCTTTCCCCCTAGCTAGTTAAATCCCCCTTTCCCCTAGTCAAAAACGCCAGAGGCACCGCGCCGATGTGCGCCAACAATGTTGATATCGACAATCCCCACGGCAGCCATTGATGCAAAGACCGTGGTGGGGCCTACGAACTTAAAACCAGCTTTCTTCAATGCCTTGGCAAGCGCCTTGGACTCCTCGGAGTAGCTGGGCACCTCTTCGATTGAACGTGGCTCGGGAGACTTCTCCGGTTTAAACGACCACATCAACTCGGCTAAGCCGCCGTTTTCACGCAGAGCAATCGTCGCCACGGCGTTATTGATTACCGCGGTAATCTTCCTGTGATTCCGAATGATTCGTTCATCATTCATCAATCTTTCGACATCTTCGTCATCGAAATCAGCAACCGCATCGGGGTCGAAGTTCGCGAAGGCTTCCTGAAACGCGGGCCGCTTCTTCAGCACTGTCTCCCACGACAACCCCGCCTGAAATACCTCCAGGCTGAGCCGTTCGAATAGTCCTTGCTCATCGCGCACCGGCATCCCCCACTCGGTGTCGTAGTACTCTCTCAGCAGCTCACTGTGAGCAGCCCATGCCGGTCGAGCCAATCCATCCTCACCGATGATGAGCCCATTGTTTTCCGTGTAGTCCGATCCAATTTTCATCAGTCTTTCCAATCCCCCAATTCCGGTTTGACTTAGCTGAGCACCGCAGCTCTTAATTCTTATGCTTGTGTTGACGCCCAACCAGAGCGCCATACACCAGATCCAGCGTCGGCGTTTCCACTTTCGCCTTCTGCCCCATCCGGCGGATTGCGCCAATCTGGGCATCGAGCTCATTGGTAAGTCCCGCGGTGTAGTCGCGCTGCATCGACGAGGTGTTGTCGTACCCTTGATCATCAGTAAAGGCCAAGGTCCGCGACACGATGTCCTCTGGCAGCGCAACGCCGCAGGCTCGACCGACTGCCTCGGTTTCTTCAAACATCCGCGTCAAGCTGTCGCGCATTTCCGAACGCAAGTAACCAATCGGACTATCAGCCAGGGCACCTAGGGCACCGAGGTTAGCCACGAACATCGCTTTTGCCCAGATATCGACCCAGATATCCGGGAGCTGTTCGCCACCGAGCCCAGCCATGTGCAATGCCTCGATAACTGCCCCGACCAGGTCATTAGTGGAGTCATCGAATGTGCCGATGTTCAGGCTCATCGGTCCTGGTCGGAAGGTGACTTCTGCCGGGCCAGTGTGGATAAAGAAACCGCGGATAACACCCGGGAACACCTTGTCCTCACCGAACCGCCCCGCTGCCAAATAAGGGATTTCCACCGAGTTATGGGTGGTCACCACTGCTGCACCAGCCGGAACTTGCGGGAAAGGATCGTTGCCCGGCAGCGCCTTGGTTGCCGCAATCACAACATCGACGTCGACGCCATCGGCAGTGAGTTCACCCCAATTGTCGGCTGCTTTGACGGGGATAATGCTGCGTTCCCCGTGCTCGTCGATAAGCGTGAGCCCCACCTCACGAAGACGTGTCAGGGTCTCGCCGCGGGCGAGAAAGACGACATCATAACCCGCTTGCACGAGGCGACCGCCAAACCAGCCGCCGACAGCTCCTACACCTAAAACTCCAATCCTCATAGCTGCCACCTTACGACTTCCGCACTGAGCGCGAAATAGGTTGCATGCGGTTGTCCACAGGCAATCCAGGCTATCCCCAAATGTGAAATTTGAGCTTGAATTACTACCTTGTCAAAACTATGTAAAGCGGAGTAGGGTCGAAATTAATAGATATCAACCCAGGGTTGTTACTCTTTTGAGGCAAGACCTGAGGCCCACAGTTTGTGGCGCCTCGGGTCTTTTTGCGTTTAACGGCCCTGCTTACTGTGAAGGAAGGTCACGATGGGGTCGTCAAAAGATTCCAGCGCGAGGGCAATAGTTGAAAACCTCGGTGGACCCGGAAACATCACAAGCATGACGCACTGTGCGACGCGTCTGCGTTTTGAACTCGGTGATGTCTCCAAGATCAACGAGGACAAGATTGACAAGGTGCCGGGCGTACTCGGTGTCGTTCACCAGGGCGATAACCGCTACCAGGTCATCTGTGGCGGTGGCGTCGAATCGATGTACACGGCCATTAAGCACCTACCGGAAATGAAGGGTGCCGGCGCAGTCGCCACTAAGTCCGACGCAGACGTTAAGGCAGAAGCTCGCTCGAAGGCACGCGGCAAGTACTCCTGGCTGGACAATTTCTTCGAGTACCTCTCGGATTCCTTCCGCCCAATCCTGGGCGTGCTGTTGGGTGCATCGCTGATTATCGCGATTGCGGCTGTACTCGACGGCCTGAACATCGTCGACTTCCGCGCTGAGGATAAGTCCGCCACCTGGATTTTCGTCGATGCCATGTGGCGCAGCGTCTTCTACTTCCTGCCAATCATGGTCGCCTACAACGCAGCGAAGAAGCTGCGGGTAGATCCATGGCTGGGCGCAGCCATCATGGCTGCCCTAATGACGCCGGAGTTTATGAGTCTGCAGGATACCGATCGCTTCTCGGACACCATCAAGACAGTCAACGAGGAACTCGGTACCGAAACTTTCACCGCCAACATCTTCGGCCTGCCAATGCAGCTCAATGACTACGGCGGACAGGTCTTTGTACCGCTGATCATGGTCGCCATCCTGGCAGTGGTCTACCACGGTTTGAAGAAGATCTTCCCGGAGAATGTGCAGATGGTCTTCGTGCCGTTTATCTCCATGCTGATCATGATTCCGCTAACGGCCTTCCTCATCGGCCCGCTGGGCATCTGGCTTGGTAACGGCATCGGCTCCGGCCTGGCATGGATGAACTCGAACGCACCGTTTGTGTTCGCAATTCTCATCCCGATGCTCTACCCGTTCCTCGTACCGCTTGGCCTGCACTGGCCACTGAATGCGCTGATGCTGGTCAATATCCAGACTCTCGGCTACGACTTCATCCAAGGCCCGATGGGTGCCTGGAACTTCGCCTGCTTCGGAGCAACTGCCGGTGTGCTGGTTCTTTCCATGCGCGACCACGACACTCAGATGCGCCAAACTGCAACGGGGGCACTCGCTGCCGGTCTCTTCGGTGGTATCTCCGAGCCGTCCCTCTACGGTATTCACCTGCGCTTCAAGCGGATTTACCCGCGCATGCTGCTCGGCTGTTTCGCCGGCGGTCTGACTATCGCCATCCTGTCGGCTCCGTTCGGTGGTGTGACAACCAACGCCTTCGTCTTCACCTCCCTCATCACCACTGTCGTGTTCAAACCGATGTGGGTCTACCTGATTTCCGTCGCCGTGGCATTCTTCGTCGCCATGTTCGCCATCATTCTCACCGACTACCGCACGCCGGAAGAGAAGGCTGAGGCCGAGGCCGCACGCGCCGCAGAGCTTGACGACGAACCCAGCGACGCCACCCCACACGCTGCCACCAGTGGCTCCGATTCGGCTCCAGCTGAGGCTTCCGGTGACGCTGGTACCAACGCCGAGGCTGCCGCACCGGCTGCTGCGGCAGCTGGCGCCGGTGGTGTCGCAACTGCCGTTGATACCAAGCCTGTACAGGTGCAGGCCCCGGTTGCCGGTGAGGTTGTCAGCCTTGCCGAGGCCGGCGACGCGGTCTTTGCCTCCGGTGCTCTCGGTGACGGTGTCGGTATCAAGCCAACCAGTTCTACCGTGGTCGCACCCGTATCGGGCACGTTGATGACTGTGGCAAAGACCGGTCACGCCTTCGGTATTAAGACCGATGACGGTGTAGAGGTACTCGTCCACGTCGGTATCGACACAGTCAAGATGGCCGGTGAAGGCTTCGATGTCCAGGTTTCCAAGAAGCAGCACGTCGAGGCCGGCGATGTACTTGCCGAGGTCGATTTCGACAAGGTCAAGGAAGCTGGTTACCCAACCACGACACTGATGACCATCACCAATACCAAGAAGCTAACCAAGGTTTCCCCGGTCACCGGCATCTCTGTCCAAGCCGGCGACATGGTCATCGAAGTTCAGCCATAATTGATTTCTAGAAGGCATACCGGCCTGAAATCCCTCAACTTATGGAGGAGTTCACGGTTACCGACATGGAAATCCTGAGAGTATTCAATAACAACGTGGTCCTGGCCAAGGACGCGACCGGTGAAAAAATCATCACCGGCCGCGGCATTGGGTTCAAGGCTCGCCCGGGACAGCCGGTTGATTCGAGCAAAGTAGTCCGAATCTTCGTCCCGGCAGAAGGCCGCGATCCGGACCATATTGCCACGATGCTCACAGAAATTCCGCTGGCTCACATGACTCTTGTGACCGATGCGGTAACCGCAGCCGGCCTGCCGGAATCAATGACGAAGAACGCTTCCCTCCTTGTGGCGTTGGCCGATCACATTGGTTTCGCCATCATGAGGGCAGCTAACGGGCAGCGAGCCGATTACCCGCTGCTCGCGGAGGTCAGCCAACTTTATAGTGAAGAATACGCGCAGGCGCAGGCGATTTTGTCGCATATCAATCGCGCCCTCAATGACCGTCGTATAGCGCCATTGCCCCGCTCAGAAGCGGTGGCGATTACGTTACACCTGGTCAATGCTGGTTTTTCTACGGGTGATTTGAGCTTCACCTACACCATGACGGGCGTGCTGCAGCAGCTGCTCACAATCATTGAAAGTGATTTTGGTATCACGCTGGAGCCAGAGACTGTCAATGTAGGGCGCTTCATCACGCACCTGCGCTACTTGTTCGTCCGGATTGCCAAGCATGAGCAGTTGAAAGATCACTCCTCCGCTATTGGCCAGGCCATCCGTGACTCCGCCCCAGAGGCGTTTCGCTGCGCACAGCGTATCTCCGCAGTCATTGAACTGCGTCTGGGGTCGGGGCTGACGGAAGACGAAGTTTCCTACCTCACCCTGCACATTGCACGCATTGTGCAGGCAGCGGCTGTATCTCCCACCGCCTCCAGGGTTTCCCGGAGCGTGCGCGACGTTGATGCTAAGCAAGCACCAGCGGTGGGGTGTACAGGCACTGTGCCTGAGTCAGAAAATTTCACATATTCGACCCGAAAGGATTCAACCATGATTACTCGTACCGCTACCATCGGTTCCTCCGTAGGCCTGCACGCTCGCCCGGCTTCCCTGTTCACTCAGGCTGCTGCTGAGTACGACTACGACATTGTCATTTCCCTTGACGACGAAGAGGCCGATGCCGCCTCGATCCTGGAGGTCATGACCCTCGGCGCTAAGCACGGCGACGAAGTCACGCTGAGCTGCGAGGACGACTCCGCAGCTGCAGCTCTGGACGAGCTTGCAGCCATGCTCGAGCGCGACCTGGATGCCGAGTAAGCCCAGCTAAAACACTCCTGGATAACACCACGGCACACCACGACCGACGAGTATCCCCGCAGAGGTCCCGAAAAGGAGATCGGAAGCAATGAACGAGCAGCACACTGTCATCTATGGCATCGGTGTCTCGACCGGTACGGCCAGCGCTGAAGTAGTAAAGGTACTCCCCGCCCCGGGAGTTGATACTCAAGAGCCGTCGTCGACCGATCCCGTCGCCGATGGTGAGCGCGTCCGCGCGGCGATGGCCAACGTCGCAGAGTCGCTGAAGAAGCAGGCTGAGCACTCCAGCCCACAGGCACGTCCGATTCTGGAGGCCACTGCGCAACTGGCTTCCGATAGGGCGCTCGCCAAGGCCGTGGTGAAGAAACTCAAGGCGGGTTCCGGCGTCACCCAGGCCGTTCACGATGCCGTTGAGGACTACGCGCAGCTCCTAACCAGTCTCGGTGGCTACATGGCTGAACGTGTCACCGACCTCTACGATGTTCGCGACCGCACAATTTGCGAGCTGCGTGGCCTGCCAAAACCGGGCGTCCCGGATGTCTCCACCCCAACTATTCTGCTTGCCGACGATCTCGCGCCCGCCGAAACCGTGGGTCTTGACCCCGAGTTGGTCGTAGGCATTGCCACCGCTGGTGGCGGGCCGACCAGTCACACGGCTATCCTCGCAGCACAGCTGGGCATTCCAGCCGTCGTTAAGGCGAAGGGCGTCATGGAACTCGAGGCCGGAACCTTCGTCGCCATTGACGGCGGCGCCGGTGAGGTGATTGCGAATCCGACCGCCGATGAGGTCGCCGCGTTGGAAGAGCGCGCTCGACGCCGGGAAGCAGCCCTAGCGCAGTCTGTGGGCGCAGGCAAGACCGCTGATGGTTACCCGGTGAATCTGCTGGCCAACATTGGTACCGCGGAAGATGGTGAGTCTGCGGCAGCGCAGGATAATGAGGGCACCGGCCTGTTCCGTACTGAGTTCCTTTTCCTCGACCGCGACAAGGCTCCGAGTTTGGAAGAACAAACGGAAACCTACACTCGTGTGCTGAAGGCATTCGGTGAGCGACGCGTGGTTGTGCGCACGCTGGATGCGGGTGCGGATAAGCCGCTGAGCTTTGCCGACCTAGGCGAGGAAGAAAACCCGGCGCTGGGTCGCCGCGGACTGCGCCTGTCGCAGGCTCGGGAAGATTTGCTGGATACGCAGCTGGATGCACTCGCCGCTGCGTTTGACGCCACCGGGCGCAAGGCTGACCTACGGGTTATGGCTCCGATGATCGCAACGGTCGAAGAAACAAAGTGGTTTGCGGACAAAGCGCGTGAGCGTGGCCTGCCGAAGGTCGGCATCATGATTGAGGTCCCCGCAGCAGCGATTCGTGCGAAGCAGCTGCTGTCCATTGTGGACTTTGCCTCCATTGGTACTAACGACTTGTCGCAGTACACTATGGCGGCCGACCGTATGCAGGGGGCTCTGGCGGATTTCCTATCTCCATGGCAGCCGGCTGTGCTGCAAATGATTAAGTCCGCATGCAAGGGCGGCAATGCTACCGGCAAGCCCATTAGTGTCTGCGGTGAAGCCGGCGGTGACCCGCTGCTGGCACTGGTCCTGGTGGGCCTCGGCGTGAGCTCGCTGTCCATGGCTTCCAAGAAGGTGCCGGCCGTCCGCGCCGCTCTCCGCCTCCACGACCGCGCTACCTGCCAGCAGATGGCCGCATACGCTGTCGATGCCGAAACTGCGGCCGATGCGAAGGCCGCAGTGACCGCGCTGGTGGATCCGAAGGTGAAGGATCTGCTGTAGAGCGACGGAATTAGCACTAAGCCTGGCGTACACACGCTGTCAGCGTAAACGTGTGCGCCAGGCTCTTTCTCTTATGTTCGCTGCCCCATCACAGGCAGCAAATTTTCTGGGAAATTTCTTGATTTTCCCTCTCTCGAACGCCCCATTAGGATAAATAGAGTGCCTTCGTCGGCACCACCAACGCCGTCGAAGCCCCTTAATAATTCAAATAAAGACGGATCATACAAGCCGCAACTTAATTCACGCATCAGGCTCCACCCAGCCCGTGAAAATTCACAATTTCACATTAAGAGTGTCAGTTTTCGACATCGTGGCCTTTCATCTACATGGGCACACGAACTGCAATTGCGCTGCTGTAACGGGCGTTTGCGCCACCGCAGCACCGGCAACAATGGCATCGCCACAGCAGCTTGCAGCATCGCCCTTGACCTTACGGGCGACACTAATTTAGAAAGAACACAATTCTCATGACCAAGTCGAGCGGAGTGGAGTCCCCGAAGTCTTTCGCTTCCATTATCGTTGTTACAGCTCTCATGCTGTTTTCGATGTTCTTCGGCGCGGGCAACCTCATCTTCCCGCCGAAGCTCGGAGTGGATTCCGGTACCAATTTTGGCCCCTCAATCACCGGCTTCCTGCTCACCGGTGTGGCGTTGCCAGTTCTGGCCATCATCGCCATCGCCATTTCAGGCAACAACCTGCGTGACCTAGCGTTCCGCGCGGGCCGCATCTTTTCCTTGGGCTTCCCGGTAATCGCATACCTTTCCATCGGTGCTTTCTACGCTCTGCCGCGTACCGGTGCCGTGTCGTACGAAACCGGTGTCCAGCCGATTTTCGGCAGTGATTCACTGGCCGTCGCTGCGGCCTTCTACTTTGTTTTCTTCGGTATCGCCTTAGCACTTGCGTGGAATCCGAATGAAATTGTGTCCAAACTGGGCAAGATTCTCACCCCGGCTTTGCTGATTCTCTTGGTTGTATTGGTTGGAATGTCGGCATTCAAATTCGATGCCGCTCCGGCTGCGCCAATTGAGAAGTACTCCTCTACCCCATTTGCCTCCGGCCTGGTCGAGGGCTACCTCACCATGGACTCCATCGCCGGCCTGGCATTCGGCATTATTGTGATTTCCGCCCTGCGCGTCAGCGGTGTCCCAGAAGGCAAGCGCATGGTTCGCGGCACAATGACCGCAGGACTGTTCGCCGGCATTTTGCTCGCCATCATCTACTTGGGTCTGGGCTATGTCGGCCAGGTGCTGCCGAATGCCGCCTCCTTCGATAACGGCTCGGGCATTCTCGCAGAGGCTTCCAAGCTGGCCATGGGCCAGGTCGGACAGATTGTCTTCGGCCTCATCGTTCTGCTCGCATGTATGACCACGGCTGTCGGCCTAATTGCCGCCACCAGTGAGTTCTTCAACCTGCTGCTTCCGGGCATCAGTTACAAGGCCTGGGCCATTATCTTCACGGTCATGTCCTTCGTAATGGCAACACAGGGGCTGTCTCAGGTACTGGCGATTGCCGCGCCGATCATCACCTTTATTTACCCGCCGGCTATCACTCTGATTGCACTGACTCTTCTCGACCCGGTCATTTCCTACTCCTTCAAGCTGCATTACACCTACCGCCTGGGCGTCTGGGTTGCCACCATCTGGTCGGGTATCTCGGTGCTCTCCGGTTTGGGTGTCGGTGGTTCTGCTTTGGCGGACTTCCTCAGTCTCGTACCTGGTCAGACCATCGAGTTCGGATGGTTCCTGCCGACTCTGGCAGCGACGGTGATCGGATACGCAATTGACGTCGTCACGCGAAAGCAGCGCGCAAATCGCCCGGCGAGTGTGCTTGCCGACGAGACCGTTGCAGAAGAGGTAGCCGAAAAGGCGTAAAACCACACCCGGTTATTTGCGTTGCATAACGTAAATACCGCACGCTAGAGAAGTAAATTCCATCCGAACAAGGATTGACTATGAGTACCCGAATGCGTTTTACGCAAACGCTCCTTTTCCGCGTTATTGTCGCGATTATTCTGGGCATTGTCTGCAGCTTTTTCTTCCCGGACTGGCTGGCTCGAATTTTTGTCACTTTCAATGGCCTCTTTGGTAACTTCCTGGGCTTCTTTATCCCGGTGCTGATTTTTGCCCTCATCACGCCGGCGATTGCTAGCCTGGGCCGCGGCGCCGGAAAGTGGCTGGGTATTACCACTGCTATCGCCTACGGCTCGACGGTGTTTTCGGGTCTATTGGCCTACGCCGCCACCCAGGGGCTCTACCCTTGGCTGCTCGGCGCTGATCAGGCCGGCACATCGGTGGATATTGATGAGGGCGCGCTGGAGAGCTTCTTCAATGTAGAGATGCCACCACCGTTTGACGTCATGACCGCCCTGCTGCTGGCTTTCACGGTCGGTGTGGCGATGACCACCGTGAAGTCGGACTCGCTCTACCGCGGTGCGACGCAGCTGCGCGACGTGATTATGAAGATCATCTCGGCATTTATCATCCCACTGCTGCCGATTTACATCTTCGGCATGTTCCTGTCTATGGGCATGAACGGCAACCTGACCACGACGCTGTCGATGTTCTTCAAGGTGCTGCTGCTGGCAGTCATCGGCACCGTGCTCCTGTTGGCAATCCAGTTCTCCATCGCTGGCGCCATCGCTGGCCGCAGCCCGTGGACGTCCCTGAAGAACATGCTGCCGGCTTACGCCACCGCACTCGGTACCTCCTCCTCGGCCGCTACCATTCCGGTGACTTACAAGGCCGCGCTGAAGAATGGTGTCTCGGAGAAGGTCGCTGGCTTTACCGTGCCACTGTGCGCAACCATCCACCTGGCCGGTTCGATGATGAAAATCACGCTGTTCGCATTTGCGGTGATGTTCATGGCGGACAAGCCGCTTTCGCCGGGCATGGCCATCGGCTTCATTCTCACTTTGGGTATCACCATGATTGCGGCTCCGGGCGTTCCGGGTGGCGCAATTATGGCCGCGGTCGGAGTGCTGCAGTCCATGCTGGGCTTCAATCAGGAGCAGGTCGCTTTGATGATTGCCGCCTACATCGCCATCGACTCCTTCGGTACCGCATGTAATGTCACTGGTGACGGTGCAATTGCCATGATTGTTAACCGCTTTGCCAAGGATGATGTCATCGACCGTTCCGAAGAGCTCAGCTTCGACGCTGAAGAGGCCAATTCCGCATCTTCCACAACCGAGGCCTAACTGGCTTCGGTGCATATGTAAAAATTAAAGAAAACATCCACCGGTCAACCCCGTCGCAATCTTTCAAAAGGCCTTCTTATGGGCCGATGCGGCGGGTGTTGGCATACATGTAAGGGGCCCGCCTTGGACTTCATTTCGACTCGCGACCCAGAGCGCACGCCGCACAAGTTCTCAGACATTCTCCTGGGAGGTCTCGCTAACGACGGTGGCCTCTACCTGCCGGTCGAGTACCCACAGGTTGACGATGCCACTTTGATGCGTTGGCGCTCCGTGCTTGTCGACGACGGTTACGCAGCCTTGGCTGCAGAGGTCGTCAGCCTTTTTGTGGACGACATTCCACTGGAGGATTTGCGCGGTATCTGTGCACGGGCGTACACCTACCCGAAGTTCTCCGATCCGGATATTGTGCCGGTGACGAAGCTGGAAGATCAGCTCTACATCGGTCACTTGTCCATGGGCCCCACAGCGGCATTCAAGGATATGGCGATGCAGCTGCTCGGTGAGTTCTTCGAGTATGAGCTGGCTCGTCGTGGCGAGACCCTGAACATCCTCGGCGCCACCTCTGGTGACACGGGTTCCTCGGCCGAGTATGCAATGCGCGGCCGTGAGGGAATCAGCGTGTTCATGCTAACTCCGGCTGGTCGAATGACCGCTTTCCAGCAGGCTCAGATGTTTGGTCTGCAGGATGCCAACATTCACAACGTCGCCCTCGACGGTGTCTTCGACGATTGCCAGGACATCGTTAAGGCGGTCTCCGGTGACTTGGAGTACAAGGCCAGCCGCCACATTGGTGCAGTCAACTCGATTAACTGGGCTCGCCTGATGGCTCAGATCGTGTACTACGTCTCCTCGTGGATTCGTGTCACTGGCGGCAACGGTGCTGAGGCGAACAACGCGCAGAAGGTCAGCTTCAGTGTGCCGACCGGCAACTTCGGTGATATTTGCGCCGGCCATATTGCGCGCCAGATGGGTGTGCCAATTGACCGCCTAATTGTGGCTACCAATGAAAACGATGTCTTGGATGAGTTCTTCCGCACGGGTGCCTACCGCGTGCGCAGCGCTGCGGAGACGCAGGCTACCTCTTCCCCATCGATGGATATCTCCCGCGCGTCTAACTTCGAGCGTTTCATCTTCGATCTGCTGGGGCGCGATGCTGAGCGCACTGCAGACCTCTTTGGTGTCAAGGTCAAGGAGGGCGGCTTCTCTCTTACTGCTGATCCGCTCTTCCCAGAGGCTTCTGCCCAGTACGGTTTCCTCTCCGGTCGCTCGACTCACGCTGACCGCGTCGAGACCATCAAGGACTGCTGGGAGCGCCTAGAGGTCATGGTCGATCCGCACACCGCTGACGGTATCCACGTCGCCCGCGGCCTGGTAGACCAGGTATCCACCCCAATTGTCTGCCTGGAGACCGCTCTGCCGGTAAAGTTCTCCGAGACCATCCTGGAGGCCACCGGACGCGAGCCGGACTGCCCGGAGCGTTTCGCGAACATCATGAATGCCCCGCGCCGCGTTACCGAGCTGCCGAATGATGTCGATGTGGTGAAGAAGTTCATCGACGACAACGTGGCTTAAAACCGGACATAACTCAACGCCACCCCCATCCGCGCAGTGGCAATGTGGAAGAGTGCCCTCTTTTTTAAGGGCAAACGGCATTATCTTGGGCTATAGGGCTGTTATTACCCCCGTGATTACCTCACAATTGTTCACATGAGTTTCACTCGAGTTAATAGCCGTCCTATGCCCCACGCGCCCGCTTCCTCCCCGCAGGAAGGTTCCCAAAAGACCACCACGGTCTCGCGGGCGCTGGCCGACACACTGGCCCAGCACTGCGACCACTGCTTCGGTCTCATCGGCAACGCGAACTCCCACTTCACGTCAGCCCTTACTGAATCGGGATTCGGCTACTCCTCCGTCCGACACGAATCGGCTGCTGTCGGGGCCGCCGATGCCTTCCACCGCGCAGGCGGAGGGCTAGCCATCGCGACCGCCACTTGCGGCGCAGGATTCACCAATGCGCTAACCACTCTGGCCGAGGCTCGGGTAGCCCGTATTCCGCTGATTTTTGTCGTCGGCACGCACCCGGAACGCCCACGTCCCTTTGACCTTAATCAGGCGGCGCTCCTCGACGCCCTCGACGTCTGTCATCGCACCGTTACTCCCGAGTCCGCGCTTGACGACGCAAACTTTGCGGTCCAGCACGCACTGAGTTCTCGGCAGCCTGTCGTGCTGCTGCTCCCCTATGACATCCAAGAAGCACCGATTACGGCATCTGCGTCTGAAACACAGTCGACTAATCAGGAGCATCTGCACACCGGCCGACCAGAATGGTTGGAGTCAACTGTCGCGTCGCTGGCCGAGGAACTGCAAACTGCCCGTCGCCCACTCATTATTGCTGGTAGAGGTGTGTTGCTCTCTGGTACCGCAGATCTAGTTCGCCGCATCGGGGACGGTGCGGGGGCACTGTTTATGCACTCAGCGATGGCTCGTCATGTGCTTTCCAGTCCGTGGCAGATTGGCACCGTGGGCGGTTTTGCGCACGCGTGGCAGGTGGAGCTAGCTCGACAGGCCGATGTGGTGCTGTTCCTGGGAGCAAGCTTCAACGCTTTCCAAAACCGTGGCGGCAACATGTTTGCACCGGACGCGAAGATTATCCAGGTTGTCGACGAGCCCCATCCCGCTGCTCAGCCGTCGGTGACACCGCTATTGGCTAAGTTGGAGGAACTTCTGCCCGTACTGGCAGAGCAGCTGGAGAAGTCCCGGGGGTCGTCGTCAAGCACATGGCGTGCGGAGTTGAAGACACTGCCGACGACAGCGGAGGTCGAGTCGCTGACGTGCGCGGATGGCCGGTTGGATCCGCGGGCGTGCCTGCAGTATCTGAATCGTATCCTGCCCAATCAGCGCGCTGTGTGTACTGACGGTGGCCATTTCCTGGGGTGGGTTCCGAAATATCTTGATGTGCCTGGTCCGCAGCAGCAAGTGATTGTGGGCACGGCGATTCAGTCAATTGGTTTGGGCATGGGGTCACTTGTCGGCCTCGCGGCGGCACGCCCCAAGGACTATTGCGTGCTAGTCGCCGGTGACGGTGGCGGCACGATGGGTATTGCGGATTTACCTGCGGCGATTGAGCAGCTGCGGCGTGGTCGTGGCGGTTGCGTGGTGTTCATTAACGATGCTGCCTATGGCGCGGAGCTGCACCAGTTTGGCGATGTCGGGTTGGACACCTCGTCCATGGAGATTGCCGACTACGACTTCGCCGCAGTCGGACGTGCCTATGGCGCTCACGGTTTCAGTGTCGGCGAACCTGAGGACTTTGCCCAACTCGACGCCTACTTCCATGACGTTTCCAACTCCGATGAGGCTTCCGTTGCCGTAATTGATTTCAAGGTCTCACGGCTGGTGGTCGCGGACTTCGTGAAGGAAGTTCTGGCTAAGGCACAAAGGTAGTTTGCCGCAGGCATAATCGGGCTGCCTAGAACCCCGGTGCGACCCAACTTCAGGCCGGTTGGTTGATGGGGTCTACAATGTGGCGAGTGGTAAAGCAGCGTAACGGTAAAGATCAAATTTCATCAACAGATCAGCCCGCCACAGCGGTGGCAAAGGACCCGCGCGAGCACGTCACTGGCCGCGCGATTGCCGTCTGGCTGGCGGCGCTGATTACCTACATCGTTGCCATCGTCGGCCGCACCTCCATGGGTGTCGCTGGCGTCGAGGCGCTCGATCGCTTCCATATCAACGCCTCCCAACTCGCGCTGTTCACCGCCGTGCAGGTTGGCGTCTACGCCCTGGCGCAGATTCCGACGGGCATCATCATTGACCGCGTCGGCGCCAAGAAAACGATGGTCGTGGGCGCACTGATCATGGCGCTAGGCCAGGTCATCATCGCGTTTACGACATCGTATCCGCTGGCTGTCATCGCTCGTGTGTTCATCGGCGCCGGCGATGCCACCGCATTCCTCGGTGCGATGCGACTGCTTCCCGCGTGGTTCCCACTGCGCGTCACTCCGCTGTTCACGCAGCTCACGGCTGGTCTTGGCCAGCTCGGCCAGTTCATCTCTGCGGTCCCGTTCCTCGCGATTCTGCACGCCGCGGGGTGGGTGCCCGCGTTCTTGTCGCTGAGCACCGCGGGTCTTCTCATCGCTATCGTAGGCATGATCGCGCTTGCCGACGTCCCGGAGAACTCCTCCACAGCCAAGATGTCACTTCGTAAACGCCGCGCCGCCAAGAAGGCCGCGAAGACGGCTGCCAATGGCGGAGCCTCTGCCGCAGCCGATGAGAAACTAACTATCGGCCAGACTCTGAAGATTGTGACCACTCACCCGGTGTGCTGGCAGGGTTTCTTCACTCACTGGACTGGTTTGATGCATCAGTGCATCTTCACATTGCTGTGGGGCATGCCTCTGATGATGCTAGGTATGGGTCTTAAGCCCTCCGAGGCCAGTGTGGTGCTGGTCGTTAACACGCTGTCAGTAATTATCGCCGGGCCGTTGATGGGCATGGTCTCGGCACGCACCGGCCGCGACCGTATCAAGGTTGTTGTCGCAATCGCGTTTATCAACATGGCCGTCTGGATTGTGTTCCTGGCACCGAGCAACCCACCAGCGTACTGGGCAATTATTGTAGTCAACATCCTAATGGCCGGTCTTGGTGCAATGTCCAACTTCGGCTTTGACTCAGTGCGCGAAGAGGTCGATCGCAAGGTACTCGCCACCGGCACTGGGTTGGCGAATATGGGCGGTTTTGTGGCCACCATGCTCGCTGCACAAGGTGTCGGCTTCCTGCTGGATATTGCAGCTCCCGATGGAAACTACACCTGGGAGACCTTCCGCATTGGCTGGTTGGCTGTCGTCGGTGTGTGGGTGATCGGTTTCGTTGGCCTGCTGGTGGCAAAGCGTGCGGCAGCACGCTTTGTCGCCCAGCAAAGCCGTTTTGAGCTGGAACCTACGGAGTAGGAACTACAGGAAGCCGAAAGACGGAGCGGCTAGAACAGCGAAAGCTGCTCTGGCCCTTCCAGTCCCTCCGAGTCATCCGAGTCCTCCGATCGCCCAGAGGAGTCTGCGCGGCCGCTATCCGCCGTGCGTTCGCTGCCATCGGTCTGAGCACCATGGGAAGCGCGCTCACCGGTGTCAGTTTCGGAGGCTGCGTTCTCCGGGACGTCGTCAAGCGAAGGCGTTGATGCTACGGCCTCACGCTCATACATTTCCTGCAGCTTCTCGGTCTTGGTAATGCGGACTAGCTCGGCGTAGATGACCAGCTTCATAGAACTATTGACCAGTGGCCCCAGCTGGGAAAACAGGACATCGACGTCGCCGTCAACCGCGAGGCAAGCGCGACGCAGGCTCTCCTCGGAAATAATCCAGCGAGAAGTTTCCGCGCAGGTTTCGCGGTCGCCGATGAAGTCCAACGCGAGGGCAACCTGGTTGCTGGCGACGCCATCCAATGTGGCAGCCAGGCGCTCGTTAGGTGCGGCATCCTTGAACAGGCGGGCAATCTGGACTGCCTCCGCCGTCGGCACCTGGCCAGCGGCATACTCAGCGATGAGTTCGGCCATGCGCTGAGCACCGACGTGCTGATCAGTCAGCCAGATGTCGTGCAAGGCATACATGATGGCCATGGCTTGCCAGGAGGCGTGCCCATGATAGAGAATGCCCAAGATGCCGGCCTGCTCCAGCAGCCAACCGACCATCGCTTCCCCATCGGCGCCATTGCGAGCGCAGAGGTTGTCGACATTCCAAGCCATATGCCCTTCGACGCAGCAGCCATAGAACTTCTGATCTTCCTCCAGCTGCGCGGCCAGTGACACTACTTCACGCGCGGCATACGGGTAGCCGTAGGCAAGGGTGGCATGCGACAGATCATCGACCCCCATGGTCACCCACGGAAACTCGCCGTGCCACGGACCGCGACCAACGAGGAAGCCCGCCGCGAGATACGCCCATCGGGTCGAAGCATCGGCGTTGTACCAGTACTGCAGTGCGCGCGGCGTCGGATGCCCGCTGTCAGCGTGAATCAATCCCGCGTTGACCAGCATCTCCACAATCCAGGGTGCTGCGAAAGCACTCGCCCCTATTGACGCTGCGAAGTCCTGAATCCACAGCAGGCTCGATTCCTCATACATGTGCAACGGATCCTTCAGGCGCCCGTCGCCGCTGCCCGCAGCATCCATAAACGCCGAAGCAAACGCCACCGCAGCCACCGAAGCTTCGGTCAATTCCTTTGACTCCAGCGTTGCCGGGAAAGACTCCGTCGGATGCGGCTTACGAATCGACCACATGTCGCCCTTGAGCGCCAACGCGACTGCGCCCACCAGGCGGGCAACCACTGTCGATTCGTTGCGTGCTTCCGATTCTTGCTCAAATGTCGGCATCGCCGGTTCTTCTAGCACAGTCAGCAGCAGACGCTCTTCGGCCCAGCGCACCGCGTCGGCACGTAGTTCAGACCACATATAGGAGGGCAAGTACTTCTCGTCGGTTGCCATCCAGCGCAGCTCATTGCGAATATCCACCGGAGCTGTCATCACCAGAGCCCGCACCTTCACCGGATCGCAGAGGAAGCCTGCAATGTGCTCCACCTGGCGAGCCTGCACATTCCGCACCGTTAAATCGCTGGCGTTCAGAGCTCGCGATGTGCCCTCTCCCGGCGCGTTATCCGGCTCCAGCCCCATGCGCTCCATACGGCGACTCAGCACATCCGCTGGCATATTCGCCACCAAGTCGGCGACGCGGAAGCTGAGGCTCGGTTCCGCCGGGAACACCTCCGAAACATGTGGCGGCACATGCCACACGCCCGCCGGTTCCTCCCACACGAGCCCCTGGCGCTGGCCACGGCGTAGCACATGCTCAAGCTGCTGCTTGCCGACGCGACGACGCTTGCGGTCAACACCCTTCGGCGTATCGTGCGCCATCACGTCCGCATCCGATGCCCAATAAGCCACTTCTGTGAGGGTATCCAGCGATGCGGAATCCTCCAGAATATGAACTAAGTGGGCCACATCGAGAACATCGGGATCACAAAAAGACAGCGCTGTATGCGCTGAATCCTGTGACATCAGCAATTCCACCGCCTCTTGCCCAGCAGCTGAGGTATCAGCGGCTGGGCACGTGCGGCTCAATAAAAAACGCAGGTCGGTGCCATCGAGGTTGAGAATGAAATCCTCATACCTAGGGCGTACCGAGTAATCGACGTTGCGTTCCATAGCCCACCATTATGCCCGGTCGCCGTGCTAAGACAAAGGCTGCACCCCACTGCCACATAATCAGCCTCGCAGCGAGGTTCGGCAGACCTCTGCCCGGTCTACTCGTGGTCGGGGTTCTCCTCACCCCAAAACACACGATTGACGACACGGCTGGAGTGACGAGTTAGACGCAAATAGTGCTCAATAAAACCGTTGGAATCCGATGCCTCCCACCCCGCCGCACCGGCGACCTGAGTCAGCTGACGCCCCGGCTGGGGCAGCTGATCCGTGCGCTTACCACGGGTGAGCACCAGCGCGTTACGAGCATTCGTCGCCATCAGCCAGGCATCCCGAAGTGCGTCGGTATCCTCCGCATCTAGAATTCCGCGGTCTTTCAGCACTTCCAGACACTCCAACGTCGAAGTGTTGTGCAACTCCGGCACCTCGTGGGCATGCAGCATGGTTAGCAGCTGCACAGTCCATTCAATATCGGTCAGTGCACCGGAACCGAGTTTGGTGTGGGTACGCCGATCAGCTCCGCGAGGCAGCCGCTCGGAATCAACACGCGCCTTCATACGACGGACATCGCGGACCATCTTGGCATCAGCTCCGCCCTGTGGGTACCTCAGCGGATCGATGGCCTTAAGGAAGCGGGTGCCCAGGTCTTTATCGCCGGCAATCCAGGTAGCACGTAGCAGTGCCTGAATCTCCCAGGTTTCACCCCAGCGCTCGTAGTAGGTCACATAGGAATCCAGGGTCCTGACAATCGGGCCCGAGCGTCCTTCTGGGCGCAGGTCCACGTCGACCTCCAATGGCGGGTCCTGGCTTGGCTTTGCCAGCCGACGACGCAACGAGTCACAAATCCTGGTTGCCCACTTGACCGCCTCGGAATCGTCGACAAGCGGCGCTCCATCGGCGTCCTTGCGGGGTTCACAGATGAACATCACGTCGGCATCAGAGCCGTAGCCCAGTTCAGCACCGCCGAGTCGCCCCATACCAATCACGGAGATAACGCCCGGGACCTCCGAGTCAGGATGCTCCAGCGACCACGCACGGATTTCGGCGGCGAGGGCAGCTTCGAGTACGTTGTCCCACACCATCGACAGAGAATGACAGACCTCTTGCACATCCATCAGTCCGAAGAGATCCGCGGAGGCAATGCGCGCGAGCTCTGCACGGCGCAACGCACGTGCCACACCAATGGCCTTAGCTGGACTGTTGTGACGAGCAGCCGCTGCGACCAGCGCACGTCCGACTGCATCGGAGTCGGTATTCAGAAGCTTCGGCCCGGACGCGCCGTCGCCGAACCGTTTAATTACGTCCGGCGCACTCATAATCAGATCAGACGCGTACGGCGAAGAACCGAGCACCCGCATCAACCGCTGGCCGACGACGCCCTCATCGCGCAGCGTACGCAGGAACCACGTTTCGTCGTGGAGCTTCTCAGAGAGCTTGCGATAATTGAGCAGACCCGCGTCGGGGTCTGGCGTCGACGATAGCCACTCCATCAGCGTCGGTAGCAGCATCGCCTGAATACGCGACTTGCGCGAGGTGCCCGCCGCCAGCGCAGAAAGATGCTCGTAGGCGCGATCCGGGTACTGATAGCCCAGCGCGGCCAGCTGGCGCTTTGCCGCATCGGCCGAAAGCTGCAGGGTTCCAATGTCCTGCTCCACCACGGAGTTCAGCAGTGGACGGTAGAAAAGCTTGTTGTGCAGGGAGCGGATCTGTGAGCTGGCCAGTCGAACCTGCTTGGCCAGCGGTTTGCTGGCATCAGTGCCGCCCTCACCGACGATGCCAGAGGCGCGACCGAGCCACTGAAGAGCTTCGGTGTCGTCGTCGGCAGGCAACAAATGCGTCCGCCGCATCTTTTGCAGCTGCAGGCGGTGCTCCAGCAGACGGACGAACTCGTAGGCGTTAATCAGCGCGGCACCGTCTTCGCGACCGATATAGCCAGCCTCGACAAGTGCGTCGAGTGCCATCACAGTTGGCAGCACGCGGAGGCTATCGTCATAGCGACCATGGACCAGCTGCAGCAGCTGCACCGCGAACTCGACATCACGCAGACCACCGCGACCGAGCTTGAGCTCTCGGTAGCGAAGCTCTTCGGGGACGTTTTGGACCACACGGGCGCGCATGCGTTGAACATCATCGACGAAGGATTCCCGCTGAGAGGCGGTCCACACCATCGGAGCTAGAGCATCGATGTATTCGCGGCCCAGCTCGATATCGCCTGTCATCGGCCGCGCCTTCAGTAACGCCTGGAACTCCCAGGTTTCGGCCCAACGCTTGTAGTAGGCGACGTGGGAATCCACGGTGCGTACGAGTGCACCCGACTTACCCTCCGGTCGGAGATTCGCGTCGACCTCAAAGAAGCAGTGGCAAGAAATCCGGATAAATTCGCTGGCCAAACGGGTGGCTCGGGCATCCGCCGGCTCTGCGACGAATATGACATCCACATCGGAGATGTAGTTCAGCTCTTCCGCACCGCACTTGCCCATGGCGATTACGGCCAGGCGTGTTGAGACCGGCGACGAAGGAAAGACCTGTTGCACCGCGACAGAGAGTGCAGCCGTCAACGCCGCATCAGCCAGATCACTGAGTGCCTCCGAGACCTGACGGAATGGGACTTGTGGCTGTCCCGGACGGCGAGGACCCCGTGGATACGTGCCAGCCAAGTCGTAGCACGCAATACGCATGATCAAGTCGCGGTAGGCGCACTGCATCGCAACTTCGGCCTCACGGCCGGTTAGCTTCGCACGGTACAAACCGGGGCCTTCAAGCGTGGCGGGCGCAACGACGGGGTTGCGATACTCGGGATCCTCCTGCTTTTCCAGACTGGCCTCATCAGTGAGTTCGATGACCTCGGGCACAGCCCCGACGCTGGAGAGCATCTCGCGGAACATGTCTGCCTCAGTTGGAAACTCAGCTTGGAGCAGAACCCACTTTTCTGGGTGTGCAACCAGGTGATCGCCCAGTGCACTCGAGCCGCCGAGCAGCGCAAACATACGCGTACGTAGCGGCACCTGCTCGCGCATGGCTTCATCGAGACCGGACCAGGTGGCCCAGTTCTCCAGCTTTCCCTGCTGCTCCAGCTCGTCGAGAGCGCCTTTCAGCCGCACTAGCGCCATAAGCGCCAGCTTGGGGTCGCTGGCTCCGGCAAGACCCCACAACAGATGTAGGGACTCCTCGTTGTACCACCCCAAATCTTCCAGGTCAGCCCGCGTCCGATCGTCGTTACGCAAGCCCAGCGCTGCGGGCCGCGGCACTGATTGGCGAGATGTGCGAGGTCGATTCATCACCATTGAAACTGGTCACCCAAAAAACAAATTAAAGACGAAAAAGGAAGGGGGCGGTACGGGGAAACTAGTAATCCAGAGTTGTGCGCAGCTCCCACTGCGTCACCTGACGCTGGAACTCGCGCCACTCGCGCCACTTATTGAGCAGGAAGAACTCGTAGACATGGTCACCGAGAGCATCGGCCACCAGATCGGAGCGTTCCATCTCCTGCAGCGCCACCTCCAGGGATGTCGGCAAATCGCGGTAGCCCATCGCACGTCGTTCCCGCTTGGTCAACTCGGAGATGTTGTCCTCTGCCTGCTCCGGAAGCTGGTAACCCTCCTTAATTCCCTTCAAACCGGCGGCCAAAATCACCGAGTAAGCAAGATACGGGTTACAGGCCGAGTCCAAGGAACGAATTTCCACCCGGCGCGAATGTGCCTTACCCGGTGAGTACATGGGCACACGCACGAGAGCCGAGCGGTTGGCCATGCCCCATGTCGCGGACGTCGGAGCCTCATCGCCAAATGCCGTGCGCTTGTAGGAGTTGACCCACTGATTGGTCACAGCGGAAATTTCGCTGGCGTGAGTCAGAATGCCGGCAATGAAACCCTTTGCGGTGTCGGAGAGCTGGTTTTCATCATCCGGGTCGTGGAATGCATTAGTGTCCCCTTCAAAGAGGGAAATATGAGTGTGCATGCCATTGCCCGGCAAATCCTGGAAAGGTTTCGGCATGAATGTCGCCTGCACACCGTTTTTCATTGCGATCTGCTTAATGATGTAGCGGAAAGACATCACGTTATCCGCCATAGTCAGCGGATCGGCGTAGCGCAGATCGATTTCCTGCTGACCCGGCGCATTTTCGTGATGGGAGAACTCCACAGGGATTCCCATGTCTTCCAACACCGTGATCGCTTCTTGGCGAAAGCGGGGTGCGCGGTCGTAGACCGCCTGGTCAAAGTAACCGCCATTGTCCGTTGGCACCGGCGGCTTTCCATCAGTAGCCAGACTCTCTACGAGGAAAAACTCAATCTCCGGGTGGATGAACGCGTGGAAGCCCTCGTCGGCAAGCGCCTTAATCTGGCGGCGCAGCACCTGGCGTGGATCTGCCCACGACGGCTGCCCGTCGGGCATGACAATGTCGCAGAACATGCGCGCGGACGTGATTGTGTCTTCTTTATGTAGGCGCGGCATGACCTGGAACGTCGAGGGATCCGGCTGCGCAATGGTGTCAGCCTCGGAGACGCGGGAAAAGCCCTCCACCGCGGAGCCATCGAAACCAATGCCCTCTTCAAAGGAGCCCTCGAGCTCAGCCGGTGCGACGGCAACGGACTTCAGATACCCCAAAATGTCGGTAAACCACAGACGGATATAACGGATATCTTGCTCTTCGATTGCGCGGAGGACGAATTCCTGCTGACTGTTCATACTTTCCAACGTTACCCAGGTGCCCGGATTCGCGGTACACATTTTGACCATCCGGCGTGGCTAGCCAACTGCCGCACCCGTGCCATAACCGCTGCCCTCGTGGCCTCGAATTGCGGGTGACTATGGCATGCTCTATTGACATGAGCGGAAAAAAGATTCGTCTGAATAATCTGGCCGAATGGAAGGCTGAGTCTCGCCCCTGGGCAATGCTGACTTGCTACGACTACTCCACCGCGCGCGCTTTTTCCGCCGCCGGTGTCGAGCTACTGTTGGTCGGCGACTCTGCAGCAAACGTTGTCTACGGCTACGACACCACCACCGAGATCTCGCTGGAAGAAATGATCCCGCTTGCTCGCGGTGTCGTCCGGGGCGCTGGCAACGCACTTGTGGTTGCCGATCTACCCTTCGGCACTTACGAGGCCTCCGATGAGCAGGCCGTGCTGTCCGCCGCGAAGATGATGCGCGAAACCGGCGCACACATGATCAAGATCGAAGGTGGCGTGCGTATCGCCCCGCGCATCCGTGCGCTGGTCAACGCCGGCATTCCCGTCATGGCGCACATCGGTTTCACCCCGCAGTCCGTCAACGCGCTGTCCGGATTCAAGGTACAGGGACGCGGTGCGGGGGCGGAACAGCTGCGTGCCGACGCCCACGCGGTAGCCGATGCTGGTGCCGCGGCCGTGGTCCTTGAGATGGTGCCTGCGGATCTGGCCACCGAGATCACCCGCGAGCTATCCATCCCAACCTGTGGCATTGGCGCTGGTAATCAGTGCGACGGCCAGGTTCTCGTCTGGCAGGATGCCTTTGCAGTTCCGGCCGATGGCCGCAGGCCGTCGTTTAGTTCGGTGTTCGAAGAGGTCGGCGAGATGCTGACCAAGGGAGCGAAGCAGTATGTCGACCAGGTGCACTCCCGCGAGTTCCCTACTGAGGCGCAGAACTTCTCGGGTTAGCTCTTCGATTCGGGGGTAGAATTAGTGGTTATGGCATCTAAGTCTGGTTCTAAGTCCAAAACTCCAACTGCGGCGTTGGAGGTGGAATCTAAGTTCTCAGCTACCCCAGAAGTGGTAGCCCCATCGTTCGATTTCGTTCCACAGGTTGGCTCCACCACCACTGAGGTGCGAAATCTCTCCGCGATTTACCTGGACACGGCGGACCTGCGTCTGACCCGGTCCAAGCACACTCTGCGTCGCCGCACTGGCGGCCCCGATGAGGGTTGGCATCTGAAGGCGCCGGGTACCGGCGGTCGCCTCGAATACGGCGTTGGCCTGGAAGAGGGCTCTGTTAACGGTGAAGGCCGCGATGCTGACTACATCGTGCCTACTGAGTTGCTTGCCCCCGTCCGCGCAATTGTGCGCAATCACCCGCTGCAACCAATCGCGCAGGTAGACAATGAGCGCCACGTCACCACGGTGTTTGCCCTCGATGGCACACCCATGGCGGAGTTTGCGGATGATCACGTCACGGCGACTTCCTTCCTCGACGGCGGCGAAACCACTACCTGGCGTGAGTGGGAGATTGAGCTGCTCGGGGATTGGGCAAATCACCCGGACGGCAAGGCCGTAATGGCAGCGATGTCCAAGGTCGCTGAGGTGGCTGGCGCAGTGCCGTCGGAAAGCCCATCGAAGTTGGCGACGGCGTTGGGTGACTCCATCGACTCCGCTCCCCTGCCGCCGGTTCCAGCGAAGCTGCCGAAGGGCACTCCGGGGCGCACTGTGGTCGATGCGCTGGCCGCGAACGTGGCCAAGATGGTCGAGTACGACCCGAAGGTACGCCGCGATGAGTTCGACTCGGTGCATCAGATGCGCGTCGCCACTCGTGAGCTACGCAGTCACATGCAGACCTTCCACGGCATTGTTGTGGGCGATAAGGTCGCTGAGCTGGAGAGCAACCTCAAGCAGCTGGCGGGTGTTCTCGGCGTGGCTCGTGACGCTGAGGTCGTCGCTATGCGCTGGGAAGAACTGCTGGCCAATCGCGAAAGCGCCGCTTTGGGCGAGGAGCTGCGTGCGAATCTCGTCGAAGATGTCCAGAAGGACTACGAGCGCGCCCATCACCGCGTTATTCTCGCGCTGAATTCCGGCGAGTACCTGCAACTTCTCGACGATCTCGATGAGTTCCTCGCCAATCCGCCAATTGCCGCAAATGCGGACGAGGCCGAGGCTGGGGAAAAGAAGCCTAAGAAGAAGGATGATTCGCTTGTCGACGGCGCGGAGAACGCAGCCGCAGACTCCGAGGATACGTCGGCAGCTGGTTCCGAGGTCGCGGCTGAGGCTGATACTGCAGCCGCCGATGCAGCAGTTTCCACGACCTCAGACAAGGCCGCACCGGAGAAGGTAGCGGCACCGAAGGAACTCGACACCACTGCGGTGCTGCTCGATCACCTGCGCAGCGCGTTTTCGAAGTTCCGTCGTCGCCACAACCTGGTACTCGATGGCCGCGAGGATGCTGACCTGCCAGAGGCAGATTTGGACGAGCGTTACCACGATGTCCGCAAGGCTGCGAAGAAGCTCCGCTACAGTGCGGAAGCTGCTCAGAACGCGGACCTGCCGACCGAGAAGCTCTATGCTGCCTGCAAGAACCTGCAGTCGGTACTCGGTGACTTCCAGGACACCTGTACTGCGCGCGACTTCGTGCTGGCTCGCGCGAAGCGTGCCTCCCGTGCGGGCAGGGACACCTTCGGCTACGGCGTGCTTTACCAGATGGAGTACTACGACGGTCTGAAGGCCCTGACTGAGTACGACGATGCCGTGGCAAAGGTTTTCAAGGCCTTCCGCAAGATGGAAAAGAAGATTAAGAAGGGCAAGAAGGCCTAAAGGCGTAGAGCCTTATTTCTCAGCTACGCCCCAGTCGTCATCTTCTTCATCCCAGTCGTCGGCCGCCTTGTTGCGCTCGGCGACTTTTTCCATGGCAGCGCGGGCTTCCTCTTCGGAATCGTAGGGGCCCATTCGGTCGTCCCAACCGGTTTTCTTCCCCTGAAACACCGTGCCCGTCGACGGCTGGTAGTACCACTTACTGCTGTTGTCGCTCACGATTTTTCTCCTCTTCCACATCGAGAACATGTCGAGTTATCAAGCGGTTCTGCCACCGCCAACTCCACACATAAGCAAACTTGCAGAGAGGCAACCATTTGCCTGCCATGTGCGCTGCGGCGACATAAAATCCCAGTATATAGGTTTGTCACTGTCCCCCGACCCGGGTATTATCGACGGAATTGTTCACCTTAGAACACAAGCGTTGAACGCGAACACTGCACACCAGCACTATGAGTCCGATCTCTGGAGAGGTTTCACCCATGCCCGCCGCACCCGCTGTCGTAAACGACGTCTTCGATGCCGTCGGTTCTAATGCTTCAGTTGCATACGCCCCGGGTTCCATCAACCTGTTGGGTGAGGACTGCGCGTCCTCCGGCGGCATGCTCCTAGCCACCGCCATTCCTGCCTATGCTGCGGTCGGTATCGAGGAAATCGACGAGCAGCAGCTCGTTGTCGTGTACAAGCGCGAAACTACCAAGATGGATTTCCCGGATAGCGTCCCCGCCGCTTTTTCTCAGGTGCCGACCGCTGTCGCGGCTGCCATCGTCGCATTGCAGCACTCGCTGCATCTCGTTCCGCGCAACAGCAACGGCCTGAAGGTCACCATTGCCTCCACTATCGCGCCAGGTCGCGGTTTTGGAGAGATTCCGGCAATTCAGTGTGCTCTCGCGCTGGCTCTCAATGCGCGTTTTGGCGACCGCGATGATGTGCCCACCCGCACGCGTATTGCCACCGCTATCCACGAGACCATGGTGCAGATTAAGGGACAGTCGTGGCCGCTGTACCCCTACACCACGGCGCTGCGCAGCCGCCCGGACAGCCTACTGTGCATCAACCACTCCGATGAGGCAGTCACGCAGACGGCGTTCCCGCAGTCGTTGGCGCTGACTGTCGCTTACTCCCCCGATGTCACCGGCGGTTCGCCCGACGAGGAGCGCTACGAGTTCTTCCAGCAAGCCTGCGCCGCTTTTGGCGTGCCGACTCTCGCTAGCCTCCCCGACTCACAGGAGCGGGTCGCGGACTGGGTGCGTGCTCGTCACGAGGTGCACCCGGACGACGAAGACATCCCCACCATCGGCCGTGCCATTCAGTGGCTTGACGAAGCCGACGCATCCTCTGACCGTGCCCGCGCAGTCATCGGCCACATCCGTCACAGCGATATTCAAGCAGCCATCGCAGGGGTTTCGCGCGATGTCAGTGAGCGTGGCTCCGCGCCGTCGGCAAGCTCTGTGCTGGGGCAGATTGCCGAGCTGACCGACACCATTGACTGCGAGAAGATTGCCCGTTGTGCGCCGTGCCCGGGTGCGTCGCTGGTGATGTGGTCCCACGTCGACGATGCCGATCGGATTGCCTCCGCGCTTAACGACGGCGGTTCCGAGACCATCCGTGTGGAGAACACTGCGGCCGGCGCGGTGGTCGAGTAAAAAGCTTGTGTGAACGAGTCGGCCTATGAGCCGGATTCTGTCCCTCGGCGCTCCTTTCGGAAAGCGCCGGGTGGCGATCATCCATCTCGGTCTGCCATTGCTGACAGCCTGAAGCAGCACACCCGCGAGTATCGGACGGGCAGCCCTCAAACACTCGCGCACGCGCACGACGAAGCATGCGCGATTTTGCCTTGCTCCTGGTGGGGTTTACCTAGCCGGTGCAATCACTTGCCCCGCTGGTGCGCTCTTACCGCACCTTTTCACCCTCACCGGATCTCCACAGCTTTACGTCAAAGACATCGGCTGTGCGCCCGGCGGTCTATTTTCTGTGGCACTATTCCCGCAGGTCACCCTGGGTTGCTGTTAGCAACCACCATGCCCAGTGGAGTCCGGACTTTCCTCGACAGCGGCCTGGACACACTCTGTAAAAGAGGCGTCCGGTTCCGTTAACTGCCGCGATCACCCGGCCGGCTCGCTCGAATGGTTAGTGTACCCGCCACAACCGCAATTCAAATAACCCGCCGTGCTCGGCTGCTAACCACGCAGGTAGCTGGTGTCGTTAATCAGCCGCACTGATGTCGGCCCATCTGCGTAGAACTCCGCGATGGAGAGGCTGGCCAGGTCCAAGTGCAGGCGAGTGAAGATTTCAAAGCCGCAGCCGAGCCCCTGGCGCAGCAGCGACTTGATTGGTGTGACATGGCTGACTACCAGCACATCCGAGGCACCGAATTGTTGAGCGATGCGCTCACGCGCGGCGCTCACTCGGCTATCGACCGTGCGGAAATCCTCCCCCTCCGGTGGCGCCACGGCCGGATCCGCAAGCCAGGAACTGTGCAGCTCAGGGGTGGCGTTGTGAGCCTCGGAGAAAGTCATGCCCTCCCACTGCCCAAAGTCGGTCTCGCGCAGATCCTCTTCAACGTGGATGTCCAGCCCGAGCGCTTTGGCTGCCGCCTCTGCTGTCTGCTGTGCACGACGCTGTGGAGAGGCCACAATCGCCGAGAAACTCATGTTGCCGCTATCGACCAACGTCGCCAGGTGACGTGCTGCCGCTTCCGCTTGCTGTCTGCCCACCTCTGTCAGGTCGGGGTTCGAACGACTTCCCGAGTACTCCCGGCGAATCGACATTGGCGACTGCCCATGGCGCAGCAGCACCAACCGCGTGGGATCCGTAGTCACACCCGTCCAGCCCGGCGCGCTATCGCGCTTGTCTGCAGCCTGGCTCATTTACGCGCCTTTCACCGCTCCCAGCGTTTCCGCACGCACAATCATCGCGCCACATTCAGGACAAAACGTCACTTCTTCCGGCGCAAGCGTGGTGAATTCATGCACGGTTCCTACATCGAGCTCCATGAAGCAGGAACCGCAGGTGCGTCCGTTTAAGCGGGCAACGGGGATCCCATTAGCAAGCGCTAGACGACGGTAAAGCTTGGCTGCCGAACCATCAATGAGTTTGTCAGCCTCTTCGATTCGGGTCTCTGCGATGGAAATGCGCGCAATGAGGTCAACCTCGGCGTCGTTAAGCCTTTGCTTGGCGGCGACGATGTCATCGTGCGCCTCGTCGGCGTCGTATTCGTGCTCAGCGTCGACCTGATAGGCCTCCTGCATGCGCTCGTACTGCTGGAGTTCCTGTTCAGCGCGTTCGCGGCGGCGCTTGGTGGAGCGCAGGTCATGCTCGAGGTCACGGCGCGTGGATGCGTCTTCTGCGGCACCGAGCGACAGACGATCAGCCTTTTCGCGGGCTTTCAGCTTGTTGATGTCCGATTCCAGCTTGGCAATATCGCGGCCGATATCGGAGGCGCTGAGCTTGGAGCGCGCTGCCTCACTGGCCTGACGGCTGTGCTTTTTGCGCAGCTCCTGCAACTCGGCACGCTCGGGCAGAACGTTCTGGCGGGCGGTGAGCCCATCCAACAGAGTTTGGTTTTCCGCCTTTTCCAACATCGCAACTTGGATTTGTGGACTAAGCCTCATGGTCTTCACTTCCTTGCCTGTGTCGACGATTCTGCCACTGTCCAGGGATCGGTGCGCACCTCAAGGACCTCGGTCGCGACCCCGAGCCTCTCGGCCAGGATCTCTGCGGCCTGGTAGCACCAGGGGAACTCGCTGGCCCAGTGAGCCGTGTCCACCACGCAGAAGTCCGCGGTTCGCAGTGTCTCATCGACAGGATGATGCCGCAGGTCAGAGGTAACGAACGCATCGACGCCCATCTTTGCCACAGTGTCCAGGAAAGAGTCACCTGAACCAGATGCGACGGCAACCGTGCGAATCATCCGCTCCGGATCGCCTGCGCCTCGCACGCCCCATGCCGTTGCGGGCAGGCGCTCAGCCACACGGGCGACGAATTCCTTAAATGGCATCGGCGTATCCAGCGTGCCCACTCGCCCAATGCCCACAGCCTGCTGCGGATCCAAGCCGGTGGCCTGATTGTCCACGATGTCGAAGGCAGGCTCCTCATACGGATGCGCTGCAACGAGAGCCTTGACAATCGCCGCGCGCACGGACCGTGGCGCGACCATCTCCAGGCGTACTTCCTCGACATACTCAATCTGCCCCTCGGCACCGATGAAGGGATTCGCCCCGCTCAGCGGGCGGAACTGGCCGCGGCCGTTAATGCGAAACGCACAGCTGTCGTAGTCGCCGATAGTGCCCGCGCCCGCCTCAAACATGGCTTGCGCGACCTTATCGACGTGATCTGCCGGAACCTTCACTGTCCAGGTATCCAAGCCGGGAGCCGGCTGCGGAGCTAGCGGCGCACCCGGTTCAACTCCGAGCACCGTGGCCAACTGGTCGTTGACACCCGGTCGGGCGCTGTCAGCGTTGGTGTGCGCTGCAAAAAGAGCTACACCTGCCCGAATCAGCTTATGAATAATCCGACCCTTCGGTGTATCCGCCGCCACGGAATTCACACCACGCAGAAGCAGCGGATGGTGCACAACGAGCATCTGAGCACCGGAGGCAATCGCGCGATCTGCAACCTCGTCAGTGCAGTCCAGCGCCAACGCGATGCGACGCACCTCATCCTGCGGGTCACCGCAGATCAGGCCAACTTTATCCCAGTTCTCCGCCAGTGCCGGCGGGTAGGCCGCGTCCATCGCCGCACGCACGTCGGCAACGGTCACCACTGCGTTATTGCCCTCGGCACGGGTCTGCGCAGAGTCCGTCATACATCCATCCCTTCAACATGCATTTCTCTCCAGCTTCTCTTCCAGCGTAGTGAACTCTGCCCCGACCCATCAGTTCTGCGACAGCAAATCCGCTACTTCCGCAATGAGCCGCCGCACACTGGTCTCGTCTCGCACAGCCAGCCGCCACCACGAACCGTCCAAACCGGCGAAGGTGTCGCAACGCCGCACGGCTACTCCGCGCGCAGCGAGCCGCTGTCTCAGGCGCTCGTGCTTGACGACGTCAACCTCCGCAGCGTCCGGACCATCATGCGTGCTCAGGGCAACCCCCGGGCGCGCCAGCACAAAGGGAGCCTTGGAATCCAACACCTGCCAGCCGGCGGCTACTAACAGCTGTGTCATAGCCTCGCGCTGCTGACCAATCTCAGCGCGGATTTGTGGCAACAGCTCTGCCTCGCGACACGCGATTGCCGCCATAGCGGTAAGTTGCAGCGTGCCCAGTGGCCAGTGCGGACGCAGTCGCCCCAACTTCGCCAGGAGCTCAGGGGTTCCCAGTGCGTAACCACAGCGCAGGCCTGCGATTGCCCAGGTCTTAGTCATGCTGCGGAAAACGATGACATTATCGGGGATACTGTTCGCTTCCCCCGGCCTGCAATCAGCTAGTGAGCACCGCCGAATAATCTCACCATCGGCGACGTCCATAAATGCCTCATCCACGACCAAGATCCCACAACGGCTGGCGAGCCCCCGCAGGTCATCCGCTGAATGAGCAACACCGGTGGGGTTAGTCGGATTGCCGATGATGACCATCCGACCGTCAAGCTGCTGGGAATGCGGGGAGGAGGCGTTCTCGTGGACGTCGGCAAGCGTAGGCGTGAGCGTGTACGGCGACGGTAGTACCAGCGAATCCACCCCGACTCCCGCGGCGCGGAACGCGGCTTCAGGTTCGGTGAACTGCGGCTGGACGATGGTGGCGGGCAAGCCCAGGTGCGGCAAGAGCGAAAAGCCCTCGGCGACGCCGTGGAGAAGCAGTACCTCGTCGGCGCTGCGATTGTGGTTGGTGGCAATGGCAGCGCGGACGTCGGCATCGAGCTGCGCAGACGGATACGCGGCAAGTTCTCCGAGGGACGTGGCCAGCGAGTCCTGCAGCCACTGCGGTGTGGTGCCGTGAACATTGACGGCAAAGTCCAGGTCAGCGCCATGGGCGGCCTGATCGCCGTGATAGCGCAGCGGGTCGTCTAACATGCCATCCAGCCTAATGACCTTTTAGGATGAACAATATGTCCACTGGCCATCGCCCCACTGTCCTTATTGATGTCGACGGCACCATCGCCGATTCTCTCCCCGCAATCGCACATGGGTTCCGCCTTGCATTGAAGGCAATTGACCACCCACTTCCGCCCGAGAGCTTTATCAACACGATCCCCGGCCCGCCAATGGTGGAGACACTCGCATCCCTCGGACTTTCCGACGAACAAGTCGACCGAGCCTTCGCTGTGTACATGGAGCATCAACACGCCGGTGCTTGGCAGCGTGCCGAGATGTTCCCCGGCTGGCCGGAGCTCCTGCGCGATTGGCGGGCAGCTGGTGTCCAACTAGCCACTGCGACGTCCAAGGGCGACTACTTCGCCCGCAAGACCCTGGACAATTTCGGGCTTCTCGACGCCTTTGACTTCATCGGCGCCGCCAGCGACGACGGCTCACGACAGACTAAGACTGAGGTCATTGAGTACACGCTCAAGGAGTTGGGCATTGAAACCGATGAAGCAGTGCGTCCGCACGGTTCGGTCGTAATGGTTGGCGATCGCATCCATGATTTTGAGGGCGCCGCACAGTTCGGCATCCCCGCCATCGCTGTTAAATGGGGCTACGGCTCGGAATCTGAGTGGGCATCGGCAGCGGCGGTGGCGTCCTCGCCTGAGGACCTGAATCGTGTTGTGCGGGAAATGTTGTATCTTTAAGACTCGTCAACGATTAGTGACAATCCTATTTTTATTTTCCGAGAAGTTTGGTTTTGCCTATTATGCTTATGAACTCGTCGCATCGTACTGAGTCCGTGTACGTCGTGTTTGTCTGCTCCGGAAATATCTGCCGCTCCCCCATGGCTGAAATCATCGTCCGTGACGCGGTTGAAGCCAATGCGCTTGCCGACGATGTCCTGCTCGCCTCCTGCGGAATCGGCGGCTGGCATGTCGGCGAACCCGCCGACGAGCGAGCACAAGCCGAGCTGGAAAATGCTGGCTACGATCCGAACCACACCGCGGCACAGCTGGGCGATGAGCACATGGATGCAACGCTTTTCATCGCCATGGATGAATCGCACATCAATGGTCTACTCCACGCTGGCGTGCCAAAAGAGAAGATTCGCCTGATGCGTTCCTTCGACCCGGCATCCCCGAAGGGGGCCGTCGTGGCTGATCCTTACTACGGAGGTCCGGAGGGATTCGTCCGCACTCGAAACGAAATTGAGGCCGCGACGCCGGGAATCATCGCATGGTTGCGTGAGACTCTGGCGCTGGCCTCTGAGCGTTAAGGTTTCAAAACAACCTTTTCTTTTGTTTTGCTGGCATTGCCCCGGTTTCGAAACGCCCAAATCTTATTCAAGATGAAGTTAGCGGGCGTACCCAAGATGACGCCGATGAGGTTTGCCCAGTAGAGGCGGTTTCTAAAGCCGGTGGAGTCGTCGAAAATATCCACCGGCAGTGCCAGTGGCGAGGTGGGGTTAGTCAGCAGCGTGATGACAACCAGGTTCACAATCAGTGCTGAGATACCTGCAAATAAAAACGGGAAGAACTGTCTAAACCAGTTCGGGCGATTGTCAGTTCGGAAGGTCCAGGACCGGTTGAGCTGGAAGTTCCAGATGTTAGCCACGACAAACGCCAGAGTTGCATAGACGTGGGAGTAACGGATATTCCACCGCGTTCCGAACAAGTTCATAAACACGTCGTGCTCATTGGTGCCCAGACTGAGGCCCAACTTGCGGGCAATAATCACGACAATCAGGTTGACAACCACACCTGTGCCGCCGACCAGGCCGAACTTGATGAACTGGCGCGAGACTGTGCTGAAGCGGCGTGAAGGCGAAGATTTCGCTGTTTGCGTGCCCACCACGACACCTCTCTTTCCATCTATCCCCGGGTAGATTCCCCGTCAAATACGCTCAAATAACTTTACCCGAAGTTCACTCAATCTCCGCACCGCCAATCACCTGCCGCTCTAGTGCCATCCACACCACCGGGTAAGCTCAATGAATGTGTTTAAGAATGTGCGCCAGTTTCTGACCCCTGGATGGGTTCTCACTGCCATTGTCGCCATTGCGTTTTCCTATCTCGCATTTACTGTTCTGGCTCCGTGGCAGTTGGGTAAGAACACCGCGACGCAGCATCGCAATCAGCAGCTTGAGCACTCATTCGAGCTCGACCCCGTAGATGTCAATGAGCTAATGCCCAAGGGCAAAGGGTTCGTCGAGGGCAACGAATGGCGTCGCGTTACCGCCACCGGGTCCTTCCTACCGGATACCCGCGTGCTATTGCGTAACCGCCCGGTCAATGGAGCCCCCGCCGTCCAGGTACTCGATGTCTTCGTCGCTAACAATGGCGAAAACTACCTGGTCAACCGCGGCTTTGTACGCCCGACAGACTCCAGCACCCCCAATGTTGAGCCAGCCCCGAAGGGCACCTTGACTATCTCGGCCTTTACCCGCCGAAACGAGATTCCCGCCGAGACCGCCCCAATCCCCGGCACCCCGCCGCAGGTCTACGGAATCAATACCAAGGAAGTGTCCGAGCTAGTCGACACCGAACTCAACCCCGATTGGCTTCAGCTCTCGGACAAATCCGATGCCGTCATCGAGGCCATTCCGCTGCCCACTCTGGAGTCCGGCCCCTACCTCTCCTACGGCATTCAGTGGATTTTCTTCGGCGCTCTCGTGCCGCTGGCCGTCGTCTGGTTCATTCGCGCTGAAATCGTCGAGCGCAGACGAGACCGCGCGGAGCAAGAGGAGATGGCTAAGAACCTCCGCGATGCCGAAGCCGCGGAACCAGTAGATGACGCTGATGACTCTGAGGACGCAACACCCGAATCGGACGATGCCACCACTCCCACTCCTCCGCAGGCTAAGTCCGAAGAGGATCGCGCCGCCGAGCTGCACCGCCAGCGCATGGCGCAACGCTACGGCAACACTGGCCACCGCGCCGCAGGTTACCGCGACAACCGATACGACGAACGCTTCTAGCTCGCAGCTCGCGCCTTCGCGTGCCGGACGCATCCGGCCACAACCACAGCTCCCGCACAGCTGAGCGCAACAATATTTTGCACTCGCTTGCTCAGCTCAGCTGCACGCCGAACATCCGCCACCGCAGGCGCCCGGCCACCGCCCAGCACTGGGCGCATCTCCACACCGCTGAGATACACCGTCTTACCACCCAGCTGCAGCCCCAGCGCGCCGGCCGCACTCGCCTCCACAACGCCCGCGTTTGGACTTGGATGGTTGCTGGCATCTCGTTGCCACGCTGCCAATGCTTGACGACGATTCGGGCCCGCAACCACAGTTGCGACAGCTGTGAGCCTGGCGGGGAGGAACCCGGCGACGTCGTCAAGCCGTGCACTGGCCCACCCGAACTGGCGATAGCGGTCATTGCGGTATCCGACCATCGCGTCAAGGGTATTGACCGCTCGATGAGCAACCACACCAGGAGCTCCTGCAATGGCTCCCCACATGAGTGTGCCGGTGACTGCGTCGGAGGTATTTTCGGCGAGCGATTCGACGGTGGCTCGGGCGATCCCATCAGCGTCGAGAGCTTCCGGATCACGCGAACACAACCACGGCACAAGTTCGCGGGCGGCATCGATGTCGCCGGAGGTGAGTCGGTCAGTCATGCGCTCGCCAGTACGGCGGAGAGTGGTGCCGCCGAGCGAAGCCCACGTGGCGGCAGCCAGCGTGAGACTCGGTGCGACTGTGCTGACTGCGGCGGTAAGCGCTACCGGTGTGGCCACGGCGATTGCGGTGAACGCCACTCCGCGCGCTTTGGAGTCGGCGTAGATTCGGCGCTCAAGTTTGCTGACGGCCTGCCCGTAGAGGGCCACCGGATGGTGATTGGTGGGGTCTGCGAAAATGCGGTCAAGTGCATACCCCACTGCGATAGCCGCACCACGCCGCCAGAGGTGTCGACTTCTGGCATGTGTACGCAATCTAATCAAACTGTCCCTGCAGAACGGCTGCGACATCGAGCGGAGTGACATGCGCTGCCGGATGGCGGTGCTGCGATGCAGCCATCAAGGTGTAATCACAAGTGTGCCGGATACCGAGCAAGTGCCCAAACTCGTGGGCAAGAGTGCTGCGAATTGCATCGGGATAGAGAGTGGAAGTAACGAAAACCGTCATCTCCTTACTAATTTCCGATGCAGAAGCTAAGACTCGCGAGTCCGGCCTTGGCACATAGCGAACGTTCACAGTATCCGAATCAGCCTTGTCCTTGGTCACTTCCCGAAGCACTACCTTGCCACCGAGCTTTTCATTCCACTCTTGAGTAGCAGCATCTAGCTGTGCGCGGTACGGAAAATCCGGGGCAACAACGTAATCCAAAGTGCCGTCGGCAATGTAGGAAGGCATCTGATCCGAGAGATGGAGAATCGACGGATTATCCACCGGCTCTCCCGCATCTGCAGCCTTGACCATTGCTTTACAGGTGGCCGAATCGATTATCGGTTTACCATCCCCGCCGATTGCGTAGGCGGGAGCGCCCGCGAGCAGAGATCCGACAAAAACAATGGTGGCAAGCGATTTTGTAAAACGCACAGACCGGAAGTTTAGCACAAACAAAATCCGCCCGGATTCTCCATTACAAGAATCCGGGCGGATTATGTCTGTGCGGCGAGAGGGTTTCGAACCCCCGACCGCTGGTGTGTAAAACCAGAGCTCTACCGCTGAGCTATCGCCGCGCTGCTGCGAAACTCTAACACACGGCAAACATAGATTGCCAATTGCGCACTACAAACAGCGTTTATGTAGATTGTTTCAACAGCTCAGCTAGTAGCCGATTCAAACGAGACAGCTAAAGCCGGCTAACTAGAGCGCTGCACCAGGCAATTGCCCTGCCAATCCCCCAGCCGGAGCGCCGAGGTGTTGGAGAAACCTGCCAGCTGTGCGGACTCGTCAATCACGCCAGGATCAATGGCACCCGGCTGACCAGCGCCCGGCGTGAGTAGCCAAACGCGACCTTCATCCTCCAAAGGGCGGGAAGCATCCACAAGACCATCGACCAAGTCGCCGTCTTCTTCACGCCACCACAGCAATACGACGTCGACAACTTCATCCGTGTCTTCGTCGAGCAGGTCTGCATCCAGGAAATTCTCGACCGACTCACTGATTGCTGAGTCACAGTCTGTATCCCAGCCAACCTCCTGGACTAGCTGACCTTCCTTGATGCCGAGCCTGCTCGCATATTCATGAGCAGCGCCTGTGGCGTTGACCACTTCCCTTTTCCTCCTCTAGAAAAACTATTCAGCTCGATTTTTCGAACTATGTGCAGGAATTTTACCGCTCAAATACATTTTTCACAGCTGCAAAATAAGAATTTCCCCAAAAAGGTGCAGTTTTCGCAGTGTTCTTCGCAATGTTCGTCGTAAAGCCAAGCGGATTATTCAGTGAAAGCGTGTGTAAGAAACGGCTGGGGGCACAACAAACGATTCAGAAGTAGAGTGGAGAAAAATAACCTTTGCCTTTCCTTCAGGGACTGAAAGGAGCTCACAATGTCCGATACATCGTCAGGTACGCCACAAGCCCACTCTGATGAGTCAAATTTTGCCCTTATCCGTGATGGGGTCGCCTCCTATCTCACGGATGCAGATCCTGAAGAGACCAAGGAGTGGCTTGAGTCTCTCGACGGCCTGTTGGAAGAGGCAGGTCCGGAACGCGCACGCTTCCTCATGCTGCGGCTGCTGGAACGTGCCACGGCAAAGCGCGTGGCCCTACCGCCGCTGACCTCGACAGACCTCGTCAACACCATCCCGACTGAGATGGAGCCAGAATTCCCAGGCGATGAGGACATTGAGCGCCGCTACCGCAAGTGGATCCGCTGGAATGCGGCAATTATGGTCCATCGCGCACAGCGTCCAGGTATCGGCGTGGGCGGACATATCTCCACCTATGCGGGTGCCGCACCGCTTTACGAGGTCGGCTTTAACCACTTCTTCCGCGGCAAGGACCACCCAGGCGGCGGTGACCACGTCTTCTTCCAGGGCCACGCTTCGCCGGGCATGTACGCCCGTGCATTCCTAGAGGGGCGCCTGACCGAAGAGGACCTCGACGGTTTCCGTCAGGAAGTCTCCCTCGGTGAGGGCAATGGCCTTCCCTCCTACCCGCACCCGCATGGCATGCCGGAGTTCTGGGAGTTCCCGACGGTGTCTATGGGGCTGGGACCAATTAACGCTATCTACCAGGCCCGTTTTAACCGCTATCTCCACGACCGCGGCATCAAGGACACTTCCCAGCAGCACGTTTGGGCCTTCCTCGGTGACGGCGAAATGGACGAGCCGGAATCCCGTGGTGCCATTCAGCATGCGGCGCTGAACAACCTGGACAACCTGACATTCGTCATTAACTGCAACCTGCAACGTCTCGACGGTCCGGTGCGCGGTAACACCAGCATCATCCAAGAGTTGGAGTCGTTCTTCCGCGGCGCTGGTTGGAATGTCATCAAGGTCGTTTGGGGCCGCGAATGGGACGAGCTCTTCGCCAAGGACAAGGACGGCGCACTAGTCGACCTGATGAATAAGTTCTGCGATGGCGATTACCAGACGCTGAAGGCTAACAACGGCGCTTGGGTGCGAGAGCACTTCTTCGGCCGTGACCCGCGCACTGCCAAGCTGGTCGAGGACATGACCGACGAGGAGATTTGGAACCTCCGTCGCGGTGGCCACGACTACCGCAAGATTTACGCTGCCTACAAGAAGGCCTTGGAGACCAAGGATCAGCCGACTGTCATCCTGGCGCACACGGTTAAGGGCTATGGCCTTGGCCACAACTTCGAGGGCCGCAACGCGACCCACCAGATGAAGAAGCTAGCACTCGACGACCTGAAGCTTTTCCGCGATAACCAGCGCATTCCAATCTCCGACGAGGAGCTGGAGAAGGATCCCTACCTGCCGCCGTACTACAACCCGGGCCCGGAGTCCGAGGAAGTGCAGTACATGCTGGAGCGGCGTAAGGAGCTCGGCGGTTTCGTGCCGGAGCGCCGCACTAGCTACGAGCCTCTGACAGTGCCAAAGCCTGAGAGCCTGAAGAACCTGCTCAAGGGATCAGGTAAGCAGAAGGTTGCCACCACTATGGCGACGGTGCGTGTTTTCAGGGACCTGATGCGCGATAAAGAACTCAAGGACCGCTTCGTGCCCATCATCCCTGATGAGGCCCGTACTTTCGGCATGGACTCCTGGTTCCCGACGCTGAAGATTTACAACCCGCACGGCCAGAATTACACTCCGGTCGACCATGAGCTGATGCTGTCCTACAAGGAAGCGAAGGACGGCCAGATTCTGCACGAGGGCATCTCCGAGGCGGGCTCTGTGGGCTCGTTTACCGCTGTCGGCTCAGCGTACGCCACCCATGGCGTGGCCATGATTCCGCTCTACATCTTCTACTCGATGTTCGGTTTCCAGCGCACGGCTGACTCCATTTGGGCCGCTGGTGACCAGATGTCCCGTGGCTTCCTGCTCGGCGCTACAGCTGGTCGCACGACGCTGACCGGTGAAGGCCTGCAGCACATGGACGGTCACTCCCAGCTGCTGGCGGCTACGAACCCGTCTGTGGTCTCCTACGACCCGGCGTTTGCCTACGAGATTGCCTACATCGTCTGCGACGGTATCGACCGCATGTACGGGCCAGAGCGCGGCGAAGATATCATCTACTACCTGACTATCTACAATGAGCCGACTTCGCAGCCGGCCGTCCCGGAAGACCTCGATGTCGAGGGGCTGCTTGGCGGTATCTACCGCTTCCGCAAGGCTGAGGGCGACAAGCATGTCAACCTGCTGGCTTCCGGCATTGGCATGCAGGAGGCGCTGCGCGCCGCGGACATCCTGGAAGACTACGGCGTGGCTTCCTCGATTTACTCGGTGACATCGTGGAATGAGCTGGCCCGCGATGGGCACGAGCGTGACACTGAGCGTCTACACAACCCGACTGAAGAGGTCGACGACGCCTTCGTTACCCGCCAGCTGTCCGACACCGATGGGCCGTTCATCGCAGTGACCGACTTCCAGCGTGCGGTCCCGGAGCAGATTCGCAAGTGGGTTCCGGGTGACTACACCGTCCTCGGCACCGACGGCTACGGCTTCTCGGATACCCGTCCGGCCGCTCGCCGCTACTTCAACTCCGACGGCGAGTCAGTCGCTGTTGCGGCCCTGTCCGCACTGGCACGCGCTGGCAAGCTCGACATGGATGTCGCCCAGGAAGCCGCTGAAGAGCTGCAGATTACCGACCCAACTGCAACCATCCAGGACGCTGAATAATGACCTCAAGCCTTGGAGATCAGCTCAGCGCCCTACTGGGCACACAGGTCACCGGCGCCGGTGACGCTGGCGATGCCTCACCTAATGCAGCGAACGGGGGCCCGAAGAAGAGTTCCGCCGACGCTGACCTGCCCGCAGGTCTTCACGGCGAGGTCGCGGCAATCGTCAAAAAGATGGCTAACGACGAGGTGGAGTCCTTAGAGCTCTCCACCCCGCTGACCGACTACGGTTTTGACCGCCTAAGCGTCGTAGAGTTGGCCGTCCGTTGCGAAGAAGAGCTGGGAGCCCGCGTTGAGGACGAGGACATTTCCTCGTTTAAGACCCTCGGCGATGTAGTTGACTACATCGCCGCCCGGCGCGGGTAGAGCTGCAGCACGTTAGCTGCCTCTACCCCACCAAGGTCTGCGTTGCCAGCGGTCGAGTTGCCGCTGGCACTGTCGGTCCCGGCAGGGGTGGACGTCGTAAAGCAGTCTTCGGGGGCGTAGCCTGCCGTCATCATGCGCATCGGCTCTAACACGCGGTCCCACGGCCCACCGATGGCCGCGTCGAGGGCACCTTTGATATCGCCGCCGCGCGCCATGATGGAACGCAGTGCGTCTTCGTTGACCACGATGTTTCCGGCGGCATCGGTCTGTCCGGCGAAAGTCCCCAGCTGCGGGGTATGGCAGTAGCGCATACCGTCGATGGCGTAGCCGTCATCATCCACGGCTGGGTCTTGCGCCAGCTCGAAATAGAGGCGCGGCCACCTAGCCAGGTTGTCCACCAGTGTGGCGATGGTGTCAGCACTTGCAGTGAAAGGCACCTCGGCGCACAAAGTGGCATCCTGGTCGGTCGCACGCCAAATATCCCGGCCTGGCTTAGTGCCATCGGGCATGCTGAGTCGGGCCAGCGCCCACGTGATGTGTGGTTGCAGCGGCCCTGGCATGCTGTGAATCCACAGAACGCCTGAAAGTTGGGTGCGCATAGACGAAGGTCCTCGGAAAAGTTGCGGTCAATTGGTGTAAGACGAGATTCGTCTTCCCCTACGAACTCATCCAACGACACTTGCCACACTGCAGAAAAAGCACTGCGGTAAAACAACACTTCTGAGGTTTACGTTGCACGTGTTTATGATTGTTATTTCCGAGACGGCTGCTGGCAACCCTCAAGTTGTCCTTAATCCCCCAGATGTGATTTAACGCTGAGACGAAAAATCGGCGCCGCAAGCGACGCCGGCTTACTCCACATCCCCTTAATCCTCAGCGTGTTCTTCCAGCTCACTCCAGAGTTCGTCGTTGAAGTCGGCCCATAGAGGCTTTGCCCACTCGCCGAAATCTCGGTCGGTCAGCGCGATTGCCGCCCGTCCGGTTGGACGATGCAGCCACAGGAATGTGCCCGCTTGCCCAAAATGGCCTGCGACATCCTTGGGCATCGAGGCACCAAACCACAGCCCCTGCTTGGAATCGGGGTGCCCGAAGATTTCAAAGCCCAGGCCCCAATCGGCCGGACGTTGCATACCATAGCCAGGCACAACACCATTCAGCCCCGGGAACTGCACCGTCAACGCCTCAGTCACGGTATCGGGATGCAGAAGAGTCGGGGCGAGAATCTCATCGACGAAGGCCATGAGATTAGCGACGCTGCTACGCGCGCCATGCCCTGCCGATCCATCCAGCACGGAATCCGCCATCCCTAGCGGCTCAAACACAGCCTGGCGCAGGTATTCACTAAACGGCATGTCTGCCTCCGCGGCGATTACATCGGCGATGATGTCAAAACCCGCGGAGGAGTAAATACGCCGCTCCCCTGGCTCTTTTTCCAGCTCACGGCTGGCAAACCCCACCCCGCCGGCGTGCGCCAGTAGGTGACGCACAGTCGCACCACGACCGGGTGGCGTGAGCTCTTGATTGAGCTCCAGCGCACCCTCTTCGACGGCCACAAGCATTCCCACGGCCGCCAACAGCTTGGTCACACTGGCCAGTTCAAAAACTCGGCCACTATCACCGTGGGTGTGCCAACTGCCATCGTCGGCACGCACGGCAGCTGCGGTCGCGTCGACTGGCCACTGGTCAACTTGCGCTAGAACAGAGGGCTTCCAAGAAGTCATGTCCTCAAGACTACGCAAGCGCGGCAGACGTGGACTTCCCAGCAGGCGCGTCCGCAGACTCGTCGTCCGACTCGTCGGCTGGCGACAGGTCGGCGTTGGCGCTGGCGTCCCACTCGTCCTTATCCCAGATTCCCGCACGCTTTGCGACGACCAACGGGACCACGGCCTGACCGGTAACGTTCACCGCAGTGCGGCCCATATCCACGATCGGCTCGACAGCCAGCAGGAGGCCGACACCGGCGAGTGGCAGGCCAAGGGTCGACAGAGTCAGGGTCAGCATGACAGTAGCGCCGGTGGTGCCAGCAGTTGCAGCCGAACCGATGACGGAGACGAAGATGATGAGCAAGTAGTCCGTGAAGTCCAACGGCACACCGTAGAACTGCGAGACGAAGATAGCCGCGATAGCCGGGTAAATGGCGGCGCAACCATCCATCTTCGTGGTGGCGCCCAGCGGTACGGCGAAGGAGGCGTACTCATCCGGCACTGCCAGACGACGGGAGACAACGCGCTCAGTGACTGGCATGACGCCCATAGACGAACGGGTGAAGAAGCCGAGCGAGGTCACTGGCCAGACGCGACGGAAGAAGTCGATTGGGCTAATGCCATGAATCTTCAGCACGACTGGGTACACGACTGCAATGACCAGGAACAGGCCAACGTAAATAGCAATGGCGAACTTGCCCAGGCTGCCGAGCGCTTCCCAGCCATACTCAGCGACGGCGTGGCCGATGAGGGCTGCGGTACCAATCGGTGCCAGACGTATGACCCACCACAGGACCTTCTGCACGATGGTCAAAAGAGAGCCGGAAAACTCGATGAATGGCTCAGCCTTCGGGCCAACCTTCACCGCGGCGACGCCGAAGACAATCGCGATCACCAGCAGCTGCAGGACGTTGAAGTTCAGCGAGCCGGATACAGCACCGTCAGATTCGCTGATCTTCACGCCAAGGCCGAGGAAGTTCTGCGGGACGATGCTCTGCAGGAATCCCCACCAGGAGCCCACGGAACTCGGCTCTTGCGCTGCCGAAGCATCCACGCCAGAGTTAACGCCCGGCTTGATGACCAAGCCCAGCACGATGGCGATGACCACCGATACAAAGGACGTAATGGCAAACCAAATCAGTGTCGAAACAGCCAGCTTGGCTGCACCTGCGACCTGACGCAGGTTGGCAATCGACACTACGACCGCGGTGACCACCAGCGGCGGGATGAGCAGCTTCAACAGCGTGACGTAGGTACTGCCGACCTCGTCGAGCGCTGTGCGCAGCGAGGAGTCATCGCCAGTACTGCGGGCCATGAAGCCCAAAATGAGACCAATAATCAGGCCATAGACAACTTGGGCACCGAAGCCGGTCGCCCATTTAAATTTATTCACTTTTCCTCCTGGAGTTTTATTTCTCTGAAAACACTTGTGCCGCGCCTTATGCCGTCTGACAAATGCGCGCGACGGGATCCGAGGCCGCTGAGCTCAGCCTCGAAGAGACAGGCGCAGCGAGGCGGAAGCCCCGAAGTGTTTAGCGACAGGAGGAAGTGGAGATTCGGCCGTAATCGAGCCAACGCCGCTTTGTGAGCATTTTCATGTTGGTCATTTCTATCTAGCAAGTCCGGTTAAGAGACAAACGATAAGACTGCCACGATTGATGTTGTGACACCAATTTCCAACACAAGCTCACGACCGAATATTCCGAATCTTTAATTCGATTTCTCAGCTTGCTTGCGCATTCTCAGCCTGCCTGCGCAACTGCAGTACCTTCAGCGAGCAGAGGAAGCCAATAGTCAACGCGCCGACAGCGGAATACAGCGCAAACTGCGTGGCATGTGCAAACGCATTTGTCAGCGGCACCAACACACCGTCGGGAGCACCCTGCGCACGCAGACCAATCAGCATCGAGCCGGCGGAATCCTTCAGCCCCTGCCCCATCTGCTCCAGGCCCGGCGACAGCTTCGCGATCTCACGATCCAGCCCAATCGTCAGCGCCATACCACCGAGCGCAGCACCGAGCGCCGAACCAATCTGCCGAATCGTCGACTGCGTTGCCGATGCCTGCCCCGACAGCCGCACCGGAATATCACCAAGCACCAACGAGGTCAGCTGCGCCGATGCCAGACCAAGACCCAGACCGTAGACAATCAATGCAAACACAACCAGCCACAGCGGCAGGTCAACGCGCTCTTCGGCCGCCAACTGCAGCGAACCAAAGACCTCGAGACCAAGGCCCACAATCACCACACCGGCCGGGGTAATCCGAGCTGCCAGATGACGCGCCATGGCACCTGCGAAGAACGCACCGAGAGCCATTGCTGCCAGGACCAGGCCGGTTGCGATCGTCGATAAGCCAATCGCCGACACCAGGTAGAGCGGCAGCACGAAGACCAGCGCGAACTCACCCACCGCGACAAGCATCGCCGTGGTATTCCCCCAGCTGAACGTGGCGTAGGAGAACATCGACACGTCCAACAGCGCAGGATCCGCGTTCTTCCGACGACTGTTTTCCCACAGCACGAAAGCGACAAGCACCACCGCACCAACTAAGAGCGTGACGACGGGTGCGGAGGGAAAAGCAAACCCTATCTTGGCGCCTTGAATGATGCCGAAGACCACGGCACCAAAGCCAATTCCAGACAACACCAGGCCAAGGACATCGAAGCGACCCGCGCCATTGGTATCGCCTGCGGTGTTCGGCACCCAGCGCAGCGCAAGGACGAAAAGCACGACGGCGATGGGCACGTTGACCCAGAAGATAGCTTCCCAACCAGCAAACTGCGTAAGCACGCCACCCAGGAGTGGGCCGACTGCTGCAGCACCAGACATGACCGCACCCCAGATGCCGAATGCGGTGGCACGATCTTTATCACGGAATAGTGCGTTCACGCTGGACAGTGTTGATGGCAGAATGCACGCGCCACCAATGCCTTGGATGACGCGGGCAATGACCAGTGGCGCCAAGGCTGTGGAAAGTGCGGCCACGACGGAGCCGACCGTGAAGATGACCAGACCGACGAGAAAAAGCGTTCGACGGCCGAAGCGGTCGCCAGCGCGGCCAGAGGTCAGGAGTAGTGCGGCGAAAACGACCGAGTAGATCGTGGTAATCCACTGCGCGCCCACGATGTCAAGGCCCAGCTCCGAAATGATGGTCGGCAATGAAACACCAACGATGGTGCCGTCCAGGACAATCATGCCGAGGCCAACCGCGAGCACGAGCAACCCCCACCACCGCTGTGGCGAGGCCCCGAACTCAGCAATCTGATCCTCGTTGGCGATTGCCATGACGGGGGTGCCCTTCGCTTTCGCTGTGGCACCGGTTTGTGCGTCGACTGAGACGTCGGCGCTGCTCAAGGAAGGTTTTGTACTCATAGGATTAATGCTAGAAGTGTCCTAGGGCTGATTCATCAACCGAAAGTCGTAACTTTGCGGAAAGATCAGCTTCGTTGAGAACGGGGATTACCTTCGTCGACACGGAAACACTTAGCTTCATTGAACCCACGCAATGGCAGCCGAACCCGCTGGGTATAGGGCTTTTATCACCGCACGGTGGCAGATTGCTATGATGCTATGAGGTTTTGGGCACTGGTTCATAGTGCTTAATTGTCACTTCACAATGCCCAATCCTTGCCCCTATAGCTCAGTCGGTTAGAGCAGAGGACTCATAATCCTTTTGTCCCAGGTTCGAGCCCTGGTGGGGGCACTAAAAACTCTGGGCTCTACTCACGCCCATTTACCCGACATCCGGTTGTAGCAGCTGGCGCATAGGGAGATGTACTTCGGCGCTTCGAGTGCCTCAATTTCCACGGTTTCGCCGTCGAGGATAATGCTGCCGTCCGGATTCAACCGTGCAGTAAAGATGGCCTTCTGCCCACAGGTGCAAATTGTCTTGATTTCCTCAATGGTGTGGGCAACTTCGAGCAAGCGCTGGGAGCCTGGGAAGGCATGCGTGCGAAAGTCGGTACGCAGACCGTAGCAGAGCACCGGAGTACCGCGAAGGGTAATTCCCAGCAACTGATCGACCTGGTCAGGGGTAAGAAACTGTGCCTCATCGATGATTAGACAATCGTAGCCGTCGGCAAGCGAGGAGAGGTCATCGCCATCGTGGATGAGGTGCGCGCGTTCCGCGATTCCGATGCGGGAGTGCACGTCGCCGTCAGCCAAAGTATCCACGGCCGGCTTGGCGATCAACGGCCGCATATCGCGCTCGCGGTAGTTGTGGGCGACGCGGAGGACCTCGATGGATTTTCCGCTGTTCATGGTTCCGTAGCGGAAGTACAGTTTTGCCATAGCCATCGATTGTAGGGCATCGATTCGCGGGCTCTGACGGCTGTAAACTCGGGCCGCCAACACGGATTTGAATTCCCGACTATCCTTTATTTTTATGCAGCCGATTCCTGACCTGAATGAGAATCCAACAGTTGTTGTATGTGGATCTATCCACCTAGATACCTTGGTACAGGTCGATAGTGTCCCCGCAGAAGGTGGCACGCTCATCGTTGATGACGGCACGAATATGCTGGGCGGCAAGGGCGCCAACCAGGCCGTTGCTATCGCTTATAACGGTGTCCGTGCAATCATGGCCGGAACTGTTGGCGAGGACCGCGCAGCGGATTTCGTGGTCGAGGAACTCAACGCACACGGCGTAGATGTCCACTCCATTCAGACTTCCTGGGATTTGCCGACCGGCAGCGCTTTCGTCGCAACGAACCGCAAGGGTCGCCCGGTGATTTTTGTCCAGCGCGGTGCCGATGCGCTAACCGACCCCACCGATTTCGTCGACGAGTTCGCATCAGCGGATGTCGTGCTCGCGCAGGGCGAGCTCCTTCCGGAAGCAACTGAGGCCATCGCGTCCGTCGCATCCATGTACAGCGCGCGACTGGTGCTGAACCTCAATCCGGTCGTAACCGTTACACCTGCCCTGATTGACCATGCAGATCCGCTGATCGTCAACATGAAGGGCGCCTGGGAAACAATCCGTCGCCTGGACATCGCCGAAGGAATCCGCGCTACCGACTACCGCGCACAGCTCGAGGCGCTTCTGCAGTACTGCCCCAGTGTCGTCATGCTCCGGGGCGACCACGGCTGTCTCTTCGCACAGCACTCCGACGGTCTCGACGACGAGCCGACAATCTACGAGCACCCCGCGCTCAAGCTGCCAGAGGAGAAGATTGTCGACGGCACTGGCTCCGGTGATGCGTTCGTCGGCACGCTCACCGCGGAACTGGCTAAGGGCACCTCGCTTTACGACGCCGTCCCCCTGGCCACCGCAGCAGGCGCAGCAGCTGTACAGGCGGTCGGCGCATGCTCCGCTTTTGCACGTCGCGAAAAACTGCTGGAGATGGTCGAGGCGGAGGATTTTCCCTCTGTGAAAGAGTACGAGGGCTAAGGGTCGTCAACGACTTGGTGCGCGAGCTGGCGCCGATTAAGTCAGTGCCAGTCGGGCCAGTGGAGCCAGTGGGGCCAGTGGGAAAACCTACCCAGCATTGTCTGGCAGAACGGGCTCAAGCGCCAGCATCACCAAATACCAACTCAACGCGTACCCGATGAGGAAGACATAGGTAGCAATCGCGTAGATCTTCGCCGGGAAAAAGAATATGGCCGCGGGCACGATGAGAAGCGCCAAAACTGCGAGCGCAGTCCGCGGCAGGTTTTTGACGGTCATGCTGGTGGCCGTTGCCAGGGTTCGGCGTAGCGACGACTGACCGTCGGAAAGCGAGCACAGCGAGTAGACCCAGGCGGTAATTCCCAGCAGTATTAGCGCCCCGGAGGTAACTCCTGCGGCGAAGATTAGGCCGACAGTGCCGAGATCCGCGCGGGAAATAACGTAAAACTCATAGCCAATGGCTCCGGCGAGAACCACGGTGAATAGCCACCACACGGTTGGTGTGCGCCAATTGTCCAGCAGTGCGCGCAAGAAGCGCTGTACGGGCCTTGAGCCTTCGTCACGGACCATATCGCGAGCGACCACTACCCCAGCGCGAGTTGCGGCGCCTGCAGTGACTATCGGGATGGATGCGACGATCATCAGCAGGTTGATGATTACAAGGTCTGCTAACAGCGACCAGGCTGCGTAGAACTTTGTATCGGTGCTGAAAAATCTATCCACGGGTTCATATCCTAATAAAGGCTGATTAACAGACGAAAGCCTCAACCTACGCGGTTGAGGCTTTCGCTTTCGTAAAACGCGGTGCTTGGCGTCCTATGCGCTAACGCTTAGGCAGCTATCCCTTAACGGCACCCGCAGCAACACCCTCGATAATGTGCTTCTGGGTGGCGACGTAGAAGATCACAATCGGAATGATTGCGAGCACCAGCATTGCCATCATCGCGCCAAGGTCACGGTTACCGTTGGAACCAACGAAGCTCTGCACGACGACCGGGATGGTCTTGTACTTAGTGGACAAGCCGATGACCAGGTACGGCAGCAGGTAGTCGTTCCATACCCACATTGCGTTCAGAATGGCGACTGTCACTGCAGTCGGCTTGAGCATGGGCAAAACGATGCGGAAGTAGTTCTGCATCGGAGATGCGCCATCAATCATCGCGGCTTCCTCGATGTCAATCGGGATGGACTTGATGAAGCCGGCAAACATGAAGACCGACAGGCCAGAGCCAAAGCCCAAGTAGAGAACCACAATGCCGATTGGGTTGTTCAAATGCAGCATGTCGGCGATCTTGACGGTCGGGAACATCACCATCTGGAACGGGATGACCATCGAGAACACAAACAGGTAATACAGCAGCGAGGTCCACCACGTCTTCACTCGCGTGATGTAGTAAGCCGTCATCGCAGAGAAGAACACAATCGCAATAACCGAGAGGATCGTGATGACAAAGGACCACACGATCGCCCAGCCGAAGCCCTCCTTCATCAGGCCGACGGCGTAGTTTTCGAACCCGACCCACATGTCACCTAGTGGCAGCTGGAAGGGGTTATCTGAAATTGCGAACTTGGACTTGAACGAGTTGAAGATAATGAACGCGATTGGCCCCAAGAACACGACGGTCAAAAACACCAGAATCGCGTAGATGATGACCTTAGATACGCCTCCCACCTTGGCCTCGTCCTGCTTAGCGGGCTTGGCCTTGGGGAGCTTGGTGGCCGTTTCAGTGGTCATTGCAGCGTCGACAGACATTTATGCCTCCACTTCCTTGCTGCGAGTAGCACGCAGCTGCAGCATCGCGATCGCTACGACCACGACGACGAAAATTACTGCCTTGGCTTGACCAACGCCCTCCACACCAATTCGGTTAAACATGGTGTTGACGATGTTCAGAGCAACCATTTCTGTCTCTGAACCCGGCGCACCATTGGTCAGGGCCAAGTTTTGGTCGAAGAGTTTGAAAGTGTTCGACAGGGTCAAGAAGAGGCAAATGGTAATCGATGGCATGACCATCGGGATAGTAACGTGCCGCAGGATCTCCCAGCGTCCAGCGCCATCAATCTCCGCAGCTTCGATGAGCTCCGGCGGGACATTCTGCAAACCGGCAATATAGATAATCATCATGTAACCGACCAGCTGCCAGTTGATGAGGATGATCAGACCGGCGTAACCGAACTTCCAGTCGGACACGATTGTCGTACCGTACGATGCCAGCACTGCGTTAATCATCGACTGCCAGGTGTAACCGAGCACGATGCCACCGATGAGGTTCGGCATGAAGAAGACTGTGCGGAAGAAGTTCGTGCCCTTCAGCTTGCGCGTCAGAATCCATGCGATCCAGAACGCGAACAAGTTCACAGTAATGATGGAAACAACAACCACCATGAGAGTAAATCCGAAGGAAGCGACGAAGCCCTCGCGCTCACTAAAGGCCTTCTGGTAGTTCTCGATACCAACCCACTGCGCATTAGTGATGGTTGTGAAGTCAGTAAATGATAGGAAGAAACCGATAACGAACGGCACCAAGAACGCGATTGCAAAGGCAATCAGCGTGGGTAGCACGAAAATTGGGAAATACTTTTTCAATGTTGCTTGCATCTACAACACCGCTCCTAAAGCTAAAGGCGGAGCCTGGTGCCTCGAGACCGGTTTAACAGGTCACCGAGCCCCGAGCTCCGCCTTGCCATTGGATGAACTCATTCCGTCGGTTGTTCATGCGCGAGAAGCTTTCGCTTCACACTCACCGATGGAATGGATCACCATTGATTTGCTGGTATTTAATTGTTCGGAGATTCCGCATTCCAGCTGTCGGCGAAAGTCTCGACAACCTTGTCCCACGGCATCTTTCCGGAAGCGTACTGCGCCAGCGCTGCGCCAAAATCATCCTTGAACTGCTGCGACGGGAAGTACTGGAAGTCCCACGGGATGGTGGTCAGGTCCTCGTTCTCAATTGCTGCGGCCACTTCCTTGGCTAGCGGGTCATTCGGAGTGTCGGCTTCAGTGAAGTTCTGGAACGGAGCGATGAATCCGAGATCCTCGACGACGTACTTCTTGCCCTCATCGGTGTTGAACAGCCAATTGACGAAGTCCTTCGTTGCCTTTTGGGAAGCCTCCGAAGCCTTGGAGTTGACCGTCAGGTAGTTCTCAGTACCAACCGAGATGCCGGTCTTATCCTCGTCCTTCAGGCCCATGTACATAGGCATGAACTTAATCTTGTCCTGCTTGACCACGTTGCCGGAGACATCGTTGATCTGGGACCATGCCCAGTTGCCATTCTGAACCATAGCGGCCTTGCCCTGGGCGAATTCCGCCATCGAGTCGGACACAGCCTTCGACGGGGCCAGAGTCTTTTCGACAGTGGAGTTATTCAGGTACAGATCAAAGAGGTTCTTGAACTCCTTGTTGTACTTGAACTTCACATCAGCGGTTTCCTTGGTGCCAAGGTCCTCGAATTCATAATGAACCGGTCCGTTGGCCAAGTGTGTCTGCCAGCGCCAATCCTCACCGGATGCGAGCGAGGTGGAAGCGAAGGTGCCGGAAATCCCCAGCTTGTCCTTCTTGGCCTGCATGTCCTCAGCAACTTCCTTCAGCTTTCCGAAGGCCTTAATCTCGTCGATGCTCTTGGCCTTGGCATCGGGCAGCGCGAAGTACTTGTCCATGATCTCTTCGTTATAGATCAGGCCAAACCCCTCGACTGCAAACGGGACGCCGTATACCTTGCCGTCCTCGCCCTTCAGCGGCTCGATGCCCTCGTTGAGGTTTTGTGCGATCTCAGTGTCAGACATGTCTGCCATGTATTCCTGCCAAGTACGCAGGCCCGCCGGACCATTGACTTGGAACAGTGTTGGCGCGTCCTTTTTACCAATCTCGGCCTTCAGAGTTTGCTCATAGGAATTCGAAGCTGCAGTAACGACCTTGACCTGGACACCAGTCTTGTCAGTGTATGCCTTCGCAATCTTCTGATATGCGGCATCCTGCTCCGGCTTGAAGTTAAGGAAGTAGACACCACCATCTGCAACCGCATCATCACTCGAGCACGCAACCAAACCAGCGGTTGCCATCAGGCCTGCTGCACACAGAGCTGAAAGGCGCTTGAAGTTCTTCACTATGTTTTCTCCCTTGAGAAGAAAGGCCACTTCAATGGCATCCTCCGAGCAATTCGGACGAATATTTGCCAGCAGCCGTGGCCTAATTGGATTATCCCGCCCTGCGGCTAGAAGTAGCCTTTCATGCGAACTTCGACGCCACCCACGCGGGTATTCGGTCTCACCAAAATCTTACTTGACCAAAACCAATTTAGGTTGGCCTTCAGCCAGCTGTGAACAAATGCAAAGGAGAAAAATAGCAAAAGCTCTCGAAAGCACACCTAGAATTTGAGCTGTTTTCGAGCTGTTTTCGCTGAACAGAGCCGCCTACCGGCACCAAAGTAAGCACCTGGCCGCGACAATCACACGCAGACCCGACAACCACCCGACCACCAAAAGCACCCCTGTTTGGCCTGAATGTATATTTTTATAATATTCTGGCGGGTCGTTTACTTGTCACTTTTGAAATAATCGTACGCTCGACAGTCTGCTTCTAGAGAGCTACTCGACCTCATCGCTCGCGGGAAGATATACGGACTCGTCGCGATGCCCGGGCAACACTCGATCCACGTAGCTCTGCACCGCTTCTTGAAGCGGCACATCCGCACGGCGTTTTTCTGCCATGTACCAGCGATGCTCCAAGACCTCGTGGAAAACCTGCGCATCCTGCAGCCTTCCACGCAGCCCCTCGGGCACAGCCAGAATTGTGGCCTCGAAAACTTCACGCAGCCATCGGTGCGCAACCTGCTCTAGCGGAACCCCTTCAAGACCTTCCGCCAACCGAAAGGTCTGCATACTATTGAGCATCCGCCTCGCTTGCCGTTCTTGAACATCCAACCCCGTCAGTCGCATTAACTGCCGATGGTGATGCCCTGCGTCAACCACTCGTGGTCGGAACACAACACGGCCACCATCACTGGTGACTTTCAGCTCGCCAACATCGAAACCGAGGTCGTTGAGCCTGCGAATCCGCTCATCGACAAGCCAAGGCTCCTCAACACCAATAGATTCTTCCCCCGTCAGCTCTTGCCACAAGTCCTCATAACGCTCAATAATGCGCCTACCCACCGCAATTACGTCCAACTCAGGATCGAGGAATCCGCCGGCCTGCAGATCCATGAGCTCTCCGATGATGTTGGTATGGGCAACGTCAACGTCGTAAAGCCTGCGGGAATCTGAGAGTGTGCCTTGCAAATCTCCCGTTTCCGCGTCGACAAGGTAGGCGGAGAAAGCGTCTGCGTCACGACGAAACAATGTGTTCGACAGTGACACGTCGCCCCAGTAAAAACCAAGGAGATGTAACCGAACTAGCAGGACTACCAGCGAGTCAATCAGGCGGACCACAGTTTCGCGGGTGACCTGTTGAGAAAAAACTGCACGATACGGCAGCGAATACTCGAGATGTTCTGTGACGAGTGCGGCAGTTAACGGTTCGCCATCTGGATCCTTCCGGCCGGTGATTACCGCGAGCGGGCGAACCGATGGAGCACCGAGCCTGACCAGGTCACGCAGCATTCGATACTCATGATGAGCAGTGAACTCACCAATTTCTTTCACTGCAATGACGCGGTCATCTAAGTTGACGAATCGAACAATGTGTCGCGAAATTCCCTGAGGCAAGGCGGCTAACAAATCATCTGGCCACTGTTCCAGAGGTATATGCCAAGGAAGGCGCAAAAGCTTTGAAGCCACCGTTGTCGCGGCTATTTTCATAGTTTCCGACACGGTGGCTCCTAAAACTGTCTTACTGTCCCACTGCCCTACCAGCTACTCATTTCATCTAAACGAAAGATTTTAGGCCGGAAGGCGCATACCAGTCGACTTCGAGAACAGGTGCAGCATGCCCGGACGAATCTTGCCGTAAACTACCGAGCCCAACTTCGGCGCGGTGCGCGGGGCGGTACGAATAACCACCTGACCGTGTTCCTCTTCGTCCGGGTTAGAGGAAGATCCGGAGCTCAGTGCTCCGCCACCGACGAGGTCTCCATACATGAATGCATCGGAGCCCAACTCCTCGACCAAGTTAACCTGCACCGGAATGACGTCATCGCCCGGACCCTCGACCAGGTCGAATGCCTCCGGACGGAAGCCCACGATAATCTGGTTCTGATCCTCCGGCGTGATTGCAGCAAGTGTGGCTTCCGGCAGCTTAATCTTGGCCTCGCCCAACGTGGCGTAACCATTAGAGACGTTGAACGTGCCCAGGTTCATCGCAGGCGAGCCAATGAAGCCCGCGACGAATTCGTTTGCCGGGGTTTCGTAGAGTTCGCGCGGGGTACCGACCTGCTGCAGAACACCGAAGTTAATGACCGCGATGCGGTCGCCCATGGTCAGCGCCTCAGTCTGGTCGTGGGTGACATACATGGTGGTCACACCCATCCGACGCTGCATGGCCGCAATCTGAGTACGGGTTTGAACACGCAGCTTCGCGTCCAGGTTCGACAACGGCTCGTCCATCAGGAACACCTGCGGCTTGCGCACAATCGCACGCCCCATTGCCACACGCTGACGCTGACCACCGGACAGAGCCTTAGGCTTACGGTCCAGGAACTGAGTTAGATCCAGGGTCTTCGCAGCTTCTTCGACACGACGGTCAATCTCGTCCTTGTCCACACCAGCAATCTTGAGCGCGAAGCCCATGTTCTCGCGCACCGTCATATGCGGGTACAGGGCGTAGTTCTGGAAGACCATCGCAATATCGCGATCCTTGGGCGAGACATTGGTCACATCACGATCACCAATGAAAATCTTGCCCTCATTGACCTCTTCCAGACCGGCAAGCATGCGCAGTGTTGTGGACTTACCACAACCGGAGGGGCCTACCAGAACCAGGAACTCGCCATCGGCAATTTCCAAGTTGAACTTGTCCACAGAAGGCTTCGTCGCACCGGGGTAAATGCGAGTGGCATCAGCAAAAGTCACAGTAGCCATGTGAATACAAACCTTTCATCGGCAGGTACGTGCCGAACGATCCGAGTGAAAGTAACCGCAGGAACAGCTCCTACGTATCTGCCTCACAAGCTTACTCTTAATCGAGCAGCCCCGTCACGAGCTCCGCAATCTTCGAGCGCTCCGAGCGCTTCAGCGTGATGTGTGCAAAAAGCTCGTTGCCCTTGAGTTTTTCAATCACCGCCTGCACACCGTCATGGCGGCCGACGCGCAGGTTGTCACGCTGCGCCACGTCGTGCGTAAGGATGACCCGGGAATTGCTACCAAGACGCGACAACACCGTCAGCAGTACGTTGCGCTCCAGCGACTGTGCCTCATCGACAATCACGAAGCTGTCATGCAGGCTACGACCGCGAATGTGAGTCAGCGGCAGTACCTCCAGCATGTCGCGCGAGGCAATCTCATCCATCACGTTGTCTGAAACCAATCCCTCCAGGGTGTCGTAAACAGCCTGTGCCCAGGGATTCATCTTCTCATCCTCGCTACCTGGCAAGTAGCCAAGGTTCTGTCCACCCACTGCGTAGAGCGGACGAAACACCACGATTCGGCGATGCAGTCCGCGCTCCAGCACCGACTCCAGACCCGCGCACAGCGCAAGCGCCGACTTACCCGTACCGGCCCGGCCGCCGAGGGACACTATCCCCACCGAGTCATCCAACAGCAGGTCAAGCGCCACACGCTGCTCCGCCGACCGCCCCTTCAGGCCAAACGCCTCCGTATCGCCCCGCACAAGCTTGACGACGCCCGGGGCGCTCACCCGTGCCAGCGCAGACTGGCTACCAGCGCTGAGCTGCACGCCGCAGTGCAGCGGCTGATCCTGGATCTGCTCGAGCTCAAGGAAGCCATTGGCGAAGAGACGATCAATTTCCTCCGGGTCGACGTCTACTTCCACCATTCCCGAGTACCCAGTCAGAACGACGTCCTGGGCGCGGTAATCGTCGGCAGGCAAGCCGACCGCACCAGCCTTGACACGAAGCGGAATGTCCTTGGTGACCAGCACGACATCATGGCCATCGTGCTGAAGATTGAGGGCGCAAGCGAGAATACGGTGATCGTTTTCGGCGGTGCGGAAGCCTGCGGGAAGGATGGAGGGATCGGAGTGGTTGAGCTCAATATGCATAAACCCGCCAAGATCATTGGCGGGCACAGGCCGGTCCAGGTGGCCGTAGCGGTAACGCAGCTCTTCGAGGAAACGGAGCGCTTCTCGGGCGAACCACCCCAGCTCTGGGTGGTGGCGCTTGGCCTCCAACTCACTCACCACGACCAGCGGAAGCACAACTTGGTGCTCATCGAACTTCTTGGTGGCGTGGGGATCGGACAGCAGGACCGAGGTATCAAGCACGTAGGTACGCATGCCCTCAGGCTAAAAGTCAGAGGTAGAAATTACGTGGTTGTGAGATGAATGCTTGGTTATCAGATGAACCACAGTTGGTTACAGGCTCTAATCCTCAAGTTGAACCCTAAGGAAGTGGCCGAGCACCGAGCACCACTGCCCGGCCACTCCACTGCCCTTTTAATGGCAACTAGTCGTTGCAATGGTGACTAGTCGTTGTGACGGATTTGGCGACCCAGCAACTTGTGGCGAAGCGGATCAACCGCCAAGGTCACAGCGCCAACTGATACAACTCCCACGAGGTACGCCAGCGCAACAACAAGTGAGCGTTGACCAAACGTGATTTCGTTCGCAATCGGGCCGAACATGGTGGCTCCCAACAGCGCACCCATAACAAAGCCGAAGATGCTGGTCGCAAGCATGGGAAAGAATGTCTGCTTGAAAGTGACCGTGCGGTGGAAGCTGATTGGCGTCCCGATGAAGTCCAGCGCCTTTGTCAGCGATGCCTCTTCATAGACGGCTGAGGCCTGAGTCAAAAGCGTTGACACCAGCAACAGAATGAAACCGATTACGAAAGTGATAGTCACACCGGTTGCAATATCGTGCGCGAATGTGACATCTGCAACCTCTTCAATCTTGTCTTCGCCAGGCACCATCATTGTGTAGCCAAGCAGCAGAGACAGGAAGGCCATGGAACTTACTCGACGCCACGATTCCTTAGCGTTAGTCGCGACTCGTCGCGTCGCCACAAAATCACTTGAAGTACCGAAGAAGCTGGAGATGCGGGCAACAAGCTGGATAAAGAAAGGCGCCACCAGGCCAATTGCCCAGACCATCAGGTACATCATCGCTGCGACACCAAGCGTGGCAGTGACGGTTCCACCCGCGATATTGGAGTTGGCAATCACGTATAGGACGATCGCACCGATAACAACGGCCACAATCATGCGCCAAGCCTTCATCGACTTGGGCACTTCCTTGCGGCTAACGCCGAGTGGTGAAATCATCACCCTTCGCAAACCGACCACAGCGGCAAAGAGTGCGAGGAGCACCACGGCAACCCAGACCAGCGGGTAGCCCCACCAGGGCAGCAACATGTCCCAGGTATCCAGGTAGTCATTGTCGAACTTGATTATCGCCCAGAATGGCGCAGTGGCCACCGACAACAACGTGCCCACGACAAGCCCTACAGCTGCCAATACGAGGGTTTCGATAATCACCATGCGCGTAACTGCCCCGTTAGACAGACCAATCAAGCGCAGAGTTGCCAATCGCTGCTCACGTCCTGCAGCGCCAAGCACCGCCGACTGTGCCACGAGCGAAACCATTGCCGGAATCACAAAAACACAGGCCACGAGTGCCAGCTGCAGGTACATCTCGCCCTGACCTTGATTCATGTAATCCTCGGGCGTTGGGTTCGGTGGCAACTTTGGCTCAGCCTGCCAACGGCGGTAAAACATCCCCGTGCCACCGACCACAACCAGTGCCAACCAGGTACTCACAGTCATGGCCACCACAGACAGTGCAGATAGCCAACCGTTTCCCGAATGAGACTCGCGCCCGGCGCGCTGCAGCCGCGTACTCAAGTCCGCCAGTGCACCGGTGGGGATTCTCTGGGGTTTCGTTGCTTCAGCTACGGTGCTCACTTCGAAACCTCCGCTCCTGCCAGCATGCGGTCATCGTGAATCAGGCCGTCACGGATTTCCACACGTCGACGACACCAGCTGGCCACCTTCACATCGTGAGTGACCATCACCAACGTTGTGCCAGTCTGCTCCACCAACGCGGTGAGCTGCTGCATAACCTCATGGCCTGTGGACTGGTCCAGCGCGCCAGTCGGTTCATCGGCGAAGATGACACCTGGCTCACCGGCCATCGCGCGGGCAATGGCCACACGTTGCGCTTGACCGCCGGACATTTGTCCTGGGCGACGGCGCGTGAGGTCTTTTAGGCCCAGGCGGCTGAGTACATCGTCGGCAAGCGCGAGTGACGTTGAGCGCTTCCTGCCCTGCAGAATCATTGGCAAAGCGACGTTTTCCCTGGCAGTCAGCTCGGGCAGGAGCTGGCCGTCTTGGAAGACGAAGCCGAAGTCGTGCAGGCGGAGGGCGGAGCGGTCGGCGTCGGAAAGCGAATTGATCTTGGTGTCACCGAAGATGACGTCGCCGTCGTCCGGCAGCAACACGCCGGACATGCAGTGCAGCAACGTGGACTTACCAGAACCGGACGGTCCCATGACTGCAACGGTTTCGCCGGGCTCAATGGTCAGCGAAATGCCGGTGAGAACGGGAGCGGAATTGTAGGACTTAGTGATGTCACGAATACAAAGTCGTGCGTTTCTTGGGCTGTTGTTCTCTGTCATGACACTCATTTCACTCGCACGGAGGCGATTTCAACACCGTGCCCACTTTCCTTTTGCGGTAGTGCTAGGTCTACCATGCCGGAAATTAATTCCTCCGCACACAGAGCTTTCGTACCATAGGAAACTATGGAGCTGAAGGATTATTTCCGCAAATATATCGGCGCGAACCGCCGCGAAAAAGCGCATAAACGCAGCTACGAGGAATCCGCCGCCGCCCGCATCGCCGAACTTACCGCTTCACGACGAACAATTGCCGAAGCCTTTGAGATTGAACGTCGCCGCATTGAAAATGACCTCCACGACGGAGCTCAGCAATACATTGTTGCGGCTTCAATGAAATTAGGACTTGCGGAATTAGAGGCATCCAATACTGGCAATGAGGAACTAATGCAGCTCTTGGCGGAAACGCACGGCCATTTGGAGGATGGATTACGTGCTTTGCGACGAACGGTCCACGGAATTCACCCGCAGGTGTTGCGCGATCGCGGTCTGCAAGCGGCTGTTGAGGAAATTGCTGAAGGGTATGGCCCTCACGTTGTTGTGCACACTCCCTATCCCCTGCCGGAATTGGAGGAAAGCGTGCTCGCCGCGGCATATTTTTTCTGTGCAGAAGTACTGACTAATGCGGCGAAATATGCACCGAATGCCCCTGTTTCTGTGTTGCTCACCTCAGATCAAACACTGAATATTTCAATTACCGACCAAGGCCCCGGTGGTGCGAAGTTGGGGCGCGGATTGCGGGGCATGAAAGAGCGCCTGGCCACTTTTGACGGTGCGATGACCATGCACTCTCCCGAAGGCGGGCCAACGCAGGTAATAGCCAGAATTCCCTTGATGCTAAATCGCTGGGAATCGGGCATTGGAGAAATAGAAGGCATGGATATGGAAAGCGTGGAGAAGAAAGGTGCGGCGAAATAATGAAAATTGTCATTGCGGATGACTCGGCACTCCTGCGGGAAGGAGTCGCGGGGCTCGTCGAAAAGCGCGGACATGAAGTGATTGCGATGGTCGACACTGCGCACGGTCTGGTGGCGGACATCGATGACCGGTTTGACGACTCGGGCGAGCTGCCAGACCTGGTGATTACCGATGTGCGCATGCCTCCGAAGATGAGTGACGACGGCCTGCGGGCCGCAGTGGAACTGCGCGAGCGTTATCCGCAGCTGAATGTCATGGTGCTGTCGCAGTATGTGGCGCCGGCGTATGCGCGTGAGTTGTTCTCGCCGGGAGGTGCTGGGGTTGGTACTGGGGCCGGCTCAAGTGGCAGCAGCTCGAGTGGCGGGACCGGGTATCTGCTCAAAGACCGCGTTGGCCAGGTGCTGGACTTCTTGGGTTCGCTCGAGGTCGTCGCAGGTGGTGGCGTGGTGATTGACCCTGATGTGGCGACGGCATTGATGCAGTCCGGCAAATCGGGGCTAGCCAGTTTAACGGCGCGCGAACGCGAAGTGCTCGAGCTGATGGCACGCGGCAAGTCCAATAAGCAGATTGCCGATGACCTCGTGCTTTCCGGGGCGGCGGTGGCGAAACACGTGTCCAACATCTTTATGAAGCTGCATCTGGAGCCCGGCGAGGAAAACCGCCGTGTGCGGGCAATTTTGGAATTTCTCACGGCGACGTCGGGGCAGATTTAGGGTCGGCAGCAATCGCATCTCTCGCAAAAGCGATGAAAAAATAAGTGTTGATTATGACACGAGTCACAATTTAAAGTTGGCTCATACGTTTGTTGTTTCCCTATAGAAAGGACGTGTCTACATGACTGTTTACGCCAACCCCGGCACCCCCGATGCAATCTTCACGTACAAGGAGCAGTACGAAAATTTCATCGATGGTAAGTGGACACCTCCAGTAGACGGGCAATACATGGACAACTCCACCCCGGTTACGGGCGAGGTTTTCTGCCGGGTTCCGCGGTCTAACGAGAAAGACATTGAGCTCGCTCTCGACGCCGCGCACAAGGCGAAGGACTCCTGGGCCTCGGTTCCTGCGGCCGAGCGGGCGCTGATCCTCCACCGCATCGCGGACCGTCTGGAGGAAAACCTTGAGAAGATTGCCGTCGCCGAGACCTGGGAGAACGGCAAGGCCATTCGCGAGACCCTCGCCGCTGACATCCCGCTCGCAATCGACCACTTCCGCTACTTCGCCGGGGCCACCCGCACGCAGGAGGGGCGCATCTCACAGATTGACGACAACACGGTCGCCTACCACTTCCACGAGCCACTCGGCGTCGTCGGCCAGATTATCCCGTGGAACTTCCCCCTCCTGATGGCCGCATGGAAGATCGCCCCGGCCCTCGCCGCCGGCAACTGCATCGTGCTCAAGCCAGCAGAGCAGACCCCCGCGTCGATTCTCATGCTCACCGAGATTATCGCCGATTTGCTTCCGGACGGCGTTCTCAACATCGTCAATGGCCTCGGCACCGAGGCCGGTGCTGCGCTGACCGCAAGCGACCGGATCTCCAAAATTGCGTTCACCGGATCGACTGCCGTGGGCCAGCTAATCAACAAGGCAGTGTCCGACAAGATTATTCCGATCACGCTGGAGCTCGGCGGCAAGTCCCCGTCCATCTTCTTCCCCGACGTCATGGACGCCGACGATGCGTTCCGCGAGAAGTGCATTGAGGGCCTGGCCATGTTCGCGTTGAACCAGGGCGAGGTCTGCACCTGCCCGTCGCGAGCCCTGGTCCACGAAGACATCGCTGATGAGTTCCTGAAGCTCGCGGTCGAGCGCGTTAAGCAGATTAAGACCGGCAACCCGCTGGATACGTCGGTACAGATGGGCGCCCAGGCCTCCCAGGAGCAGCTGGACAAAATCTCCGGCTACTTGGAGTCCGGGCCGAAGGAGGGCGCGGAGGTTCTCACCGGCGGCAACGTCGCCAAGCTCGAAGGGCTGGAGGGAGGCTACTACGTCGAGCCGACAATCTTTAGGGGCAACAACTCGATGCGTTTCTTCCGCGAGGAGATTTTCGGCCCGGTCCTGGCCGTGACAACCTTCAAGACTCTGGATGAGGCTCTCGAGATTGCCAACGACACTATCTACGGTCTTGGCGCCGGCGTGTGGAGCCGCAACCAGAATAACGCCTACCGCGCTGCCCGCGGCATCCAGGCTGGCCGCGTGTGGGTGAATAATTACCACAGCTACCCTGCTCACGCAGCCTTCGGCGGCTACAAGCAGTCCGGTATCGGCCGCGAGAATCACTTGATGATGCTCGAGCACTACCAGGAGACCAAGTGCATGCTCGTCTCTTACGACGAGAACCCGACTGGCCTGTTCTAAGAATCCGACCCCTTGGGGCTAGGCGATTTGTCGATTCCGATTCACGTCCGATGAAGGTGTCGACAATCGCCTCTGCCCGTTACCTTGTGAGTGTCCCCGATAATGGGGATAGTCGCTGGTCCGGTATGGCTT